>JAIRPF010000092.1 GCA_031257115.1 Accumulibacter sp.
AGGGGTTTGCACCCCTCCCAAGTAGCTACGGTCGAAACCCCGGCCTTCCAGGCCGGGGTTCCAGCCTTCGCACCGCCCTGAAGGGCGGGGTTTCAAACCGGAGTCAGTTTTACGATGAAGGAAGGCCGGTATCGTCAGCGTTCCACGGAATGGCAAAAACGATGGGGCGAATTCGATTTTGATGATATAGCAAGTCCACTTGAAACTATCCGATATGTAATGTGGGACGCTCCAGCCGTCATTGCGAGTAATTCATATCCTGCCCGATCCGGTCATTCCGGATTGCCACGGCGCTGCGCGCTTCGCAATGACGGGGGCGGGGTCGCCGCCTTTCGCGGATGATTGCATATGGAATTGCCATGACGATTCCATTTCCTCGTCATTCTCCCGACAAGCGGGAATCCAGTTCGTTGTCTCCGACTCGAAGGGCCGCAAAATAAAGGAATGCGGCGCTGCGCGCCGGAGTGTACGCACTGGATTCCCGCTTTCGCGGGAATGACGGGGGGGGGGGAAGAACGGTCATCGCTTGAATCGAAAATGTCATGGATACGACATCGGACACAATGAAAACTCAAAAGTTTTTCCCTGAATGGGAACCATCGTTTCAAAAACAGGAGAACGAAAAAGACAGCGGGCCAAAGCGCGATACCGACGGCGAAGGCAACAAGGAACGAGTACGGGGAGAATGCCAGTCATGCGCCAAAATACAGCGACGGGAACAACCGCTGTCCGGCCCGCCGGATTTTTCTTTTGTGTCTTCTTCCATTCCAGCCCGATGCCGCCGCGAAAGATCGTCCATCACTTCTCCGAAAACACCGCGCCCGGACGCACCGGGTTTCCCGAAAGGAACCGCGCGGCGGACATGCGGCGGCCGCCGGCCTTTTGCAGTTCGGTGAGCAGCAGGGCGTCCTTGCCGCAGGCGACGGCGATGCCGTCCGGCCCGGCGGCCACGACGGTTCCCGGCGGCGCGCCGTCGCCGGCCGCCACGCGGGCGCGCCAGACTTTGACCGGCGCGCCGTCCAGGGCGGCGACGGCGCCCGGAAAGGGATCGAACGCGCGCGTCTTGCGTTCGAGTTCCACGGCGGGCAGACGCCAATCGATCACTGCCTCGGCCTTGTCGATTTTCGCTGCGTAGGTCACGCCGTCGGCGGACTGCGGCACGGGCGCGCCCGGCAGGTCGGCGAGCGTTTCGACGATGAGGCGCGCGCCGAGCGCGGCGAGCTTGTCATGCAGCGATCCCGCCGTGTCATCGGCGGCGATCGGCAGGCGGGCGCGGCGCAGCACCGGGCCGGTATCCAGCCCGGCTTCCATGCGCATGATGCACACGCCGCTCTCGGCGTCGCCGGCCAGGATCGCGCGCTGGATCGGCGCCGCGCCGCGCCAGCGCGGCAGCAGGGAAGCGTGGATGTTGAGGCCGCCGAAACGCGGGATGTCGAGCACCGCTTGCGGCAGAATCAGGCCGTAGGCGGCCACGATCAGCGCCTCGGCCCGTTCCGCGCGGATTCGTTCCCAGGCGGCCGGGTCCTTGAGCGTCGGCGGCTGGAAAACGCCGATGCCGGCGGCGGCCGCGATTTCCTTGACCGGCGAGGGCCGGGGCGCCATTCCGCGTCCGGCGGGCCTGTCCGGCTGGGTGAGCGCCAGCGTGACTTGATGACCGGCGGCCAGGATGGCTTCCAGGGCGCGCGCGGCGAATTCGGGCGTACCGGCGAAAACGAGCTTCATGCGGTAATTTTCGCCTGCTTGGCCAGCCTGGCCTTGATGCGCATCTGCTTGAGCCGCGAGAGATGCTCGACGAACATCGTGCCGCTCAAATGCTCGATTTCGTGTTGCAGGCACACGGCGAGCAGACCGACGGCCTCGATCGTTTTCTCCCGGCCCTCCAGGTCGAGATAGCGGACGACGACGCGCTCCGCGCGTTCGACCTTGTCGTAGACGCCGGGAACCGACAGGCAGCCTTCCTCGCCCGTCTGGCTACCGTCGCTTTCGATGATTTCCGGGTTGATGAGAGTCAGCAACTGGTCGCGCGTATCCGAAACGTCGATCACGATCACCTGCTTGTGCACGTCGACCTGGGTCGCCGCCAAACCGATGCCCGGCGCTTCGTACATCGTCTCCGCCATGTCGCGCGCCAGGCGCAGTATGCTCTCGTCGATGTTCCGCACCGGCTCGGCGCGTTTTTTCAGGCGCGGGTCGGGAAAACGGAGAATTGGCAACATGGACATAAAAAGCTTGATTAAATAAGTAACTACGTGCAAAATCTAACGCAACATCTATGAACACGGCGCGCTATTGCCAATACGGCTGCATTGTATGCGATGTCCGCGGCGAATGGTGGAGCGCCCCGGAGAGGCAGGATTCTCCGGGCGATTCCCGCCGTTCCGCCGCGAGGCCGTGGCGCGCAAATTTCCCGTTTGCATGAGGATGACACGATGACTCGCACTTTCCTGGCGTTCGTTCTGGCCGTTTTCGGCACCCTTTCCGTCGCATCGGCGAACGCCGCCGACGCGGCCCCGGAGCTTGCGGACAAGGCTCCGAACCAGCATGTCGTGGTTCCCGGCGACACGCTTTGGGACATTTCCGCGAAGTTCCTGCGCGAACCTTGGCGCTGGCCGGAAATCTGGCGCGCGAACCAGGACCGGATCAAGAATCCGCACCGGATTTATCCCGGCGACGTGATCGTCCTCGACCGCGACGCCCAGGGCAATCCCTATCTGCGCCTCGATCCGAAGGCGCGTTCACGGATGAATGGCTCCAGCGCCCATGACGATTCGAAGACACGCCCGCGGATTCACGAGGAATTGCTGATCGAGGCCATCCCGCCAATTCCGCCCAACGTGATCGAGCCGTTCATCGCCACGCCGCTGTTCATCGAGGAAAACACGCTCCAGTCGGCGCCGCGCATCGTGGCGACGCCTGAGGAGCGCGTCTTTCTCGGACCGGGCGATACGGCCTACGTGGAAGGCGCCGATCCGGAGCAGAAGGAATGGCAGGTCTTCCGCAACGGAAAACCGATGCGCGACCCGGAGGACCCACAGCGCATCCTCGGCTACGAAGCGTTCCACCTCGGTTCGGCCAAGCAGGTCAAGCCGGGCAGTCCGGCCGTGTTCGAGATCGCATCCGCCAAGCAGGAAATGGGCTACGGCGACCGCCTGACGCCCGCCGTCCGCCCGCGTCTCGTGGACTACGTTCCGCACGCGCCCGACCAGATGGTCACGGGGCGGGTCGCCTCGGTCTACGGCGGCGTCGGTTCCGGCGGCCGGCTGTCGATCGTGGCAATCAACCGGGGCAGCGCGGACGGGCTGGAAATAGGCAACGTCCTCGCCCTGGAGCGCAGCCGTGTCGTCACGCAGCGCGACGAAAACGACCGGAAAGAAGACGTCGTCGTTCCGGCGGTGCGGTTTGGACTCATCTTCGTGTTCCGTACCTTCGAGCGCGTCTCCTATGCCCTGGCCGTCCAGGCCGACGGATTCATCGAGATCAACGACATCGTTCGCACACCCTGAGCCAACGCCTTGAGCCAGACGACCGCGCCCGAAACGCTTGCCGACTGGCTCAGGCTCACCCTCGTTCCCGGCATCGGCGGCGGCACGCAGCGCAAGCTGCTCGCCGCCTTCGGCCTGCCCGACACCGTCTTTTCCGCCGGATACGGTTCGCTGCGCGCGATCGTCGGCGACAAGGCGGCCAGGCGTCTGCTCGACGCCGACAACGGCGCGGCGATCGCCGCCGCGATGGCCTGGGCGCGGGAACCCGGCCGGCGCATCGTGACGCTGGCCGATCCGGCTTATCCCCGCGCCTTGCTGGAAATTCCCGATCCGCCCACGCTGTTGTACATCCTCGGCCGGGTCGAACTGCTCGACCGGCCGACCCTGTCCATCGTCGGCAGCCGCAACCCCACGCCCCAGGGCGTATCGAACGCCGAGCAGTTCGCCCGCGCGCTCTCCGAAGCGGGATGGGTCATCGCCAGCGGCATGGCGCTGGGCATCGACGCCGCCGCGCACCGGGGCGCCTTGGCGGCGCGGGGCGATACCATCGCTTTCGTCGGCACGGGAATCGATCGCGTCTACCCGGCGCGCAACAGGGACCTGGCGCACGAGATCCACGCCAAGGGCGCGATCGTTTCGGAGTTCCCTCTCGGCACACCGGCCGTCGCGGCCAATTTCCCGCGCCGCAACCGGCTCATTTCCGGAATAGCGCGGGGTGTGCTGGTCGTCGAAGCGGCCGTCGAAAGCGGTTCGCTGATCACGGCCCGGCTGGCCGGCGAGCAGGGCCGGGAAGTCTTCGCCATTCCCGGATCGATCCACGCGCCGCAGTCGCGGGGATGCCACCGGCTCATCAAGGAAGGCGCCAAGCTGGTGGAGACCGCGCAGGACATTCTCGATGAACTCCGCTGGGCCGCGCCCGCGCCCGCCGCGCCGCCCGAAGGGACGCCCGAACCCGGCAAGGCGGACGAGGGCGCGGAAATCCTGCCGCTCATGGGCTACGACCCCTGCGGCCTGGACGAACTCGTCAGCCGGTCGGGACTCGCCGCCGACGCGCTCTCGGTGATCCTCCTGCGCCTCGAACTCGAAGGCCGCGTCGCCAGCCTGCCCGGAGGCCGCTACCAGCGGCTGGAATGAAATCTCCGGCCACGGCGGGCGCGGCGGAAAGCGGAAATTTTCAAAAGATTTTCTCCGTATTTCTCCGTGAACTCCGTGGCCGGGGGTTTTCGCCGGCGCGCATCGCTTGCCAAGCGCGGCGGAGAACTCTAACATGCGGCGTTGCATGATATCCAAGCCAATACCACAAGCATATTCACACCCCGCATCGACGGGCGCGGACAATCCATGAGCAAAAAGCTGATCATTGCTGAAAAGCCTTCCGTCGCGGCCGACATCGCGCGCGCGCTGGGGGGATTCGCCAAACATGACGATTTTTTCGAAAACGAGGACTTCGTCATTTGCTCGGCCGTCGGCCATCTGCTCGAACTGGTCTGCCCCGAAGAGTACGAGGTCAAGCGCGGAAAATGGTCTTTTGCCCATCTTCCGGTCATTCCGCCGCATTTCGACCTGCGTCCGATCGAAAAAACCGAATCGCGGCTCAAGCTGCTGACGCGCCTGATGAAGCGCAAGGATGTCGACAGCTTGGTCAATGCGTGCGACGCGGGACGCGAAGGGGAGCTGATCTTCAATTACATCGCGCAACACGCCAGGGCGAACAAGCCCGTCGAGCGTCTGTGGCTGCAATCGATGACCCAGCAGGCCATCCGCGACGGGTTTTCCCGCCTGCGCGCCGGCGACGAGATGCGCGGACTGGCCGACGCGGCGGTCTGCCGGTCGGAGTCGGACTGGCTGGTCGGAATCAACGGCACACGTGCGATGACCGCCTTCAACTCGAAAACCGGCGGTTTCCACCTGACCACCGTCGGCCGCGTCCAGACACCCACGCTGGCCCTGATCGTCGACCGCGAGGACCGGATCAGGAAATTCAGGCCCCGGCCCTACTGGGAATTGGAAGCCATTTTCACTTGCCAGGGCGGCGAATATCGCGGCCGGTGGTTCGACGAAAAGTTTTCGAAGGGCAAGACGGAAGAAGAGGAACATCTGCGCCCGGAACGAATCTGGGACGAGGCGCGCGCCAGGGCGCTCCAGGCCAAATGCCTCGGCAAGCCGGGCAAGGTCGTTGAGGAAGCCAAGCCGTCGACGCAGCTCTCGCCCCTGCTGTACGACCTGACCAGTCTGCAGCGGGAAGCCAACAGCCGCTTCGGGTTTTCCGCGAAAAACACGCTGGCGCTGGCGCAGGCGCTCTACGAAAGGCACAAGGTGCTGACCTATCCGCGCACGGACTCGCGCGCGCTGCCCGAGGATTACATCGGCAGCGTCAAGCAGACCCTGCGCATGTTGACCGGCGAGGGCGCCGGAAAAGGGTATGACGAGGCGCTACTGTCCCGCTATTCGGCCTTCGCCCATCAGGTTCTCGCCCGCAACTGGGTCGTTCCGAACAAGCGCGTATTCAACAACGCCAAGATTTCCGACCACTTTGCGATCATCCCGACGCTGCAAGCGCCCAAACACCTTTCCGAGCCGGAGCAGAAACTCTACGACATGGTCGCCAAACGCTTCCTGGCGATTTTCTATCCGGCCGCGGAATATCTGGTGACCACGCGCGTCACGCGCGTCGAGGAGGAACCGTTCAAGACGGAAGGCAAGGTGCTCGTCAGCCCCGGCTGGCTCGCGGTCTACGGACGCGAAAGCCAGGAGGGCAAGGACGGCGGCCTCGTCGCCATCAAGCCCGGAGAGCGCGTCCTGACCGGGGAAATCGCGGTCAACGCCACGGAAACCCGCCCGCCGGCGCGCTATTCCGAAGCGACCCTGCTGTCGGCCATGGAAGGCGCGGGAAAAATGGTCGACGACGAAGAATTGAAGGCGGCGATGGAAGGGCGCGGACTGGGGACGCCGGCGACCCGCGCGCAGATCATAGAAAACCTGATCGGGGAACAGTACCTGAACCGGGAAGGACAGGAACTCCACCCGACGGCGAAGGCGTTTTCCCTGATGACCCTGCTGAACGGACTCGGCATCCCCGAATTGACCGCGCCGGAATTGACGGGAGAATGGGAGCACAAACTGGCGCGCATGGAACGGGGTGAATTGTCCCGGGACGATTTCATGAAGGAAATCGCCGCCATGACGCAGCACATCGTCGACCGCGCCAAGAGCTACGACAACGACACCATTCCGGGAGACTTCAGCGAACTCGAAACACCGTGCCCGAAATGCGGCGGCAGGATCAAGGAAACGTACAAGAAATTCCAGTGCCAGGGCTGCGACTTTTCGTTGTGGAAAATCGTCGCCGGACGGCAATACGAGGCGGCGGAAGTCGAGCAATTGCTGTCCAACAGGGCCGTCGGGCCGCTGGACGGTTTCCGCAACAAGATGGGGCGTCCTTTCAGTGCCGCCATCCGCCTCAACGCAAACTGCCAGCCCGAATTCGATTTCGGCCAGGAACCGAGCGGCGAAGACGGCGGCGAGGAAGTCGATTTCACGGACCAGGAACCCTTGGGCAAGTGCCCGAAATGCGCTTCCCGCGTGTTCGAGCACGGAATGGCCTACGTTTGCGAAAAGGCGGTCAGCCGGGCGAAAAGCTGCGATTTCCGTTCGGGCAAGATCATTCTCAAGCAAGTCGTAGACCGCGAGCAGATGACGAAACTGCTGTCCACCGGACGAACGGATTTGCTGACCGGATTCATATCGGCCAGAACCCGGCGCAAGTTCTCCGCCTTCCTCGCCCGCGGCGCCGACGGCAAGGTGGGTTTCGAGTTCGAAAAAAAGGAACTCCGGCAGGAACCCGCTTCAGGAAAAAAACCGGATAAAGCCAAATCCGCCAAAAAGGGCTGAACCACGAAGGGCACGGCGAAAAACGGAAAACGAAAAATGAAAGAATCCACGGTCAGTCCGATTTTTGCAAGGTAGAGAAGAATGATGCACAGGGCTTGCGTAAATCCATCCGGAGTCAAGGCGGGGCTGTGAAGCCCCGCTCCTTGATGAGAGCCGCGCCTGGCAATCCTCAAAAGCCCTTGGTGTGTGATCGCTGAATTTTTTGTCAGTTTTCTGCCAGGCCATTGAGCCGTTTGCGTCATCGCGTATCCATCGCCGCAAGGCCAGAGGGGCAAAACTCCTTGAATGACCCGGTGGGGCCGTCCGGCGGCGAACTGCCGGACGTTGGCGAATTGTTTGGCCTCTCCCAACTCGACGGCAAGTGCGCTGGCCGTGATCGGGCCGATCCCTGGAATTTTCAGTTGTCCGCGCTCATCTCCCATGACATGCCGGGTCGGTTCCCGCTCGACCTCCTTGACCTGTTCGTCCGGAAACTTGAGGTGCCCGCGCACGCGCTCCATGAGCGCGATCAACGCCGTGGGCAGTTCGGCTTCATGCTCGGCGAGTACGGCAGGCTGTCGCCCGATGATCGCGGGACCCTTGGGCAGACTGATGCCGAATTCCAGCAAGAAAGCACGAATCGGGTTGGTCGGCGCGGTGCGCTCGCGCGCGAGCTTCTCTCGCACACAATGTAGCGCCGATCTTGCGGCGCTTCGCGTCGGTAATTTTTCAAGGCGAATGCCCCGTCACGCCAGGAACATTTCCAGCAGGCGATTGAGGAAGCGCTGTCCGCGCCGGGTTGGGGTGATCCGTCCGCCGTCGTGGACGAGCAGCCCCTCGCGCCCGGCGCGGCGCAGGGGCGCTTCGACGACGGACAGCGGTCGCGCCGTGCGCGCTTCGAAGAGCGCCGCGTCGAAGCCCGCCGTGAGGCGCAGGGCGTTCATCATGAACTCGAAGGGCAGGTCGCCCGCCTCCACCGTGAATTCCTCCTGTAGTGATCTGCCCGCGGCCGCCTGCGCCAAGTATCGGTCCGGCGACTTCCAGCGCGCCTGCCGGCATACCTTCCATGCCTTTTCGTCATGCCGCGTCAGCTTGCCGTGCGCGCCCGCGCCGATGCCGAGGTAATCGCCGAAAGTCCAGTAATTGAGATTGTGCCGGCACGAATATCCGGGACGGGCGAAGGCGGACGTTTCGTAATGCTCGAATCCCGCTTCGCCGAGCCGGGCCTCGATGGCTTCTTGCATATCCGCGCACAGGTCGGGATCGGGCAGCGGCGGGGGCGAGGCGGCGAAGGCCGTGCCCGGTTCGACGGTGAGCTGGTAACACGACAGGTGCGTCGGCCCGAGGGCGAGCGCCTGTTCCACGTCGGCGAGCGCCCGCGTGACGGTTTGTCCGGGCAGGCCGTACATCAGATCGAGGTTGAAGTTGTCGAAATGGCGCGCGGCGAGGGCGGCGGCCCGCCGCGCCTGAGCGGCGTCGTGAATCCTGCCCAGCGCGCCAAGATGCGCGGGATCGAAGCTCTGGACGCCAAGTGACAGGCGATTGACGCCGGCATCGTGGAAAGCGCCGAATTTGTCGGCTTCGACGGCGCCGGGGTTGGCTTCGAGCGTGATCTCCGCGCCGGGCGCGAGCGGCAGGCGGGCGCGAAGGGTGGCCAGCAGCGCGTCGAGTCCGGCGGCCGAAAGCAGACTCGGCGTGCCGCCGCCGAAAAAGACGCTGACGATCCGGCGGCCCCAGACGAACGGCAGCGCCGATTCGAGGTCGGCGGTCAGCGCGGCGATGTATTCGGCTTCCGGCAGGCGGCCGCGCAGCGGGTACGAATCGAAGTCGCAGTAAGGGCATTTGCGCACGCACCAAGGAATGTGCACATAAAGCGAGAGCGGCGGCAGGGCGCGTGATTCCGGCGCGCCGGCGCCTTCCCCCGAAGCGCCGTCCGCCGGCCGGATCGGGATGACGCGCGGCGTTTCTCCCGGAGTCATGCGCGCCGGTTTTTCAGGCGATCCACGAGCAGCGCCAGCGCCTGGCCGCGATGCGACCGGCGGTTCTTCTCGGTGGCGTCGAGTTCGGCGGCGGTCAGCCCCGCGTCCGGAAGGAAAAAGTAGGGATCGTATCCAAAACCGCCCTCGCCGCGCGGAGAATCGACGATTTCGCCGTGCCACTCCCCTTCGGCGATGACCGGCTGCGGATCGTCGGCATGACGCACGAAAACCAGCACACAAACATAATGCGCGCCCCGATCCGCTTTTCCGGCCAGATCGGCGACCAGCTTTTCGTTGTTGCGCCGATCGGATTTCGGCTCGCCGGCATAGCGCGCCGAATGGACGCCGGGAGCGCCGCCGAGCGCGTGCGCGCACAGCCCGGAATCGTCGGCGAGCGCCGCCAGCCCCGTGACCGCGGCGGCATGACGGGCCTTGGTCAGCGCGTTTTCGACGAAAGTACCGTGCGGCTCCTCGCACTCGGAAACTCCGAGTTCCCCCTGCGGAACCGTCTCCCAGCCCAGAGGCGCCAGCAAGGCGCCGAATTCCCGCAGCTTGCCGGGATTGCTCGAAGCGACGACGAGTTTCATGGCAATGTCTTCCACGTTCCAAAAAACGTGAATTAACCACAAATCGGCCGCGCCGAACATGGGTTGCATGGCGAAAGACAAGGCGAAGGGCAAAAGGCTTTCCATTCATTCCCTGATGGCGCAAGCCGAGCATTTTGCGAAAGAACCGCGGGAATAGGCGTTTTCGTTCGTCCGCGAATCGCCTGTCTTATGGGCATCGTCGATGATCCGCCACGAGCGACCTGGCCGCCCGCCCCGCACCTCCCGCGCACAGCGTGCTGACTCTTCTTTGGACGAACTCTCGATGTGTCAATTATTTTATGACACTACCGGATTTCGGAGGGGTTTGGGAAGCGTTTGATTTTCCGGTTGAATCGCGCAAGAGGGTCACGAATGCGGCTGTTCGAGTTTTCGATGAGGCAGGTCTCTCGCTTTGTCATCGTGTGCGGCTCTTTGATTTTCATCTGGTTGAACGTGATACCGTAACAACGGTCGGCATCCGTAACCGAGAAGCCGCCGCCGCAGGCGCGGCATTTATGGCGCTCGATACCTTTCGTTACGCCGTTCCCGCGCAGCTTCTCGCTTTGACAACGTGGGCAAATCCTGTTCATTTCCTGCCTCGCCGTTGGTTTCCCTTAGGTATTGCAACCTTGAATTTGGCGGCGCTTCGCGCCGGAATGTCATCCGAGAATCAGCGCGGCGGCGACTTTTCGTCCTTCGCCGGCCAGGATGTTGTAGGTTCGGCAGGCGGCGTGGTTGTCCATGATCTCGAATCCCTTGCGCGCCCGCATGAGCGGCGCGAGCAGTTCGGGGCGGGGGAAGCGGAGCGTCGCGCCGGCGCCGAGGAGGATGGTTTCGGCGTCGAGCGCGGCGAGGATGTTGAAATCCGCGAGCGACAGCGATTCGAAATCCGCCGCCGTCCAGTTCTCGATCACGCGCTCCGGCGTGACGACGATATTCTTGCCGTGGCGGACCGCGTTGACGTCGACGTAGCCTTCGCCGTAGGCGGTGAAAACGTTCCATCCCTGCGATTGGGCGATTTGCAGCTTCATGAAATTGCGGCGTCCGGTGCGATACAGTAGGATTATATTCTTTTGCCGGACGACGATCCGGCCGCGCGGGGCATCGCGGCCGGCGCGGCGGGAACGGTTGCCGGAAACGAGGAAAGGATCGCCATGAAACCCGTTCGCAAATCGAGCAAGCTCGCCAACGTCTGTTACGACATTCGCGGCCCGGTACTGCAACAGGCCCGGCGGATGGAGGACGAGGGGCAGAAGATCATCAAGCTGAACATCGGGAATCTGGCGCCGTTCGGCTTCGACGCTCCGGAAGAAATCCAGCTCGACATGATCCGCAACCTGCCGAACGCGGCCGGCTATTCGGATTCGAAGGGGATTTTCGCGGCCCGCAAGGCGATCATGCACTACACGCAATTGAAGAAGATCAAGGGCGTGACGCTCGAGGACATCTACATCGGCAACGGCGTGTCGGAATTGATCGCCATTTCCATGAACGCGCTGCTCGACAACGGTGACGAAGTCTTGGTGCCGGCGCCCGATTATCCGCTGTGGACGGCGGCGGTCAGCCTGTCGGGCGGCACGCCGGTCCATTATCTGTGCGACGAGGGCAGCGGCTGGCTGCCGGACATGGACGACATCCGCCGCAAGATCACGCCGCGCTCCAGGGCGATCGTGGTCATCAACCCGAACAATCCGACCGGCGCGCTTTATCCGGAAAGCGTGCTGCTGGAGATCGTCGCCGTCGCCCGCGAGCACGGGCTGATCCTCTACGCCGACGAGGTCTATGACAAGGTGCTCTACGACGGCGCGCGGCATACGGCCATCGCCTCGCTCTCCGAGGATGTCCTGACCGTGAGTTTCAACGGCTTGTCGAAAAACTACCGCTCGTGCGGTTACCGCGCCGGCTGGATGGTGGTTTCGGGCGATCAGCGCGACGCGCGCGATTACATCGAGGGGCTGGAAATGCTCTCGTCGATGCGACTGTGCGCGAACGTGCCCGGCCAGTACGGCATCCAGACGGCGCTGGGCGGCTACCAGAGCATCG
Organism: Accumulibacter sp.; assembly: GCA_031257115.1. GTDB lineage: Bacteria > Pseudomonadota > Gammaproteobacteria > Burkholderiales > Rhodocyclaceae > Propionivibrio. The sequence continues at coordinate 11,962 of JAIRPF010000092.1, forward strand.
ACGACCTGGTCGCGCCGGAGGGCCGCCTGTGCCGCCAGCGCGACCTCGCCCATGAATTGATCTCGGCCATCCCCGGCGTCAGTTGCGTCAAGCCGAAAGCCACGCTGTACATGTTTCCCCGGCTCGACCCGGCGGTCTATCCGATCGGCGACGACCAGGCTTTCATCGCGGAACTGCTGCGCGAGGAGCGCGTCCTGCTGGTGCAGGGCACCGGGTTCAACTGGCCGGATCCCGACCATTTCCGGCTGGTCTTCCTGCCGCACGAGGACCAGCTCCGGGAGGCGATCGCCCGTATCGCCCGCTTCCTGGAAAATTACCGCAAGCGGCATGGGGCGTGAAATGAAACCGATCAACGTGGGGCTTCTCGGCGTCGGCACCGTCGGAGGAGGCACTTTCAAGGTATTGGAACGCAACGCCGACGAAATCGCCCGGCGCGCCGGACGGCCGATCCGCATCGACGTGGTCGCCGACACCAATCTCGATCTGGCGAAAAAAGTCACCGGAGGCGCCTGCCGGCTGACCGGCGACGCTTTCGCCGTGACATGCGACCCGGACGTCGACATCGTGGTCGAGCTGATCGGGGGAACCGGCGTCGCCAAAAATCTGGCGCTCGACGCCATCGCCAACGGCAAGCACGTGGTGACGGCCAACAAGGCGCTGCTGGCCAGGCACGGCAACGAGATTTTCGCCGCGGCGCAGCGGCGGGGCGTGACGGTGGCCTTCGAAGCGGCGGTCTGCGGCGGCATTCCGATCATCAAGGCCCTGCGCGAGGGGCTGACGGCCAACCGGATCGAATGGATCGCGGGAATCATCAACGGGACGACGAACCACATTCTCTCCGAAATGTACGGCAAGGGCCTGTCGTTCGACGCCGCGCTCTCCGAGGCCCAGCGCCTGGGCTACGCCGAGGCCGACCCGACCTTCGACGTCGAAGGGATCGACGCGGCGCACAAGGCGACCATCATGAGCGCGATCGCCTTCGGCAATTCGATGCGGTTCGACGAAGCCTACATTGAAGGCATCCGCCGGCTCGATCCGGTCGACATCAGGTACGCCGAGAAACTGGGATACCGGATCAAGCTGCTCGGCATCACCCGGCGCACGCCGCAAGGCGTCGAGCTGCGCGTGCATCCGACCCTGATCCCGGCGAAAAGGCTGATCGCCAACGTCGAGGGCGCGATGAACGCGGTGCTCGTCAAGGGCGACGCGGTCGGCGCCACGCTCTATTACGGCAAGGGCGCCGGCGCCGAGCCGACGGCCTCGGCGGTCATCGCCGATCTCGTCGACGTGGCGCGCATGTTGACGGCCGATCCGGAGCATCGCGTGCCGCATCTCGCGTTCCAGCCCGACGCCATCGTCGACCTGCCCATCCTGCCGATCGCGGAAATCGTCACCAGTTATTATCTGCGGATGCGGGTCGAGGACCGGCCGGGCGTCCTGGCCGACATCACGCGCATCCTCGCGGATCACCAGATTTCGATCGACGCCATGATCCAGCGCGAGCCGGAGGAAAACGAGGCGCAGACGGACATCATCATGCTGACGCACCAAACGCGCGAGAAAAACATCGACGGCGCCATCGGCCGGATCGAAAAGCTGCCGGTGGTCACGGGAGACGTCACGCGCCTCCGCCTCGAAGAGCTGCTTTAGGAGCCGCCGATGATGCCTTGGGCGGCGCGACGCGGAGTCTGGACGGGAACATGAGCTATCAGGTATTGGCGCGCAAATGGCGGCCGCGGACGTTTGAAACCCTGGTCGGGCAGGAACACGTCGTCCGGGCGCTGACGCACGCGCTGACCGACGGCCGGCTGCATCACGCCTACCTCTTCACCGGCACGCGCGGCGTCGGCAAGACAACGCTGGCACGCATCCTGGCCAAATCGTTCAACTGCGAGACGGGCGTCACGGCGACGCCGTGCGGAACCTGTTCCGCCTGCGCCGAGATCGACGCCGGGCGCTTCGTCGACCTGCTCGAAGTCGACGCGGCGACCAACACCAAGGTCGACGAAATGCGCCAGCTGCTGGAAAACGCCGTCTATGCGCCGACGCGCGGGCGTTTCAAGGTCTACGTCATCGACGAAGTGCACATGCTTTCCAACTCGGCCTTCAACGCGATGCTGAAGACCTTGGAGGAGCCGCCCGAACACGTCAAGTTCATCCTGGCGACGACCGATCCGCAAAAAATCCCCGTGACCGTGCTTTCGCGCTGCCTGCAATTCAATCTCAAGCAGATGACGCCGCCGCTGATCGCCGCGCACCTCAAGCACATTCTCGAAGCCGAGGCGATCCGCGCCGAACCGGCGGCGCTCAACCTCATCGCGCGTTCGGCGGCGGGCAGCATGCGCGACGCGCTGTCGCTGCTCGACCAGGCGATCGCGCACGGCGCGGGCAAGGTCGAAGAGGCGCTGGTGCGCGACATGCTGGGGACGGTCGACCTCGATTATCTTTTCGACATCCTCGACGCGCTGCTCGCCGGCGATGTGGCCGGGATGCTGCGCGTTGCCGGGGACATGGCCGCGCGCAGCCTGTCGTTTTCCCTGGCCTTGCAGGAATTCGCCAGCCTGATGACGCGCTTGCAGGTGGCGCAATTCGCGCCGCGGGCGGTGGCCGAGGATTTGCCGGAGCGCCAGCGCCTGCTCGACCTGGCCAACCGCCTCGACCCGGAATACGTGCAACTGGCGTACCAGATCGCGGTCCAGGGCCGCAACGAATTGCACCTCGCGCCCGACGAACAGGACGGCTTCACGATGACCCTGCTGCGCCTGCACGCTTTCCGTCCGGCGACGGCCGGCGACGCGATGCCGGCGGCGCAGGCAGCGCCCGCGCGCCCGGCGTCCTTCGCGGCGGACAGGAAAACGGCGGCGCGGGAGAGCGTTCCGCTGCACGCCCCGGCAAAACCCGTCGCGGGGCCGGTGCCGGAATTTCAGCCGATTTCCCAGTCGATTCCGCCGCCGATTCCGCCGCCAGACGCCGCGCCTCCTCAACCCTTGGCCGCCGCCGCGCCGCCCGTCGACGAAGAGAACGTCGATTGGCACGCGCTGCTCGCCACGCTGGAATTGAGCGGCATGGCCAGGGAGCTGGGGCAGCATTGCGAACTGAGATCGATGACCGGCGGCCGCATCGTCCTGTGCCTTCCGCCGGCGCACCGCCATTTGCAGATCAAGACCTCCCAGGACAAAATACAGCAGGCGCTGTCGGCGCGTTTCGGAAAACCCGTGCGGCTGTCGATCGAGCTGGACGAGGTTTCCGGCGAAACGCCCGCGGACACCGCCCGGCGGCAGCGCCAGGAGCGCCAGGAACAGGCCGTGGCGGCCGTCGAGCGGGACGCCTTCGTGCGCGAAGCGATCGACCTCCTCGGCGCCACGCTGATCGAATCGTCGATCAAACCCGTTTGACCACCAACCCTTGCCGAGGCAAAACACCATGATGAAAGGCGGACTCGCCGGCCTGATGAAGCAGGCGCAACTGATGCAGGAAAACATGAAAAAGGCGCAGGAGCAACTGGCGCAGATCGAAGTCGAGGGACAGTCCGGGGCCGGCATGGTCAAGGTGACGATGACCTGCGCCCACGACGTGCGGCGCGTGGCGATCGACGCCTCGGTCATGGACGACAGGGAAATGCTCGAGGATCTGGTGGCGGCGGCGGTCAACGACGCCATGCGCCGCGCCGAGGCGGTGGCCCAGGAGCGCATGGCCGGCTTCACGGCGGGCATGAATCTGCCGGCGGGCATGAAGCTGCCATTCTGATGGCCGCGCCATCCTCTCTCGAAAATCTCATCGAATCCCTGCGCTGCCTGCCGGGGGTCGGCCCGAAATCGGCGCAGCGCATGGCCTACCATTTGCTGCAACGCGACCGTCCGGGGGCGCGGCGTCTGACGGAGGCGCTGCAACAGGCGCTCGGAACGCTGCGGCATTGCCAGCGCTGCAACACGTTCACCGAGGCCGATATCTGCGATCGCTGCCTGTCGCCGAAACGCGATCCGGGTTTGCTGTGCGTCGTCGAAACGCCGGTCGACCTGAACATGATGGAGCAGACGCAGTCCTATTCCGGCCTGTACTACGTCCTGATGGGGCGCATCTCCCCGCTCGACGGCGTCGGGCCGCGCGAATTGCAGACGGACAGGCTGCTGGCGCGCGCTGGCGACGGCGTGGTGCGCGAAGTCATCCTGGCGACCAATTTCACCAACGAGGGCGAAGTGACGGCGCACACCCTGGGGGAAATGCTCAAGGGGCGCGGCCTGAAAGTATCGCGGATCGCGCGCGGCGTGCCGGTCGGCGGCGAACTCGAATACGTTGATTCGGGTACGCTGGCGCAGGCCGTGCGTGAGCGAAAATCTATTTGAAATCAAATAATTACAGTATCACTCTCTTTTCTTTCGAACGAATCTCGCGTATAATCTCCCACTTGTTTCCGCAAGGCCGGGTAAAGAGCAGCACGGCGTCGCCGGCATGGCGGCGCCGGTTCGTTTTCGAGGATATCGACCATGATGAATCTTTATTCGGGTACGACGTGCCCGTTCAGCCAACGTTGCCGCATCGTGCTTTATGAAAAAGGAATGGATTTCCAGATCATCGACGTTGACCTTTTCGCCAAGCCGGAAGACATCGCCATGGTCAATCCCTACGGGCGGGTGCCGGTGCTGGTCGAGCGCGACCTGATCCTCTACGAACCGAACATCATCAACGAGTATATCGACGAACGCTTTCCGCATCCGCAACTGATGCCGCCGGATCCGATCATGCGCGCGCGCGCGCGGCAACTGCTGATGACCATGGAGCGCGAGGTCTTCGCCCACGTCGAGGCGCTCGAAAACGCCTCCGGGACCGTCGACCGGGCGCGCCAGACGGTCCGCGAGCGCCTGACCGAAATGGCGCCTATCTTCATCAAGCAAAAGCACATGCTCGGCGAGGATTTTTCCATGCTCGACGTAGCCATCGCGCCGCTGCTCTGGCGCCTGGGTCACTATGGGATCGAATTGCCGAAATCGGCGGCGCCGCTGATGAAATACGCCGAACGCATTTTCAGCCGCCAGGGATTCATCGACGCGCTGACGCCATCGGAAAAAGCCATGCGGCGGTGAAGGCCCTTTGATTCCAACGGACGCGGCGGAGAACCATTTTAGCCACGAAGGACGCGGAGAAAAATCCTGAAAAGGGCCATCAACCATGACGCACACGACAGGCGCGGCGAAAAGCGAATTGGGGGAATTCGCCGTGTTCGTCGCGTCCGTCGTGGTTAAAAAGGTTTCCTCCGGTTTTCTCCGTGATCTCCGTGTATGTCGTGCTTGTCAATTGACTTTCCCATCGCCAAAATGAGTGAAAACCTGCCTTCGACGAAACCCTATCTGATCCGCGCCATCCACGAATGGTGCACGGACAATGGCTTCACTCCCCATATCGCGGTTCAGGTCGACGCTCGTGTGCGCGTTCCGAGGGAGCACGTGAGGGACGGGCGGATCGTCCTGAACATCGGCTACGAGGCGACCGGCGGATTGCAGATCGGCAACGAAATGATCGGTTTCCAGGCGCGTTTTGGCGGAGTGGCGCGCGACATTTCCATTCCCGTGGCCAACGTGGCGGCAATCTACGCGCGGGAAAACGGCGCGGGCATGGCTTTCGAGCCGGAAAGCCCGCCCGCCGGCGCGCCCGAATCGGAAACGGAATCGACATCCGGCAACGCCCCCGATCCCGAAAAACCGCCAACCCCGCCAACGGGACGCCCGAAACTGCAACGGGTCAAATAGCTTTCTCCGAAGTATCGCGCGATTCCGCCGAATGCCAGCGCGGCGCGCGATTTGAAGGCTCCTCTGGATTGTCCTTGGGCCAAGGAAGGTCGGAGACGATTTGTTTTCCCCGCCCGACGGTATTCCCATGCAATGACAGGGAAAGAAAAATCGAAATGTTTCCGCCCCCTTGCTGTTACTTGCCTTCATTTAACGGAGAATCGCGCAATGAGCGGGTTATATCTTTTGTTTGTCACCGGATTATGGATCATCCTTGTATGATGGTTGAGCAAAACGGTCAGCAAAAGAATATTCAAATCGCGGTGGCAATTCATTACTGGACTCGCCATTTTGCCGTGCTTTCGCCTCTGCCGCTGATCGACGAAATCGTCGGAGGATGGCAGTCCAAAAAGCCATGCCGAGAAAAAGGAAGAGTGATTGTTGACGTCAAAATACGGTTGACAGGGCGGTTTGGTTTGAAAAATCAAGGGGCTTGATAAGATATAAATCACATGGATTCCCCCGTAATGGAGCCGGTATCTCAAGCATCACTTTCGGCGACGGAAAAGATCGGTTTGCGACGAAACGATTCGGGCAACTCACGGTGGAGGCCGCCGCCGCGCAGGTTGAAACGGAACTCTGGTTCTTTCGGATGGCGGTCGAAAACGTCTTTGCGCACCCCGTTGAACTTGACCCGCCGGTGCCTGGCGAAGCCCCGTGAACCTTCGATCCCGTTGGCGCGCCGGTTGCCCCGCGCAAACTCGTTTTCGCCGTGGCCGATGCGGTGGTGTTTTTGCCCCCCGTCCGCCAGGCTGCCGTGACTTGCCAAGCCTCTTTGTTTTTCGTCGTGTCCGCCGCGCCCCTCGTGGTTAAAGGTTTTGGAAGGCAAACGGTCATCGCTTGAATCGAAACGCCACAAACCGAAAATACCCTAAAGATTCTTGCGCCGATGCCGTTATAAGGGAAACCGGACCGGGTTTTTCCGCAAAACGAATTCGCAGGGGAGCGCAAAATGGACATCACATCCGCCGTCGCCGCGGTTTCCGTCAACAGTGCCACGCAGCTCAAGAACGCGGTGCAAATCAGTGTGCTCAAGAAGGCCATCGACTCGCAGGCCGAGGGGGCGCTCGCGCTGCTGCAAGCGGTATCGGTACCGCCGTCCGCCACCAGCGCGACGGGCGGGATCGTCGATACGTTTGCGTAAATCCGAATCCGCTTTTGCGTAACCCCGGCGCTTTCCCCGATTTTTCGCGGCGCTCCCCTCCGGCGGTCACGACCTGCCGGCCAAGGCCATGACCTCGGCCCAGACGCCCTCGTCGACCACGACGCCGTTGGCCCGGTGCTCGGCCCGGATGCGCAGGGTCGACTGCCCCGGATAAAGCGCTTCCCTGCTTTTTTCGTCGGGAACCGATGAGTTCACGTAATCGGCGATGCCGTCCGCCACCCTGTCGGAAAACTCCTCGCCGCCGAGCTGGCGCGGATCGAAGGCCATGAATACCTGCGAACACCCCGTGCAACTGCCCTGCCCGATCGGGTCGATCCGGTTCGTGGCCAGACCCTCCGAAAGAATCGCCGCCAGCGCGTCGAGCAGGATGGCGAAGCCCGATCCTTTCCAGTAGCCCATCGGCAGGATGCGCCTGGATTGCTCGATCGGGCCGGGTTCCGCGGTCAGGTTTCCATCCTCGTCGAAGCCTCCCGGATACGGCAGCCGCGCGCCCTTGAGCCGGGTCACCTGCAATTTGCCGTAAGAATATTGCGACATGGCCATGTCGAGGACGATGTGCCCTTTCTTGCGCGGCACGGCCATCACGAACGGATTGTTGCCCAGGCGCGTATCCCTGCCGCCCCAGGCCGGCATGCACGATTCGGTATTGGTCCAGCCGATCGCCACGAAGCCCCTGTCCGCCGCGCGCCAGCCATAGGTGCCGCCGCGCATCCAGTGCGTGGTGTCGCGCAGGCTCACGATGCCGGCGCCCTGCTCGGCCGCGATGGCCATCGCCCGGTCGGCCGCGAAGAATGCGTTGAGGATTCCCGGCCCCCGGTGGCCGTCGTGGATTTCGATGGCTCCCAGTTTTTTGACGAGGGTCGGCCGGGCGTCGGGATCGACCCAGCCGCGTCCGAGATAATCGACGAACCGGGCGCCCCGGTTGAGTCCGTGCGAATAGACGCCGTCGCAGCTCGATTCGGCATGAACCCGCGCGCACGTCCGGGCATCTTCCAGACGCATCCCCGCGCGCGCGAAAGCCTCGGTGACGACCTCGCAAATCGTTTCAAATGGAACGCGCATCATTTTTTCCTTTCCATGAGCCGGCAAAAATCTCCGGCGCTTCCGCCGCGCCGGTTTCCGGCGGCTACCAATTCCACAAGGTTCCATCCTCCAGCCGGGCCACCGGCAGGAAGGCGGGTTCGTAGGGATACTTCGCGGCCAGCGCCTCGTCGATCTCGACGCCCAGACCCGGCTTTTCGCCCGGATACATGTAGCCGTCATCGAAACTCCAGGCGCACCGGAAGACTTCCATCGTCCGTTCGGGGTAGCCCATGTATTCCTGGATGCCGAAGTTGGGAATCGACAGGTCGAAGTGCAGCGCGGCGGCCATGCACACCGGCGAGAGGTCGGACGGGCCATGACTGCCGGTACGCACCTGGTAGAGCGCGGCCAGATCGGCGATGCGGCGCATGTGCGTGACGCCTCCCGCGTGGGTCATGGACACGCGGATGTAGTCGATCAACTGCTCTTCGATCAGTTCCTTGCAGTCCCAGATGCTGTTGAAAACCTCGCCGACGGCGATCGGCGTGACCGTGTGGCCGCGGATCAGCCGGAAGGCTTCCTGGCTCTCGGCCGGCGTCGGGTCTTCGAGCCAGAACAGCCGGCAGTCCTCGACCGACTTGCCGAGGCGGGCGGCCTCGATCGGCGTCAGGCGGTGATGCGCGTCGTGCAGCAGGTGGATGTCGAAGCCGAACTTTTCGCGCACGGCCTCGAACAGCCTCGGAATGTAGTCGAGGTATTTTTCGGTCGACCAGGATTGCTCTTCCGGCCAACCCTTGGTCGCCGGCTCGTAGGCCCCGCCGCCGCCCTTGGACACGCCATAGACCGATTTCATGCCCGGCACGCCGCACTGGACGCGAATGGCCTTGAACCCCTGCTCCCTGTACCTGGCGAACGCGTCGAGCGTTTCCGGAATGTCGCGCCCGGTGCCGTGGCTGTAGACCATCACGCCCTCGCGCGAAGCGCCGCCCAGCAACTGGTAGAGCGGCATGTCGGCGAGCTTGCCCTTGATGTCCCACAGCGCCATGTCGACGGCGGCGATGGCGGACATCGTCACCGGCCCGCGCCGCCAGTACGCGCCGCGATACAGGTACTGCCAGGTATCCTCGATCCTGCGCGGATCGCGCCCGATGAGCAGCGGACAGACGTGATCCTTCAGGTACGACGCGACCGACAGCTCGCGGCCGTTCAGGGTGGCGTCGCCCAGGCCGCTCACTCCCTCGTCCGTGGTGATCTTCAGCGTCACGAAATTCCGCCCCGGACAACAAACGATCACATCCGCTCCGACAATCTTCATTTTTTCTCCTCTCCAAGTCAGCGCCGACGGCGCGGCCGATTACCATACAAGTATAGCAAATATAGCAAATTTTTCGGCGTTTCACGGAAAAAATGGGAAAACCACGGCGGACGGTCGGGAAAAACCGCTTGCCACCCCTTGCCGTTGCGCCGAAAAACAAAGGCCGCTACCATACCGAACACGCATCATCAAAATCAGCGCGCGGCCGTTCGTCTTGCGAGTAGAATTTTGGAACGCTTCCGTTCCATGACCGATCGGGACGAAACCGTGATTCGAGAACCCAACCAAGGAGGCAATAATGAAACTTCGTAATGTTTTTGCGGCCTGCCTGACGCTCGCTGCGGCAAGCAGTGTTTTCGCGGCCGGCCCGATCACCATCAAGGTCGGCGACAACTGGGGCGAATCCCACCCGATGGCGGCGGCGCTGGACAAGGTGTTCAAGCCCCAGGTCGAGAAAGGCACCAACGGCGCCATCACGGTCGACGTCTACCATTCCGGCACGCTGGGCAACGAGGGCGACCTGTGGAACGGCGTGCGCAACGGCACCATCGAGGTCGCCGTCGTCGGCACTCCGATGAACCAGGAATATCCCACGATGATGATCTCCGACTGGCCGTTCCTGTACCGGGACCTGGATCACGCCAGGAAAGTCTGGAGCAGCCCCATCGCGGACGAGGTCAACGCGGGATTCCACCAGAAATTCCCCACCGTGCATCTGCTGGCCTGGGGGCCGAACAGCGCCCGCACCTTCACCAGCAACAAGAAGCTGGCCTCGGTCGACGATTTCAAGGGACAGAAATTCCGTATGCCGTCGAACCCCATCCACGTCGGCATCGCGCAGAACCTTGGCGCCAGCGCCCAGGTCATCCCCTTGGGCGAACTGTTCAGCGCGCTGGAAACCAAGGTGGTCGACGGCCAGGATAACGGCATGGTCACGGTCATCAGCGAAGCCTTCTACGAGGTGCAGAAATATCTCTACGAGACCAACCACATCATCGCCACCCTGGAAATCATCGTCAGCGCCCCGTTCCTCGACAAGCTGCCCGCCGACCAGCAAAAGGTGATCCGGGACGCGGCCAGGGCGACGGCGGCGACAGCCTGGGGGGACTACATCGCCAGCGTCGACAAGGATCGCCAGTTCCTTCGGGACAAGGGCGTGACGGTCACTCCGTGCTCGCCGGCCGACCAGCAGAAGATCATCGGCATGATAAAGCCGCTGACCGACAAGCTGTACGCGGAACAAGCCTGGGCCAAGCCGCTGACCGACAAGATCAAGGCCGTTCAATGAAGAAGCGATGAAAGCAATGAACCACGACGGGCGCGACAAAAACTCTCAGGAATGAGAGTGGGCTTTTCGCTCCCCGTCGTATCCGTCGTGGTCAAAAGAGATTTTCTCCGGGTTTTCCGCGTTCTCCGTGACTGAAAAGTTTTTGAAGGATTCCCAAAAGCGATAGTCACGAAGAATACGGAAAAACATGAAGAAAACCCTGAAATCAGTTTTTGCCTTTCGCCGTGCCTGTCGTGTTCGTTGTGGTTAAAGAAAGATTCTCTCTGTGCTCTCCGTGGCCAAGAGTTTTCTGTTTCTCGTCATGCTCGCCGTGTTCGTCGTGGTCAAAAAGGTTTTCTCCGTGGTTGAAGAGCGAGGGTAGCGGTGAAAAATTTTCTGAACAGGCTTTTCCGGGGCGTTGAAATCCTGATGGCTTTCTTTCTGACGGCCATGATCGTCCTGGTATTCATAAACGTGATACTCCGCTACGTTTTTTCATCGGGCTTCGCCTGGTCCGAGGAAATCGCCCGCCTCTGCTTCATCTACCTGGTTTATCTCGGCTCCATCGGCGCGATGCGGGACAACGAGCATCTCATCATCGACAGCGTCCTCACCCGCGTCCCGGTTCTGGCCCAGAAAACCATTTATTTCCTGGTTCAGGTCTCGATCCTCTGGGTCATGGGCATCCTCACCGCGGGAAGCTGGCATCTCGTCATCCAGAACCTCGACGACCGTTGGGTCGCCACCCAGTTTCCCATCTTCCTGGTCTACGCCGCCGGCCTGGCCACCGGCGTTTCGATCATGATCGTCGCGCTGGCGAACCTCTATCGCCTGTTCGCGCTCAAGATGCCCGTCGCCGCGCTCATAGCGATGCGTGACGATTCCGGCGCGGAACAAAACCTGAACTAGGGCGCTTTCGACTCCAGCGATGACCGCCCCATTTCCCCGTCATTTCCGCGAACGCGGGAATCCAGCGCGTGGTTGGCCACGGAGTCTACGGAGCGCACGGAGAAAAACCTTTGGAGCTTTTTCGATTCAAGCGATGAGCATTCCATTGCCTCGTCATTCCCGCGAAAGCGGGAATCCAGCGCGTGCATTCCGGCGCGCAGCGCCGCAAGAATCAGACACCCTCAAGAGGGAGGCTTTGAATGAAGCGCGGGCGTCCCGCCCGCAGAACGAACGCAGCGGCCGGGATGTCCGCGCTCCAATCCTGGATTCGCGGCCTTTCGAGCCGGAGACGGCGCCTTGGATTCCCGCTTTCGCGGGAATGACGGGGATTCATGGGCGAACGGCGGAAATCCACGGGCTTTCGATCCGGAAACGCCCCACCCACGGCGGCGAGAGAAAACCATGACCTTGATCGTTCTGTTTCTGGTGTACCTGTGCGGCTCCATGATGCTGGGGCTTCCCATCGCTTTCGCCCTGCTGTTCGGCTCCGCCGCGACCGCGCTGCACATGGGCGGCAGCGCCACCAATCCGCAGATCGTCGCCGCCCAGTTGATGCGCGGCGTCGACAGCGTGACCATGATGGCGATGCCCTTCTTCATCGTCGCCGGAGAACTGATGAATCGCGGCGGACTGACCCGGCGCATCATCGACTTCTGCAACATCTTCGTCGGCGGCGTGCGCGGCGGGCTGGGCTACGTCACGATCCTCGCCTGCCTGCTCTTCGCCAGTCTGGTCGGTTCGGCGGTGGCCAGCACCGCCGCCCTGGGCGCCATCCTCATTCCCATGATGGCCGATTCCGGCTACAGCCGCCCCAAGGCCGCCGGCCTCGTCGCCGCCGGCAACATGGTCGCGCCGATCATGCCGCCCTCGGTGCCGATGATCGTCTACGGCGTCGCCGCCGGCGTCTCGATCAAATCCCTGTTCCTGGGCGGCATCGCCCCGGCGCTCTACCTGACCGTCATCATGGCCCTGTCCTGGTTCTTCATTTCCCGCAAGGACGCGCCCGCGAGCAACTTCAGGAAGCCCACGCTGAAGGAAATGGCGCGGATTTTCCTCGACGGCCTGTGGGCGCTGCTCATGCCGGGCATCATCATCGTGGGGCTGCGCGGCGGCGTATTCACGGCCACCGAGGCGGGCGTCGTCGCCGTGGTCTACGCGCTCCTCGTCGGCGTTTTCGTATACCGCGAACTCGCGCCCCGGGACATCTTCAAGGCGCTCACCAGCGCGGCGAAGACTTCCGCCGTGGTCATGTTCCTTGCCGCGACGGCCCAGGTCGCCGGCTACATCATGACCATCGCCCGGATGCCCCAGCTCATCACCGGCGCGCTGAGCGGACTGGTCGACCGGCCGATCCTGCTCAACGTCATGCTGATGGCCGTCGTGCTGCTGGTGGGCACGGCCATGGACGTCGTGCCGACGATTCTCATCCTGACCCCGATTTTCCTGCCGCTCCTCAAGGCGGCGGGAATCGACCCGGTCTACTTCGGCATCCTCTTCACCCTGGTCAACGTGCTCGGCCTGCTGACGCCGCCGGTAGGGCCGGTGCTCAACGTCGCCTGCGCCGCCGGCAAGGTCAAGATGGAAGAAATCCTGATGCCCACGCTGCCGTATTTCATCGCGCAGTGCATCCTGCTGTTCGCGATGACCCTGATACCGGAAACGATCCTGCTGCCGCTCGAATGGATCGCCGGCTACGTGCCGAGAGCGCCCGTCCCGTCGATCCTGGATTACTTCTAGCGCCGCCGGCGAGGATGTCAGGCGCGGAAACCGAACTGGCGAAAATCCGGGAAGCGGCGCCGGTCATGCCGCCGAGATTCGGGATGCCGGGGCAATGGTGCGCAGGGACGGCGCAAGGGAAAGGCGCGATCTCGCTGAAACAAAGCGGTTCCAGACTGAGCGGCCGGCAGGCGAGGCTCACCGCCTCGATGCCGCCGCGCACGCCGCTGTGGCGCAGGCGCTCGATCAGGCGCCGTCCTGGATCGCCACCCGTACAGGAGACTCGGAATCGCGGGCGGTATCCCGCCTCCGGGTTCCCGGCGGTCCTTCCCGCTTCGTGTTCGATTTGACCAGGACAGCCCCGAAGATTTTCCCCCGCCTCCGTCGTGATCGAATCCTCACGGTTTCCGCGTGATCGGTTTGTAGCGGATGCGCCTGGGTCTGGCGCCTTCTTCGCCGAGGCGTTTTTTCTTGTCTTCTTCGTATTCCTGGTAGTTGCCGGCGAAAAAGCTCCATTGCGATTCGCCCTCGCAGGCCAGGATGTGCGTGCAGATGCGGTCGAGGAACCAGCGGTCGTGCGAGATGACGAGCGCGCAGCCGGCGAATTCGAGCAGCGCGTCCTCGAGCGCGCGCAGGGTTTCCACGTCGAGGTCGTTGGAAGGTTCGTCGAGCAGCAGCAGGTTGCCGCCCGTCATCAGCGTCTTGGCGAGGTGCAGGCGGCCGCGTTCGCCGCCCGATAGCTTGCCGACGATTTTTTGCTGGTCGGCGCCCTTGAAGTTGAAACGGCCGATGTAGGCGCGGCTCGGCATTTCGAATTTGCCGATTTGCAGGATGTCGCGCCCATCGGAGAGTTCGTCGAAGACGGTCTTTTCGTTGGAGAGATTCTCGCGGCTCTGGTCGACGTAGGCCATCCGGACCGTCGGGCCGATGTCGATGGCGCCGCCATCCGGCGTTTCGGCGCCGGTGATCATGCGGAACAGCGTCGACTTGCCGGCGCCGTTCGGGCCGATGATGCCGACGATGGCGCCGGGCGGGACGGTGAACGAGAGTTTGTCGATCAGCAGCCGGTCGCCGAAACCCTTGCTCACTTCCCTGAACTCGATGACCTTGCCGCCGAGGCGTTCGGCCACGGGAATGAAAATTTCCTGCGTTTCGTTGCGCGCCTGGTATTCGTGGCTCGACATTTCCTCGAAGCGGGCGAGGCGCGCGCGGCTCTTGGCCTGCCGCGCCCTGGGGTTGGCGCGCACCCATTCGAGTTCCTGGCGCATCGCCTTCATGTGCGCGTCGAGCTGTTTTTGCTCGGTTTCGAGGCGCGCCTCTTTCTGCTCCAGCCAGGAGGAATAATTGCCCTTCCACGGAATGCCGTGGCCGCGGTCGAGTTCGAGGATCCATTCGGCGGCGTTGTCGAGGAAATAGCGGTCGTGCGTGACGGCGACGACGGTGCCGGGAAAGCGGCAGAGGTACTGTTCCAGCCATTCGACCGATTCGGCATCGAGGTGGTTGGTCGGCTCGTCGAGCAACAGCATGTCGGGGCGCGAGAGCAAGAGCTTCGCCAGCGCGACGCGGCGTTTTTCGCCGCCGGAAAGGTGCGCGACCGGGGCGTCCCAAGGCGGCAGGCGCAGCGCGTCGGCGGCGATTTCCATCTGGTTTTCCGTATCCGCGCCGGCGGCGGCGATGACCGCTTCGAGCCGCGCCTGTTCCTCGGCGAGTTTGTCGAAGTCGGCGTCCGGCTCGGCGTAGGCGGCATAGACCTGCTCCAGCCGGGCGCGCGCGCCCATCACCTCGCCCATGCCGCTTTCGACTTCCTGGCGGACGGTCTTGTCCGGGTCGAGCCGCGGTTCCTGCGGCAGGTAGCCGATCTTGACGCCGGCGAGGTGTTGCACTTCGCCGTCATATTCCCTGTCCTCGTTGGCCATGATCCGGAGGACGGTCGATTTTCCCGCGCCATTCAGGCCCAGCAGGCCGATTTTCGCGCCGGGAAAGAAGGACAGCGAAATGTCCTTGATGATCTGGCGTTTCGGGGGAACGGTCTTGCTGACGCGCAGCATCGACATGACATATTGGGCCATCTTTTTTTCCTGGAAAAACGTGTGTCGCCGAAAATCAGCGAATCGATTCGTCGAGCGTGATGTCGACCATCAGGTCGTTGGAAATCTGTTCGAGGTCGCGCACCAGCGCGCGCGTGTCGAGCGACGGCGAGGCCGTCAGTTCCGCCGTGGCGTGAAAGAGGATTTCCGCCGACATCGGCGCGCTGGCCGTGTGGGTGGAAAGCTCCTCGACGTTGACCGCGTGCCTGGCCAGCACGTGCGACACTTCGCGCACGATGCCGATGCGGTCGTGCCCGGCGAGCGCCAGGTTGAGGCGGCGGCCTGAAGACGCTGGCGCGGCGCCGGAAACCTCGGCCGTGACGCGCAGGCCGGGGAGCGCGGCGAGTTCGGCTTCGAGGGCATCGACGCGCTCTTCCCCGATGTCCACGCGGACGATGCCGGCGAATTTGCCGGCAAAATGCGACATCGACGATTGCAGCCAGTTACCGCCGTGCCTGCCGATCGCCGCCGACAATTGCCCGACGAGTCCCGGCCGGTCGTCGCCGATGGCCATGAGAATGAGGTTCATGATCCGTTCCATGATGGAGAAACCGGGTATTGTACCGTCTGGCCCGGTATCCCACGAGCAACTAATTAGCGACAGGCATTCATGCCTGTCGCTGTGAACGAACTTGGAAGGGGTTTGCACCCCTCCCAAGTAGCCACGGTCGAAACCCCGGCCTTCCAGGCCGGGGTTCCAGCCT
>JAIRPF010000135.1 GCA_031257115.1 Accumulibacter sp.
AATCGCTTCGACAGGATCATCGTGATCGCCGCCGTCAGCGTCGTCTTCCCGTGATCCACGTGCCCTATCGTCCCTACATTCACGTGCGGCTTCTTGCGCTCAAATTTTGCCTTAGCCATTGCCGGTACCTCAAACGTTAGAAGTTAAAAATCCTCGATGCCACTACCTGAATCCATGGTGCCCATGGGCAGGATCGGACTGCCGACCTCTCCCTTACCAAGGGAGTGCTCTACCACTGAGCTACATGGGCATCGCGCGCCCGCGAGCCAAAACCGCCAAGTCCGCAACGTGGAGCGGGTGAAAAGAATCGTATCTAACTCCTAAGCCATTGAGTTAAAATAACTCTTCAGAACACCCGCGCGTCACATGGATTGCGGAATAGACTAGTATAAACCATTTATCCAGAATTAGGCAATACCTGATCTGGTGTTCTGGCATGTGTTCATTCGCCGCCGAGCGCCGGTAGCCACTCCGCCAATGATTCGAGCTTCAGATGCCGTTCGACGGCATCGGCCAGGCGGTCGATGTCGTTCTCGCGCCGTTCGTCCGGGTTGAAATCGGCGATGGGTTTATGCCCGGCCCATTCGAGCAGCGCGGCGAGCGCCTCCGGCCGGTCGAAGAGGCCGTGGCAATACGTGGCGAGGATTTGGGCGTCTTCCGAAATCGCGCCTTCGCCGATGCCGTTCAGGCGAGTCGCCGGGCGTTCGAGCGCCGGGCCGCTGGTGACGCCCATGTGGATGCGGTAGCCGGCAAGCGCCGGTTCGCCAGGCAGCAGCAGTACGCCACCCACGTTTTCCAGCGTCTTTTCCCGATCCAGCGTCGTCTCGAAATCGAGGAGTCCCAGGCCGGACGCGCCGCCGGGCGCGCCTTCGAGACCGAGCGGGTCGGCGAGGCGGCGCCCAAGCATCTGCAATCCGCCGCAGATTCCGATGAGTTTGCCGCCGTAGCGCAGATGCCGGCGGATCGCCGTCTCCCAGCCCATTTCGCGCAGCCAGCCGAGATCGGCCTGCACGGCCTTGGAGCCGGGCAGGACGATCAGGTCGCACGGTGGCGGCGGCTCGCGCGGGCCGACGAAACGGAAGTCGACTTCCGGATGGAAGCGCAGCGGGTCGAGGTCGTTGTGGTTGGAGATGCGCGGATAGGCCGGGGCGACGACGCGCAGTTTCGCGCCCGTCTTCGCCTCGCGCTCCCTCGGCAGCGCGTCCTCGGCGTCGAGATACAGCCCGTGCAGGTAGGGCAGCACGCCGAGCACGGGCTTGCCGGTGCGCTCTTCGAGCCAGGAAAGGCCCGATTCGAGCAGGCTCATGTCGCCCCGGAAACGATTGATGACGAAACCCTTGACGCGCTCGCGCTCGTCCGGCGACAGGAGTTCGAGCGTGCCGACGAGGTGGGCGAAGACGCCGCCCCGGTCGATGTCGGCGATGAGGATCACCGGGCAATCGACGGCCTCGGCGAAGCCCATGTTGGCGATGTCGCGGTCGCGCAGGTTGATTTCGGCCGGGCTGCCGGCGCCTTCGACGACGATGCAGTCGTAGGCGGCGCACAAACGTCGCCAGGATTCCAGCACCGCTTTCATCGCGCGCGGCTTGTAGTCATGGTAATCGCGGGCGTCGAGGTCGGCGAGCGCCCGGCCGTGGATGATGACCTGCGCGCGCTTGTCGGTCGCGGGCTTCAGGAGGATCGGGTTGAAGTCGATGCGCGCCGGCGCGCGCGCGGCCAGGGCTTGCAGCGCCTGCGCGCGGCCGATCTCGCCGCCGTCAACGGTGACCGCCGAATTGAGCGCCATGTTCTGCGGCTTGAACGGCGCCACGCGCGCGCCACGCCGCGCCAGTACGCGGCAAAGCGCCGCGACGAGCACCGACTTGCCCGCGTCGGACGTGCAGCCCTGGATCATCAGGCAGGGGGTTTTATCGTGGGGTTCGCGTATATTCATCGCAAGACGGTTCCGGAAATCATATTTTTGGAGTTTAACCACAACGGGCGCGGCGGATACAACGAAAAGCGAAAAACCCGTCATTCCGGCGATCAAGGAAATAATGGTTTTCTGTTCGTTCGCGGTTGATGGTTCGACCGCCCGACTCCTTCCGTCACGCCTTCGGTGTGACACATCACTCAGGATAGAGGCTTTGAATGGAGCGCGGGCAGGACGCCCGCGCTCCATTTTTGACGAACGAGCCGGATTCCGGCTTGCGCCGGTCTGGCGGGGTTTTCTCCGATTTTCCGCCATGCCCGCCGTGATCAATCGCCATTCAGGCAAGCGCGGCGTCATGGCATCGCGGATCGTTTTCAGCCGTTGGCGATCGCCGGGAATTTGAGCGCGGAAACGGCGTTGGCGGTGGTGAAGCGGGCCACTTCCGCGCGGCTGGCGGCGCGCAGGCCGGCCAGGACGGCGGCGATGCGCGGCAGTTCGCCGGGGGTGTTGCGTTTTCCGTCCAGCCAGGCTGGGGGAATGTCCGGGGCGTCGGTTTCCAGCACGATGGCCTCTTCGGGCAGCGAGGCCGCCAGGCCGCGAATCCGCGTGGCGCGGGGAAAGGTCATCGCGCCGCCGAAGCCGAGCCTGAAGCCCAGGCGCAGGAATTCGTCGGCCTGCCGGCGGCTGCCGTTGAAGGCGTGGGCGATGCCGCCGCGCGTTCCGATCCGGCGCAGGCACTTGAGCGCGGCGTCGACCGACCGGCGCGTGTGCAGCAGGACGGGCAGGTCGAAATCGCGGGCGATCTTCAGTTGTTCGGCGAAGAAAAATTCCTGCCGCGCCGCGTCGAAACCGGGGACGTAGAAATCCAGGCCGATTTCGCCGACGGCCAGCGGCGGATGCGGCCCGGCCAGTTCCGTTTCCAGGCGCGCCCGCAGCCGGTCGATGGCCGTTTCGTCGACCGAATCGACGTAAAGGGGATGCGCGCCGTAGGCCGGATGACAGCCGGCGTGGCGTTCGCAGCAGGCGCGCACGGCGGCGAAATTTTCCGGCGCGACCGCCGGGACGATCATTGCCGCGACGCCGGCGACCGCCGCTTCCCGCGCCACCGCGTCGCGGTCCGCGGCGAATTCTGGCGCGTCGAGATGGCAATGCGTGTCGATCAGCACGGCGGGCGTTTCGGCCGGGCCGCCGCTTTCACGGCGATTCCTGTTCACGCACGATGCGCACGACGTCCGGAATGCGCCGCAGGCTGCGCATCAGCGACGCCAGATGCGCGCGCCCCTGGATTTGAACCTGGAAATGGATTTCCGTATATAGCCCCGGTTTTTTCCTGTCCATCGTCACGTAGTCGATATTGATGCCGAACTCGGCGATATTGGTGGCGATGCGCCCCAGCACGCCGATGACGTTCTTGACCGTCACCTTGATGCGCACTTCGAACGATTGGCCGGGATCGGGTTCCCATTCGACGTGAACCCAGTTCTGCGGCTCGATGCTGCGCGATCTGCGCACCGCCGGACAGGTGTGAGTGTGGATGCGCAGGCCCTCGTCCTTGCGCAGCAATCCGATGATCGGATCGCCGGGAATCGGCTGGCAGCAGGAAGCCAGCTGGATCGCCATGCCTTCCGTGCCGCGAATGAGCAGCGGCGTCGCCACCTTGGCCTGTGGGGCCGCTTCGTGGTGCTCGGCGAGGCGATGCGCCACGACCGCCGCGAGGCTGCGCCCCAGGCCCACGTTCGAGTAAAGGTCCTGCCGGGTTTTTTCGCCCGATTCGTGGATGACGCGCTCCCAGACCGCCGCCGATACTTTCGCGGGCGTCATGCCGAGCGCCCGCAGTTCCTGTTCGAGCATTTTCTTGCCCAGCGAAGCCGCGCTGGCCTGCTGGGCGCCGCGCAGGAACTGGCGAATCCGGCTGCGCGCGCGGCTGGTCTTGACGTAGCCGAGCCAGGCCGGATTCGGGTTGGCATACGGCGCCGTGATGATCTCGACCTGGTTGCCATTGGCCAGCTCGGTGGAGAGCGGAATCAATTCGTGGTCGACGCGCGCGGCGACGCAGCGGTGCCCGATGTCGGTATGCACCGCGTAGGCGAAATCGACGACCGTCGCTCCGCGCGGCAAGGCCAGGATCTTGCCCTTCGGCGTGAACACGTAGACCTCGTCGGGGAAGAGATCGACTTTCACGTGTTCCAGGAATTCGGACGGATCGCCCGTCGTGCTCTGCAATTCGAGCAGCGAGCGCAGCCAGACCTGCATCTTGTTCTGCAAATCGGCGCCGCTCTCCTCGCTATCCTTGTACAGCCAGTGCGAGGCGATGCCTTCCTCGGCCAGATGGTGCATCGCCTGCGTCCTGATCTGGATTTCGATCGGTGTGCCGTAGGGGCCGATCAGCGTCGTGTGCAGCGATTGGTAGCCGTTTATCTTGGGAATGGCGATGTAATCCTTGAACTTTCCCGGCACCGGCTTGAAGCGCGCGTGCAGGGCGCCGAGCGCGAGGTAGCACGTGGGAATGTCCTTGACGATGACGCGGAAGCCATAGATGTCGAGCACCTGGGAAAAGCTCAGGCGCTTCTCGATCATCTTGCGATAGATCGAATACAGGCTCTTTTCGCGGCCGAACACGCCGGCCTGGATGCGCTCCTCGGCCAGCTTGCCGTGGATGCCGTCGAGGATCTTGCCCAGCAATTCGCGGCGATTGCCGCGCGCCGCCTTGACCGCCTTGGACAGCACCCTGAAACGCATCGGGTGGATGTGCTCGAACGACAAATCCTGCAATTGCCGGGAAATGTTGCTGAGGCCCAGGCGCGTGGCGATCGGCGCGTAGATTTCCAGCGTCTCCTGGGCGATCCGCCGGCGCTTGTCCGGGCGGATCACTTCCATCGTCTGCAAATTGTGGCTGCGGTCGGCCAGCTTGATCAGCACGATGCGCAGATCGCGCGCCATGGCCATCAGCATCTTGCGGTAGTTTTCCGCCTGAGCCGCCTGGTAGGACTGAAACTCGATCTTGTCCAGCTTCGACAGCCCGTCGACCAGATCGGCCACCTGCTTGCCGAAACGCCCGGCAATCTGCGCCTTGCCAACCGCCGTGTCCTCCATGACGTCGTGCAGCAGCGCCGCGACGATGGCCTGCGCGTCCATGCGCCACTCGGCCAAGGCGCTGGCCACGGCCAGCGGATGCGTGATGTAGGGTTCGCCGGAAAGGCGCTTCTGCCCCCGATGCGCCTTTTCGCCAAAACGGTAGGCGACGCGGACGAGCTCGACTTCCTCCGGCTTGAGGTAATTCAGGGAATCGATGAAAACCCGGTAGGCCGGATCTTCATAGTCGCATTCGGCGTCATGCCTTTCCTGCGGGGGGAGGGAGGAATCGTCGTCCATGGGGCGGGGACAATCGGCGGCGGCGCCGTGGTTCGCCATCGGACGCCACGGCGCCTTTCCCAAATATCAGGCGTGGCCGCGGTTGAGCACTTCCAGGCCATACAGGCCCTGCGCCATTTCGCGCAGGGCGATCACCGTCGGCTTGTCGCGGTCGGTCTCCACCATCGGCGAAGCGCCGGTCGTGATCTGGCGGGCGCGGTAGGCCGCCGCCAAGGTCATCTGGAAGCGGTTGGGAATGCACTGCAAACAATCGTCTACGGTAACTCGTGCCATTATGGATTCCTGATTCAGAGCAGTGATGCGAACAACGCGGCGTGCCGCCGCCGCTGGTTCGCGCAACGCAGCCGGGCGGCCCTGACGATGGCCTGCAACTCCTCGGCCGCCTGCCGCAAACCATCGTTGATGATAACATAATCGAACTCGTCCACATGGCGCATTTCGTCCCGCGCCGCGGCGATCCGGCGCGCTATCGTTTCCGCCGGATCGGTTCCCCGCCCGGAGAGGCGGGATTCCAGGGCCGCCATCGAAGGCGGCAGGATGAAAATGCCGATCGCTTGCGGAAACGCCTTGCGCGCCTGTTGCGCGCCCTGCCAGTCGATTTCCAGCAGCACGTCCCGGCCCGCGGCCATTTCCGTTTCGACCCACCGTTTCGAAGTCCCGTAATAATTCCCATGAACCCGCGCCCATTCCAGGAAATCGTCCTGGCGGATCTTTTCCTGAAAGGCGGGAAGATCGACGAAATGATACTCGCGGCCGTTTTCCTCTCCCGGACGCGGCGGCCGCGTGGTATGCGAAACCGACACGCCGATCTGCCGGTCGCTCTCCAGCAACAGGCGCACCAGGGTCGTTTTACCAGCGCCGGAAGGCGCCGCCACGATAAACAGGTTTCCGGACATGAATCTTGCTCAGGGTGGAAATTATGGAATTTAACCATGACATGCGGCGAGGCGCGAAAATCTTTGCCCGTGGCGGGCGCGATGAGGGTCGAAATCTCATTGCAGAACCCTCTCCGGTTTGCGATCACGCCCGCCGTATCCGGCGGTATTGACGCGCCGCCCGGCGCGTCCTAAAGTGGCGCGGTCATTCGGATTTGAAACACGGTTCCAGAAACACCCTTCATCATCTTGCACGACACAGGAGAATCAAGCGATGAAACTCAAATTGATGGCAACGGGAGTCGCGGCGCTTGCCGCCGGGCTATTTTCCATTTCCGCGGCGGCGGCTTATCCCGACAAGCCGGTGACGGTCATTTGCCCGTGGGCCGCCGGCGGCGGCACCGACCTGCTGTTGCGCGCGCTGTCCAAGGAGGCGGAAAAATATCTTGGGCAAACGATCAACGTGGTGAATCAGACCGGCGGCGGCGGCGCCATCGGCCACAACGCCATTCGCGCGGCCCGTCCGGACGGTTACACCGTCGGCATGATTACTTTTGAACTCAATTCGCTGCCGCCGCAGGGACTCGTAAACTTCACCTGGAAGGATTTCGATCCGCTGATGCTGCTCAATGCCGACCCGGCGGCCCTGACGGTGCCGAAGGGCGCGCCGTACAGCACGGTGCCCGCCTTCGTGGAATACGCCAGGGCGCACCCGGACGAAATCTCCATCGGCAACTCCGCGCCCGGTTCGGTCTGGCACATCGCCGCCGGTCTGACCGCCGAGGCGACCGGAATCAAGGTCAAGCACGTGCCGTTCAACGGCGCGCAGCCGGCCGTGACCGCGCTGGTCGGCGGCCACATCCAGGCGGTGGCCGTCTCGGTCGCCGAAGTGCGCGGCCAGGCGCAAGCCGGCGCCCTGAAAATCCTGGGCGTGATGGCGAACGAACGCGACAAGGTTTTCCCGGACGTTCCGACCTTCAAGCAGCAGGGCGTCGACGTGGCGTTTTTCACCTGGCGCGGCCTGGCCCTGCCCAAGGGCGTTCCGGCCGGCGTCAAGGCGAAGATCACCGATGCCTACAAGAAGGCGTTCGATTCCAGGGAGTTCCAGGATTTCGCCGCCAAGGCCTCGCTGAACCTGGAATACAAGAACGGGGCCGATTTCGCCAAATTCCTCGAACAGAACTACAAGGACGTCGAGGCGGTGATGAAGGGCCTGGGCTTGACCAAGAAATAAGGCGCTTGCGGGAAAAGGGCGGTCCACGGGCCGCCTTTTTTGTGTCGTCATTGCGATGATCCGGAAAATTCCGGTTTGCCCCGCGTTCGCCGCGATCGATCCCGTTTTCCCCGAAGGGCGGACATGTGGCGTGGAGTCGTTCAAACATGAAAAAAGCTGATATTTCCGGCGGCGTCATCGGCATCCTGATCGGAATCTTCGCCATTCTGGAAGGCCGGAAGATGCCCGCCGACGTGGTGATGGGCATCGGGCCGAGTTTTTTCCCGAATTTCCTGGCCGGATTCCTGGTGCTTTTCAGCGCGGCTCTGCTGATCAACGCCCTGCGCGGGAAAAGCAAAGGAACGGTCGAGCCGTTCCGGCTCGCCGACAAGGGCGCGCAACGCGGTCTCATCACCCTTGGCGCGTCCATCGTTTATTGCATCGCGTTCGAGCCTCTCGGTTTCATTCCGACGTCGATCGTCTTTTTCGTCTTCATGGCCCTGGTGCTGGGCAAGCGCCGTCCGCTGACGCTCATCGCCGCGCCCGCGCTCATCACCGCCGGCATCTGGCTGGTTTTCGAGAAGGTGCTCAACCTGTCGCTGCCGCCCGGCATACTGGTCGACGTTCTGTAAGGGAGGGGTCATGGAATTCAATTGGGGATTGATGTTTTCGAGCTACGCCGCGGTGTTTTCGCCGAACATCCTGCTCTGGATCTGTGTCGGCACCACCTGCGGCATCGTGCTCGGCGCGCTGCCCGGCCTCACCGCGACGATGGGCGTGGCGCTGCTGGTGCCGCTCACTTTCGGCCGCCCGCCGCTGGAAAGCCTGGCGATGCTGATGGGCATCTATTGCGGCGCGATGTACGGCGGCGCCATCTCGGCGATCCTGGTGCGCACGCCCGGCACGCCCGCGGCGGCGGCCACGGTCATGGAAGGCTATCCTATGGCCAAGCGCGGCGAAGCCGGGCGCGCGATGGCCATGGCGCTGTTCGCCTCCTTCTTCGGCGGCGTCGTCGGCGCGCTGGTGATGACCTTCGCCTCGCCTTTCATATCGAGCATCGCCCTGGAGTTCGGGCCTGTCGAAATGTTTGCCCTGGCCATCTTCGGGCTGTCGGTCATCATTTCCATTTCCGGCCGCTCGCTGGTCAAGGGCATGATGTCGGGCTTCTTCGGCCTGCTCATCTGCACGATCGGCTTCGATCCGGTTTCCGGATTCCCGCGCTACACCTTCGGCATGGTCGAAATGCTGGAAGGCCCGCCGTTCATTCCGACGCTGATGGGGCTTTTCGCCGTCTCGGAAGTGTTCAACGAGGTACAGAAATCCAACGTCCTGCGGCAGGTCACGGCCAAGCTCGACCAATACCTGCCGAGCTGGAGCGACATCAAATACTGCTTCAAGGAACTGTGCCGTTCGAGCGCCATCGGCACGACCGTCGGCGCGATCCCCGGCGCCGGCTGCGACGTCGCGGCCTTCATCGCCTATGGCGAGGCCAAGCGCGCCTCGAAACATCCCGAACGCTACGGCAAGGGCGAAATCGAGGGCCTCGCCGCCTCCGAATGCGCCAACAATTCATGCACCGGCGGCGCCATGATCCCGCTGCTCTCGCTCGGCGTGCCCGGCGACGCGGTCACCGCCGTGCTGCTCGGCGCCTTCGTCATCCAGGGGCTGGAACCCGGACCGATGCTGTACAAGGAACACATCGACATCGTCTACCAGATCTTCGCCTCGATGATGCTTGCCCAGTTCGCCATGCAATTCATCGGCATGGCCGGCATCCAGCTTTTCGCCCGCGTCGTCATGATCGACCGCGCCATCCTGACGCCCTCGATCTTCGTCCTCTCGATGGTCGGCTCCTTCGCCATGCGCGGCAACGTGTTCGACGTCTACACGACGCTTTTCTTCGGCGCGCTCGGCTACGTCATGATGCGCTACGACTACCCGCTGTCGCCGATCCTGCTGGCCCTGATCCTCGGCCCGATGGCCGAAGCCAACCTGCGCCGGGCGCTGGTCATCTCGTCGGGCGACCCGGCGATCCTGGTCGGCCGCCCGATCGCGGTCGCGCTGATGGCGCTCGCCGTCGCGTCCCTCATCTTGTCGGTGCGCGGACATCGCAAGGTCGAAGCGCGAATGGAGGAAATGGAAAAAGAATTCCAGAAAACCGTGCAGGAATGACGCCGCGCCCGCCTTCGGCACGGAAATCCCCCGTATTCCGCGCCGAAGTCGGCATGGAATGGTTGGGGCGTTTCCGGTTCAGCCCCATGCGTCATGAAAGGCGAAAAAAGCAAACGCCATGCGGAGCCGTCGATATTCACCCCCGCCAAAGCCATCGGCGCTCCGCGCGAGCCGGGACTACCGCGCAAGCCGCTTTCCCCAAAAATGCCGTCATTCCCGCGAAAGCGGGAATCCAGTTCGTTCGTCAAATATTTGGTTTTGAGCATTCGACCGCCGCCCTGGATTCCCGCTCATCAAGGGAATGACGGAGAGGGGTTCTCTTCGTTTCAGCCGTTTCCGCCGTTTTCGGGCACACCTCCCAATTG
>JAIRPF010000161.1 GCA_031257115.1 Accumulibacter sp.
GTCATTCCCGCGAACGCGGGAATCCAGGGCGTTCATCCCGGCGCGCAGCGCCGCATTCTTTGAATTTGATTTAGCGGCGCACCGTAAGCACAATAATACCTACCCCCGCGCGGCGCGAGCGTCGGAGACGACGGTTCGCGCCGCGTTCTTTCATGGATTGGAAGCGCTTCCCGGCAATCGTTTTTCACGCCGCCCGAAAGCCTGTTCCATGCTCAGGAAACAGGGGTTACTTTCAGGGGGCGTGCTAGAGCATAATTTCACATTCGTCCTATTGACATGATTTTGTAATTCAACGATTTTCATGAGAACGCTTCGGAAGATCGCCACGATTCTCGCGCTGCTTTCGGCCATCGGCGCGGCGGCGCCGTGGTACGCCGCGCGTCATGCGGATGTGTTGTTCCCCTCGGTCGTCGATGGCGTCGGACAAGGGTTGTACTGGGGACGGACTCCGGGCGAGCTGATCCGCTATGCCAAGAAGCGCCTTGCGGGCCATACGCGGCTCGAACTCGTGGCCTTGCCCGTGCTCGACGCCGTCCAGCGCCGGTACGAGCGCCCGGTGCCGGGGGCGCTGGAACATCTCGGCAAGGGCTGGCGGAAGTATTCCGACGACATCGTTTTGCTGCCCGACATTCATGTCGGCAGCGTCGAGGAACTCGGACAGGCCATGCGCGCGGCGCGGCCCGGGCAGACCATCGAAATACGGCCCGGACGCTATGAAATCCGGAAACGCCTGGATACGGGAACGGCCGGAACGGCGGTGAGTCCGATTACCGTGCGGGCGGCGCGCATCGGCGAGGTCGTGCTGGCGGTCGACGCCAGCGAAGGGATCAAGGTGAGCCAGCCGCACTGGATTTTCGAGAATCTCGATTTGAGGGGCGTGTGCGGGGAAGACCGATACTGCGATCATGCGTTTCATGTCGTTGGGGGCGCGAAACACACGACGATCCGAAACAACCGCATAGTGGATTTCAACGCGCACGTCAAGGTCAACGGCGAGGACGGCGTCTGGCCCGACGAGGGCCTGCTGCAATTCAACACGTTGAGCAATAGCCGGCCGAGGAATACCGTGCTCTCCGTGGTGTTTTTCGATCTGGTCGGGGCAAACGGGTGGCGCGTCGAGGACAATCTGGTCGCGCATTTCGTCAAGAGCGATGGCAACCGGGTAGCCTATGGGCTGTTCATGAAAGGGAACGGCCAGGGGGGCGTCATCGAGCGCAATCTGGTCGTTTGCACGCTGGATGCCATTTCGCAACCTGGCGTCCGGATCGGTATTTCCCTGGGCGGCGGGGGAACGGGGGATGCGTTTTGCCGCGACGGAAACTGCCGCCTGGAGTACCGCTCGGCGCGGGTGGCGAACAATATCGTCGCCCACTGCAACGATTCGGGAATCGACGTTTTCAAGTCGTCCGATGCCCTGGTCGCGTACAATACCCTGATCAATACCGGCGGCATCGACGTGCGCGGCGCCGAGTCGTCGGCCTGGGTCGTCGGCAACGTGCTCGACGGAACCATCCGGAGCCGCCACGGCGCCTTGATCCGGCAAGAACGGAATGAGGCCGGCGATACGCGCGAACTTTTTTCCGACGCGGACGCGCTGGACTTGTCATGGAGCGCCGGGCGCGACCCCGTGGAAGGAATGGCCGGCGTTATCGCCGATTTTTGCGGACAGCCACGGGGCGTGGCGGATTTTCTGGGAGCATCCAGTTCACGGGGAGGTTGTTGAGCGGCGCGGTATCCGTATAAATGGAACTTTCGCTTCGTGGAATCGTTCACATATTTCCACGGCGCGCGCCGATAAGATGATCGAATATGAAAATACTCTATCACCACAGGACGGCCTCGCGGGATGGGCAGGCGGTTCATATCGAGGAAATGATCTCGGCGTTTGAATCGCTTGGACATGAAGTCCGCGTCGTTTCGCCCGCCGCCGCCGGCGGAGAAGGAACGATGGGCGGAAAGGTCGCCTGGGTTCACAGGCTGAAGGATGCGCTGCCCAGAGCCGTGTATGAATTGCTCGAGCTGGCGTATTCCGTTGTGGATTATCATCGCCTGAAGCGTGAGGCGCGGGCTTTCAAGCCCGATTTCATCTATGAGCGGTACAACCTGTTCTTGCTTTCCGGCGTGTTCCTGAAACGCAGGTTGGGTATTCCGCTGCTTCTGGAAGTGAATTCGCCGCTGGTGCATGAACGGTCGCGGCACGGCGGGTTGGGTCTCAAGGCGCTGGCGCGCTGGGCCGAGGGAGTGGTTTGGCGGGGCGCCGATCATGTATTGCCCGTGACCCATGTCCTGGGGCGTTACGTCGCTGGATATGGCGTTCCGCCGGAACGCATCGCCGTTATTCCCAATGGCATCAACGAAGCTCATTTTTCCGACGCGCCGGATCCGGAAGCGGCCAAGGCGGCCCTTGGTCTGGCGGGAAAGCTGATTCTGGGCTTTACCGGCTTCGTTCGTGATTGGCACGGCGTCGATCGCGTCGTGCGCTGGCTGGCGACGCCGCAAGCTCCGGAAAACGCCTTTTTGCTGGTCGTTGGCGACGGGCCGGCGCGCGGAGAACTCGAAGCGCTGGCGGAAACATTGGGTGTCGCCGATAATGTCCGCTTTACGGGGGTGATCGATCGTCATGACATTCCGGCTTGCGTCGCCGCTTTCGACATCGCGCTGCAACCCGCCGTGACGCCGTATGCCTCGCCGTTGAAGCTCATGGAGTATCTTTATCTTGGCAAGGCCATCGTCGCTCCGGCGGAACCCAATCTCCTCGAAATTTTGTCCGACCGGGAGAATGCCGTGACGTTCGACGCGGCGCACGAAGGTGGCCTCGAAAACGCCCTGGCCACCCTGTGCGGGGACGCCGCGCTCCGCCGCAAGCTGGGCGCGGGCGCCCGGCGGACGATCGATGCCAGGGAATTGACTTGGCGGGGAAACGCAAAAAAAGCCGTCGGTCTCGTCCAGGGGCGGCAAGGGCAAGCGCCGTGAAAAAAATCCGAACCCTGCTTTTTTCCACGCTCTATCCGAGCGCGGCACGGCCGGTTCACGGCATTTTTGTCGAAACGCGGCTCCGCGAACTACTGAAAACCGGTGAAGTGGAGACGCGAGTCGTCGCGCCGGTGCCCTGGTTTCCGTTTCGTGGGCCGTGTTTTGGCGACTATGGGAAGTTTGCGGAAACCCCCGGATACGAAATCAGAAATGACATTGAAGTTCATCATCCCCGTTATTTTTTGCTTCCGAAAGTGGGGATGAACATGGCGCCCTTTGGCATGGCACGGGCGGCGCTGCCGACGATCAGGCGTTTGATTGCCGGAGGCTTCGACTTCGATTTGATCGACGCGCATTACTATTACCCCGATGGAGTCGCGGCGGGGATGATCGCGGAGAAACTCGGCAAACCGTTCGTGGTCACGGCGCGGGGCACCGACCTTACCCTGATCGCCGATTATCCCAGGCCAAGAAAACTGATCCTGGATACGGCGGCGCGGGCAAGCGCGTCGATTGGCGTTTGCCAGGCGCTGATGGATCGCCTTGCGGCGCTCGGCGCCGCTCCGGAAAAACTCCACGTGTTGCGCAATGGCGTGGATATGGAGAGATTCCAACCGGTTGATCGTGACGAGGCGCGCCGTCGGCTCGGCTTGCCGCCCGGTCAACGGATTCTTCTTTCGGTGGGACTTCTGATCGAGCGCAAGGGACACCATATCGCCATCGAGGCGATGACCGGGTTGCGTGATGACTTGCTGGTCATCATAGGCTCCGGGCCGGAATTGGCGCGTCTCCAAAAAATGGCCGAGAATCTGAAGGTTATGGATCGTGTCCGGTTCGTTGAGCAGGTTCCGAACGAGCGGCTGAAGGATTGGTACAGCGCCGCCGATGCGCTGGTACTGTGTTCCAGCCGGGAAGGGTGGGCGAATGTGCTGCTCGAATCGATGGCGTGCGGAACGCCCGTCGTGGCGACGGATATTCCCGGTACACGGGAAGTGGTGTCATGTCCAGAAGCCGGAATGCTGATGCGGAACAGAAATGCCATATCGCTCGTCGATGCAATCAATGCCTTCTTTTTGACGCCCACAAAGCGGAAGAATACGCGAATATATGCTGGACGATATTCATGGGAGTCGACAACCAAAGGACAGCTTGAGTTATTTGAAACAATCTTGACTGAAAAGATAATATGATGGAGGCCCTACTTCTTTGCGTGGCGGTCGGATGCATGGTTCTTCTGATACGAAACAGCACACGTTTGGATACTGAAAACCCCGACGAATTGTTGGGCCTGTTTGCTTACAAGCAGGACCGGAACGATCCCGGTGTGGCATATCACGGCGGAGGAAAACACATTGCGTGATCTGATGATAGCCGGAGCCGTGCTGCTGCTGTTCGCGTTTAGTTTAAGAAGCATTTACTCGGCCTATTTACTGTGGGGATGGTTTGGGTTGATTGCCGTGCAGGACTATCTTTATGGTCTGATGCGCGGCGTTCCCTACGTCATGGTTTTCGCCACGATTACGTTGTTTTTGTTGCTGATTGGCAAAGACAGGGAGATGGCAAGCTATAAAATAAACGGCGCTTCGGTTATCATGATTCTTTACGGGGCGCATTGCTTCATGGCCGCTCTGTTTGCCTATTCCTGGCTGGACAGGAATTGGGAGCTGTGCACCAACGTGCTCAAGACTCTTTTATTCTGTCTAATCATGCCGATGGTAATCACCCGGCGCTACCGTTTTCACGCGCTGCTGGTCATGATCGTCATTGGCACAAGTTTTCATGGTTTGGTTGAAGGATTGAAATTCCTGGTATCCGGCGGGGGGCACAAAACTCTTGGAGTCGCAAAATTCGGAGACAACAATCATTTTGCCCTGGTGTTGGTCATGTCCATGCCATTGTTGCTTTATCTGTTTCAGTATTCCAAATATAACATTGCAAGAATTTGTTTTGGCGGGGTTTTTTTCATAACCTGTTTGGCGGTCGTGGCAACAGCGTCTCGTGGCGCATTGGTCTCGCTTTTGGCGATATGCGCCTGGCTCATCCTGAATAGCCGCCGGAAAATGGTATATATTCTTATTGCCCTGATGGCGGGAGGACTTATTGTTTCACTTGCGCCGGATAGTTGGACAGAACGGATGAACACAATCGAGAATGCAGGGGAGGACAGTTCTTTCATGGGCCGGGTGATCGCCTGGAAACGCGCCAGCGCGATAGCGCTGGATCATCCTGTATTTGGGGGGGGATTCCATGCCGGCCAGGATCATCTGTTGTTTTTGCAATACAACTTCAACGATGGTTTGCTGGGGTTTGTTTCGACACCGGGGGGTACCTATGCGGCGGCTTCGCATAGCATTTATTTCGAAGTCTTGGGTGATTTGGGTTTTGTTGGCTTGTTCTGGTTTCTTTTTTTGATGTTTTATTCTTTCTGGCTTCGTGGGCGGATACAAGTCGCCGCGAAGAAGCTCGGAAAACAGGGCAATTGGGCACGAGATTGCAGCGATATGCTATCTGCCTCGATGATAGCTTATCTGGTCGGCGGGGCGTTGCTTAGTGCCGCCTATTTCGAACTGTCTTATATCATAGTGATGATTATGCAGGTACTCTTGCTTTTGGTAAAAAAAGAATTGTCACCGATTTCCGGGATTGGCGCGTCGGATATTGGGCAAATCCATTATCCCGGATTATCTGGACATGGCGGAAGATATTAATGGAAAATTTCGACAGCCATATTATCCGTGGATTTCTTTCAGTTTTATCGACCACATGGAAACGTGGACATCTGACGAATCTGCTTTTCCATAAGGTTCCTCCATGTAAAGATCCTCTTGTTCATGAGGAGCTTTGCCTGGATGAATTTTCGTGCATTCTTGACTTTCTGCAAGAGCATACAAAATTGCTTCAATTGAGCGAAGCAATAGATATTCTCGCCAGAGGAGGAAAACTGCCCAATCGAGCTGTCTGCCTTACTTTTGACGATGGCTACGTGGAATGGAGTGATTATTTGGCGCCGCTATTGCGCGCCCGTAATGTCCCCGCGACGTTTTTTATAACTACCGAGCCTCTTGGCGGTGTCCCGTTATGGCATGAGCGCATTGTCGCAGGGGTACGAGCCTTGCCAGATCATGGGGTGCGTTTGCCGTATGGTTTAAATGGGTATGATGATATTACGTCACCGGATTTACGGTTGGAATTAATCTGCAAATTGCAAGCCTTGATGAAGTATGCCACGCTTTCAGAGCGACGTTCCATAATTGATCTCATTGAATCGCAGGCAGCAGATCGGATCATCCATTCCCGAACAATTGGCGCGTCGACGGTTCGCGAGTTGCATAGTCATGGTTTTGAGATTGGGTCTCATACCATCCATCACCCAATTTTGAATAAATGCAGCGACAAGGAGGCGTTGGCGGAGATTGCGGGAAGCCGCGAAGAGCTTTCGGAAATGGTTCGTGGAGAAATATCCTTGTTTGCATATCCTAACGGTATACCTGGGAAAGACTTTTGTTCCAGACACGTGCAGATGGTACGCAGTAGTGGTTATAAGGCGGCTGTTGTCAGTACGGGGGGCGTGGTCTCGATGACATCGGACATGTTTCAGTTACCGCGTACAACCTTATGGGGAAAGAATCAAAGGCGGATGGCCTATCACCTTGCAAGAAATTTTTTTACACGCGAGACAAAACTCTCGATCCAGGCTGCAAAGGATTCAATACCAATGGATAATGTAAGATGCTTGTTGGTCGCCAGTACATTTCCACCCATTCATGGCGGTTCCGCCGTTGTTTATGAAAACCTGTGTGCCCACATGCCGCCAGGGACTATCCGCGTCCTGACAGCGAAAAATAATTACTTGACCCACTCTCAAGTTCCGGGGTGGAAGGAACATGATGAAGCGGTTGGTTTTCCCGTGGATCGGTTGCCGTATCTGCGTCCGCTGATGTTGCCACCCCCGGCAAATATCCTGGTTTCAATGTATCGTTTTATTTTCCAGGATATGTTTCTTTATCTCAGAATATTGATCTCGGCGGCTTCGATTGTCAGGCTGCACAAGATCAATATCGTCTGCATCGGTGAGCTTGTTGCTGGAAGCTGGCTTGGCCTGGCATTACGTAAATTGTTAAAATGTAAATTTGTCATTTATGTGCATGGCGAAGAAGTGACAACGGCAGCTTCTGGACGCCTGTATGGGAATTGCCGCCGTTACTATCTGCACTCGGCAGATAAGGTAATTGCTGTCAGCTCATTTACCTGCAATGCTCTTGTTCAAGAAATGGGGTTGCCTCGTGAATCCATCGCGCTTGTTCCCAATGGAGTCGACACGGAACGATTTTTGCTGGGGATGCCAAACGATGAATTTCTCATACGTCATGAATTGTCGGGGAAAAGGATAATTTTGACAATTGGACGCTTGGTTCCAAGAAAAGGCATGGACATGGCAATACGCGCCATGCCGAAAATCATTCGCAAAATACCGGACGTGCATTACGTCATTGTTGGCGATGGCGGGTATAGGTCTCAACTTGAACAGATTATTCATGAGCAGGAATTATGGAAATACGTAACTCTGGTTGGCAAAGTGACGGATAAGGATCTGGTTTGCTTTTTACAGGCATGTGATTTGTTCATTATGCCGAATAGAACCATGCCGGATGGTGATACCGAGGGTTTTGGTCTTGTTTTCCGCGAAGCAAATGCCTGCGGGAAACCTGTTGTCGGCGGACGTGCGGGGGGAGCTGTGGAAGCGGTTATTGACGGCGAGACTGGCCTCTTGGTAGACGGATATAGTCCTGATGAAATCGCGGATGCTGTCGTACATCTCCTTGAAAACAAGGAGCTTATGCAACAAATGGGAGAGAATGGGTTGAGAATCGCACATGAGAACAATACACGATCTGTTGCAGAGCGCTTTTACAAAATTTGTGAAATGTTACTCATTTAGTTTTTAATTACTGCGCAAGGAATTCTTTAACTCTATGTCACAAGTCAGACGCGCAATTTATATTCAACTGGTGGCCACCAATGGCGCGACGGCAGTTCATTTCATTGTCAGCATAGTTCTTGCCAGATTACTGTCTCCACACGATATAGGAATTTTTTCAATTACCGTTGTCGTAACGAATATTGCCCACATTTTTAGAGACTTTGGAATTTCGTCTTATATTAAAACCGTTAAAGAATGTTCTCCAAACCATATCCGCGCGGCTAATGGATTACTGATGGCATCTTCATGGTCCATGGGTACTCTTCTATTCGTTGTGAGTGATTCTTTGGCCGTATTTTATGGAGAATATGGAATTGGCAGTGTCATGAAAGTGCTGTCCATCGGGTTTTTCTTTATACCATTCGGCTCCATTACTTTGGCATTATTGGGGCGATCCTTGAATGCCGATGCGGCTGCCCGGATTAGTGTGTTTGGTGTATCTTCCTACGCAATAAGCGTATTGTCTTTGGCTTATTTCGATTTTGGGTACATGAGCATGGCTTGGGCTAATTTGATCAACATCATGGTAACGGCCGTTACCGCGGCTTTTTTCCGACCGCCCAACTCCCCTTGGCTACCGTCTTTTAAAGGATGGGGGAGCGTCGCAAACTTCGGTGCGGGAGCCATTTTGGGAAATTTCATATCCACCATAAATAATTCCATTCCAGAAATGATTCTTGGAAAAATTGGAGGTTCTCATGATGTAGGAATTTTCAGTCGGGCAAACGCAACTACAAATATGTTTCAGCAGATTGCCGGCCCGTCTGTCAACTATGCAACTCTCCCTTATTTGGCGAAGGAATATCACGAAAATCGCCCTCTTTCCCCAATTGTCCTTCAGGCGATCTGCTATCTCACAGCCATGGGGTGGCCAGCTCTTGTTTTTACAGGAATCTTTGCCGACGATATAATTATATTATTGTACGGAGAAAAATGGGCCGAGTGTATTCCTTTGGTAAGTCTCATGTGTAGCTATGCGGCACTGGGTATGTTAACGAACTTTAACAACGCTTCCTTTCTCGCCTTGGGGCGCCCGTATCTATCCGTTGTAACTGAAACAGTCTTGCTGCTTGCCAGATTGATAATGATATTTTTTATATATGACAAGACACTCGTTTCTTTTGTTTTTGCGTTGCTTATGGCGTCGATAGTAACATACCCCATACATCTTTTTATGCAGAAAAAATATTTAAACATTCTATTCGCTGATATTGCCTCGTCGACAGCCAAAAGTGCTTTTGTAGGAATTTGTTGCGGAATGACAGCATTTCTTATGCACAAATTCTTGTCTGATATTGAATATGTTATTATAAAGCTGTCTGTCGCGTCTTTTATTATGGCACTAGT
The DNA here is from genome assembly GCA_031257115.1 of Accumulibacter sp. Classification (GTDB taxonomy): domain Bacteria; phylum Pseudomonadota; class Gammaproteobacteria; order Burkholderiales; family Rhodocyclaceae; genus Propionivibrio. Next base: position 9,302 of record JAIRPF010000161.1, read on the forward strand.
ATGGATATTCTTGATTAGAGCGACATCTCATCCGATACTGGATGAGGTTTATGCTGTTCTGAGGAGTGCGAGAGAGAAAATTTTTGCAAAATCGATAAGTGACAATAGATAGACGTGCGTCAAAAGTGGACGCAGAAACGCTTGGCCTTCTTTGCCATCGTGAAACTAACGGTTTGAAATCCTGTCTTCCAGGACGGCTCGAAGGTCGATGGCGTTTATGCTCGCCAAGCTGAAATTATTTTACGGCAAGGCTGTCCATAAAATCAGTACGACAGGCTTGCCACCGGTAGCGCAAGTACCCAAGCGAAACGCAGCCCGGCCAAATTGGTTTGAATATCATACAAGCCAGCAAATTAGGCACAGAGAGTGGTCTGAATGACATCAAACATCCATCCAGGCATTGGTTCGATACGATTCCAGAAATGTTTGGCCGTGAAACAAAGCGAAAACTCGAAAATCACGCGCACCATTCCGCCCAAAACAATGCCACCATAGTCGTCCCAACCCTTGACCAATACGAGGGTGATTTGGGCGGAGACGATTCCAGTCATCAAGAATAACAGGGTTCTGGCCTGAACCGTAATCCAGAATCGGGAGCGCGCGAATAATGGAAATATCAAAGGAACTTCTCTAGTTTAGAGGCGCGTCACGAAATTCTCTGAGCAGAATAGAGTATACAGATTTTGGCCTCTGCTCTGTGGTTGAAATGAAATTCAGCTTCCTTGATGCAGGTGGTGAGCTTCTTTCTTGGGATCCTCTTGAATCTGGCAAGCCGATGTTTCGCGTCCGGCACAATTTCGGCATAGACCTTGCTACAGCGTTTATGGAGACCAAAAACGATTATCTTACCGTACGCGCCCGTATCTCCCCTGGACTCTGCGCGGGCGAAGTAACTTTCGTCCGTCTCGAATCCTCTTTTGATCGGCGAGGCCGCGCGGCTGTTTTCAAGAATCCGCATTGCGGATTCTTGAAAACAGCCTGTGTTTTGCGCTCCGAAATGTGTGCACGGGACAAATACCTGTCCCTTCATTGGTACACCTTACTTCAGTGCGCACCATAACTCATAACTACATAAACCAGGGAAGTCCCTTGATTTATTTCCCAGAAAATATTTTGGGTCTTGGAAAGACAACCCGCACTGGACGAGGGCTGTCTTCTTGAAATGGATGCAAAAACGGGTACTTCAGCCGTTCTGGAATCTGCGAGGCGAAATTTCAGCTAATCGTGCGCCATTTTGCTCTTGATCTAACCGCGACCAAGAACGCGGCCCTGAGCGGTGTTTCGGTGCGCCCGATCAACTCGGCCTACTTGCCCTTCTGGGGCAAATTGGGAGCCGACGGGTCGTACTTTGGCCCACAGCGGGAGCGCGGCGTGCAAGACCGGCATCGAGGACATTATCCCTACGGATGCCCGAGGCCATGACGGCTTGGCGGACATCGGCTTTGACAAGCGCTTTCGCGTCAACCGCAGCGACGATGAGTTCGTCAAAGGAACAAACCATGTCGACGGAATCGAATCTTTCTGGAGTTTTGAAAAACGGCGACCGGCGAAGTCAAACGCCATCGCCCGTCACACCTTCGCGTCCCCCCTCAAGGCGTGTGAGTCCCGTTTCAATCATCGCTTTACTTGGCCCGGCTAAAGTTGTTTCGTGAAAACCCCTCTGATGTGTTTGCTTCCCAAGAGCCAAAAAGTTTTCCGCCGCATTCGCCGTGGTTGAACATTTTCGCCTCACGCGCGGTTTCAGGATGGACTAGAATCGTCACGTTCCGACTTCGTGGGGGTTGAAATGTCCTGTTCCGGTTTTTTTCGATTTGGGGTTTTCCGGTTTCGCCGGTGGATTCCGGTTTGTTTCGCCCTAGCGCTTTCGGCGTGCGCCGGCTATAGCGGCAGCGATCTCAGGCCCGGCCAATCGACGCGGGCGGACGTCGTCGGGTCGATGGGTGTTCCGGCGATGCGCTGGCTGGACCCGGACGGGCGCGAGCAATTGGCCTATCCGCGCGGCCCGGCCGGGACGCAGACGTTCATGGTGCTCATGGCGCCGGACGGCCGCCTGGAGCGGATAGAGAAAGTGCTCGACATGGAGCATTTCGCGCGCATCGAGGCCGGCAAGAGCGACATGGCCGACGTCCAGCGGCTGCTCGGTCCGGTGACGGCACACAACGAGACCTACTTCGAGGCGCGCGATGAACTCGTCTGGTCGTGGCTGTTTTGCAACAGTTGGAACGAGGAAACCTATTTCGATGCGCTGTTCGACGCCACGACCGAAATCGTGCGCGGTACCCAGCAGCGCCCGAATTACGTCGGTTGGGGCATGGTGCCGCACTGCGGGCGTTGATTCCATTTGCAAATCGCCCGCGCTTTTGCCGACTTCGCCTTGTCGCGCCGACCCAAGCCTTCCTTTTGAGGAAGGCGGCTCGCGCGACGGCGCGAGACGGAAGGGGGTGGGCGCTTGAATTTTTGGGCGCGAATATCTGGTGAACGGATTCGATTCGGGTTTGCGCCGGGATGACGGGTTTTCTGTTATCGGCGTTTGACGATTCAACCGCTGAACTCTTTCCGTCACGTCTTTGGCGTGACACCTCTCTCAAGAGGGAGGCTTGGCTTGCGGCGCTTCGTGCCGGAAGGTACGTTTCTGGATTCCCGCTTTCGCGGGAATGACGGGTTATTTCTTGGCTTTTCGTCGTTCGTTGTGGTTACTGCTTTTCGCTCTTGCCTTTCGCAGTGCCCGTCGTGCTCGCCTGCTTGTCGCTTTTTCTTTCAAGTTTTCTCTGTGTTCTCCGTGAACTCCGTGGTTAAAGTTTCAACCGTCAAACTCTTTCCGTCACGCCTTCGGCGCGACACCTCCCCCAAGAGGGAGGCGCTTTGCGCCGGTGGGTTTAGCGGGGCGGATGACATTTTTTCGCGTGGCGTTCGCTTTTTCGTCTTTCACAACGTATCGGGCCGAGCCGGAAACGCTTAGAGCGCCGCCAGACGGGCGTTGGCCAGTATCAGCCGGTTGGCCAGCACTTTCAGGAAAGCCTGGTAGAAGTGCATTCGGCAGGTCTCGCTCGCGCGGCGCAGGGCGTCGCCTTTCACGGTGATGATCCGGGCCTCGGTCAGGGCGGCGATGTCGGCGCCGCGCGTTTGCATGTTTTCGTTGATGACCGACATTTCGCCGAAACAGTCGCCGACGGCCAGCAGGTTGAGCAGGCGCCCGTTCTTGGTCACCCGGAGTTCGCCGTCGACCAGGAAGCAGAAGAAATCCCCCGTGTCGCCGTCGCGCATGACCATCTGTCCGGGCGCGACCGTGCTCCACGCGGCGAAGCGCAGCACTTCCCAGATTTCGACGTCGGAAAAACTGGCGAAAAAAGGCAGCTTGCGCAGAGCGTCGAAACGCTCCGATTCGGACAGGCGGCGCTTGGTCGCCCTGGTTCGTTTTTCGTGGAACGCCTGCGCCAGGTCCTGGGCGAATTCCTCCCACGTGGCATAGCGTTCTTCCATGTCCTTGTGCATGGCCTGCGCGATGATCGCGTCGAGCGTTCCCGGAATTTCCTTGCGCAGGCGCGACGGGGGCGCCGGCTCGGTGTTGATGATCTGGTAGATGATGCTGTAGTTGCTGCTGGCCTGGAAGGGCAACTGGCCGGTCAGCAGTTGATACATGACCACGCCGAGCGAATAGATGTCGGTGCGGTGGTCGAGCGTGAATTCGCGGATTTGTTCGGGCGACATGTAGGCCGGCGAGCCGATGCCCGAAACCAGCGTGCGCTCCGGGTGGTCGACGATCGCCGCGCCGAAATCGGAAATCTTGATCTCGCCGCTCGTCGCCTTGCCGACGTACAGGATGTTGGCCGGCTTGATGTCGCGGTGGGTGACGCCGATGCGCTGCGCGAAATCGAGCGCCCGCGTGCATTTGAAGACGATTTCCACGACGCGCTCGATCGGCAGCAGTTTTCCCGCGGCGCAACATTCTTCGAGCGTCCCGCCCGGCACGTATTCCATGACGATGTAGCAGAGGTCCTCGGCGACGAAGGCATCGTAGATTTGCACGATGTGCGGGTGGACCAGCTTGCCGACCAGCGAGGCCTCGTTCATGAACAGGTGCGTGTAGAGCTTGCCGCGTTCCGGGTGCTTGAGGATTTCTGGAAAGGCGACCTTGATTGCGACGTCGCGCTGCGTGAACGGGTCGTGCCCCAGGTAGACCGTCGACGTCGCGCCGCTGCCGATGACGCGGACCAGATCGTATTTCCCGATCTTTTTCACGTGCCGGCCGGCGTCATGTGACACGACACGTCAGGACACGACACGTCAGGCGCGCGCTCGCGCGCGGGCGATGACGGCGCGGACCCGTTCCGGCGCGGTGCCGCCCGCGTGATCGCGCGCGGCCAGCGAGCCTTCGACGGTGAGGGCCGAAAAAACGTCCTCGCCGATCAGCGGCGAGAAGGATTGCAATTCTTCGATCCGCAGTTCCGGCAGGTCGACGCCGAGTTCCTCGGCCCGCCGCACGGCCAGCCCGACGATCCGGTGCGCGTCGCGGAAGGGCAGGCCCTTGCGCGTGAGATAGTCCGCCAGATCGGTCGCCGTGGCGAATCCCTGCCGCAGCGCCTCGCGCATGGCTTCCGGGCGCGTGACGACGCCGGGGATCATGGCGGCGAAGATGCGCAGCGTGTCGGTCACGGTATCCACGGCGTCGAACAGCGGCTCCTTGTCTTCCTGGTTGTCCTTGTTGTAGGCGAGCGGCTGGCCTTTCATCAGGGTCAGCAGCGCCATGAGATGGCCGTAGACGCGCCCCGTCTTGCCGCGCGCAAGCTCGGCGACGTCCGGGTTTTTCTTCTGCGGCATGATCGAACTGCCGGTGCAGAAGCGGTCGGGAATCCTGACGAAGGCGAAGCGCGGATTCATCCACAGCACCAGTTCCTCGGACATGCGCGAGAGGTGCATCATCAGGAGCGCGGCGGCGGCGCAGAATTCGATGGCGAAGTCGCGGTCGGAAACGGCGTCGAGCGAATTCTCACAAACGCCGTCGAAGCCCAGTTCGGCGGCCACGAATTCGCGGTCGATCGGGTAGGTCGTGCCGGCCAGCGCGGCGGCGCCGAGCGGCAGGCGATTGACGCGCTTTCTGATTTCGGCGAGGCGTTCGGCGTCGCGCCGGGTCATTTCGCGCCAGGCCAGCACGTGATGGCCGAAGGTGATCGGCTGCGCCACCTGCAAATGCGTGAAGCCCGGCATCGGCGTCGCCGCCTCGCGCTCGGCCAAGTCGAGCAGGGCGTTCTGGAACTGCCCGAGCAGGACCTGGATGTCGTCGATCGCGTCGCGCAGATACAGGCGGATGTCGGTGGCCACCTGGTCGTTGCGCGAGCGCCCGGTGTGCAGGCGCTTGCCGGCGTCGCCGACCAAGGCGGTCAGGCGCTTCTCGATGTTGAGATGCACATCCTCGAAATCGAGCGACCACGCGAAGGCGCCGGATTCGATCTCGGCGGCGATCTGCGCCATGCCGCGCTGGATGTCGGCGAGATCCTCGGCCGGAATGATGCCCTGGCGCGCCAGCATCCGGGCGTGCGCCAGCGAGCCGCGGATGTCCTGCCGCCACATGCGCCGGTCGAAGCCGACCGAGGCCGTGTAGCGTTTGACGAGATCGTCCATCGGCTCGGAAAAATTGCCGGCCCAAGTGTATTGCGGGGAAGCGTCGGAACTCATGATGGGGGCAAGTGCTTGAGCTAGAATCGTAATCATGGCAAGTATAAAGCATTACGCGGCCGGCCATCCCCTGCCGGACTTTCGCAATTTCGGCGTCATGCTGCGCATCGTGCTGGGCGTCAACCTGGGGGCGCTGGTCGCGGCGTTGGCGCAGAGCCGCGACGTCGGCGAATGGCTGGAACGGTACGTCGAAATGGCCGCCTGGGCGCAGCCGCCGCTCTTTACCGATCTCGTGCTGCTCTGGCTGTTCGCGCGGGCTTTCCGCCTGCTGCCGGCGCGCTGGGGACAAGCCGCCGTCATCTTGCTGGCCGCCCTGTCCGCGTGGTGGCAATTCGATTTCTGGCAATTCATGGGGCTGGAAGACGGCGGCTGGCGGCGCGGAGCGCGCGCCGCCCTGCTGGCCGCGCTGGCGGCGGGCGGCCTGCTGGCCTATTTCGGGATGCGCGCCCGGACGTTTTCGCCCGCGCTGGCCGAGGCCCGCCTGCAGGCGCTGACGGCGCGCATCCGGCCGCACTTCCTGTTCAACAGCCTGAACGCCGTCCTCTCCCTGATCCGCTCCGAGCCGCGCCGCGCCGAGGCGGCGCTGGAAGAACTGGCCGATCTTTTCCGCGCGCTGATGCGCGACCACCGCGATCTCGTGCCGCTGGCCGACGAGATCGCGCTGTGCCGGCAGTACCTCGACCTGGAAAAGCTGCGCCTGGGCGACCGGCTCAACGTGGAATGGGAGATCGACGCCGTTCCGGCCGACGTGGAAGTGCCGCCGCTCGTCTTGCAGCCCCTGCTGGAGAACGCGGTCTACCACGGCATCGAGCCGTCCAGCGAACCGGGCACGGTGCGCATCGGCTTCGCGCGCAAGGGGGGCGAATTGCGCGTGTGGCTGGCGAATCCCCTCACGGGCGGCGGCCAGGAATCCAGGGGAAACCGCATGGCGCTCGCCAACGTCCGCGAGCGTCTGGCGCTGTATTACGATCTGGAAGCGCATCTGGAAACACGGGAAGAAACCCGGCCCGACGGATCGCGCGAATACCATGTCTCCATCGTCCTGCCCTGCCGGAAGCCGACGCCATGAACGCCACCGATCCGAACCTGTCCGTGATGATCGTCGACGACGAAGCGCCGGCGCGCGCGCGCCTGCGAGACCTCCTGGCCGACGTCGCCGGCGAGGCGCCCAACGTTCTGATCGCCGAGGCGGCCAACGGACTGCTCGCGGTCCAGGCGCTGGAGGAGTACGCGCCGGACGTGATGCTGGTAGACATCCGCATGCCGAAAATGGACGGCATCGAACTGGCGCGCCACGTCGCTAGGCTCGACAGACCGCCGGCCGTCATCTTCGTCACGGCCTACGACAGCTATGCCGTGCAGGCTTTCGAACTCAACGCCATCGACTATCTGGTCAAGCCGGTGCGCGCGCAACGGCTGGCGGCGGCGCTGCAAAAAGTCCGCCGGGGCCATCCTCCCGCCGCGCACCAGGCGCTGGCGGAACTGCAAAAGGGCGCGCGCAGCCACCTTTCATGCCACGAGCGCGGACGCCTGCTGCTCATCCCGGTGGAAGACATCCTCTACCTGAAGGCCGATTTCAAGTACGTCACGGCGCGCACGGCGGAGCGGAAATACCTGCTCGACGAATCGCTGACGCATCTCGAACAGGAATTTTCCGAACGTTTCATCCGCCTGCACCGCGGCGCGCTGGCCGCCCGGGACGCTATCGCCGGTTTCGAAAAATGCGCCCCGGAGGACACCGAGGCCCAGTGGCAGGCGCTATTGCGCGGCATACCGGACAAACTCCCCGTCAGCCGCCGGCAATGGCCCCTGGTCAAGTCGTATGCCCGGCAATTGAGCGCGTAGGAAACGGGGGAGTCATCCTCGGCCACGGAGGATACGGAGGGCACGGAGAAATACGGCGAAAGACAAGAGCGAAAAGCAGTAGCCACGGCGAACACGACGGGCGCGGCGAAAAACGAAGAAAGATCCCGTCATTCCTTTGACAAGCGGGAATCCGGTTTGCCGTTGCTTTCGCCAGTTCCATCGTCGTCGTCATTCCCGTAAACGCGGGAATCCAGCGCATACTTTTCGGCGTGGAACGCCGCAAACCAAGTCCCCCTCACGAGGGAGACGTCACGCCGGAGGCGGGGTTGAGGGAGTTTGGCGGTTCGGGTTTCCGAACACGGTTGGAAAACAACCGCCTGACTCCTTCCGTCATGCGGCTTGCGCCACATGACACCTCACTCAAGAGGGAGGCTTTCAATCAGCGCACTGTGCGCGGAAGATACAGGGACGATCGGGCGCTCGTCCTGCGGTTTTTCCACAAAATGCCCGGCTTGCGCTGTAAAGGAGAAATGGAATTCGGGCAAAAAAACGACAGGCGCGAGAGCGCCTGTCGCATTGAGCGTGCCCCAGCGCGGCCGGGGCGTTCCATCCGGTGCCGCTATTCAACCTTGGCCTTGGCGCGCAGATCGTCGATCATTTTGGCGACTTGCTGCGCCTGGGCTTGCTGCATGAGGCGCGGCTTGAGTTCGTCGAACGACGGGAAAGTCATCGGCCGGGTATTTTCGAGCAGGATCACGTGATAACCGAACTGCGACTTGACCGGGGTTTCGGTGTATTTGCCTTTTTCCAGACCGGTCAGCGCGTCGGCGAACGGTTTGACGTAATTGCCCGGCGGCGCCCAGTTCAGGTCGCCGCCGTTATCCTTGGAACCCGGATCGATCGACTGCTTGGCGAGTTCCTCGAATTTGGCGCCTTTTTTCAGACTGGCGATGATGGCCGCCGCCTCGGATTCTTCCTTGACCAGGATGTGCCTGGCTTTGTACTCGGTACCGCCAACCTGGGCCTTGGCCTTTTCGTATTCGGCCTTGAGCTGCTCGTCCTTGATCGGGTTCTTTTGCAGGTATTGCTGCACGAAATTACCGATCAGGGCGGCTTGCCTGGCCACTTCGATCTTCGCGGCGATTTCCGGTTTCTTGTCGAGTTTTTCCTTTTTCGCCTGCTGCACCAGCAGCTCGCGCCGGATCAGCTCATCGCGCACCGCGTTGCGCAGTTCGGGCGAATCCGGCGCGCCTCTGGCCTTCTGTTCGGAGATGAAGGCGTCGGCGAAGTCCTGCGAGATGGAAACACCGTTGACCTTGACGAAAGGCGCTTCGGTAGCGGGCGAAGCGGCCGCCGGAGACGGCGATGCGGCCGACGCGCGCGCCCGGCGCCCCCCGACCGCGTCGGCGGCCATCGCCGTCATGGATAACGAAGCGCCGAGAACCAGCGCGGCAGCGATTTGCATGGATTTGTGCATGTGTCATTCCTTGTGAGTTTTCATCGACGCGGCCACGGAAGGCGGCCGCGTCCCGGTAACCAAGTAAAGTGTCCAGGGGCGTCCATGAACGGATGCTCGGTAGAGGTATTCTACTACGCTTCGATTCCGGGAATGCGGCGCGAGGTGGTTTCTGAGACACGGCGTTTCCCCGTATCCGGGCGCGATCCGAATTCGGCGGATTTCCGGGGCTTCAGGCCGGGAACGCTTTCGAAAACGGCCTGACCGTGACCCTGGCGTAAACGCCGGCGGCGACGAAAGGATCGGCGTCGGCCCAGCTTTTGGCCTGTTCGAGCGAATCGAACTCGGCGACGATCACGCTGCCGGTGAAGCCGGCCGGACCGGGGTTCGGGCTGTCGATGGCCGGACAGGCCCCGGCGAGAACCATGCGCCCTTCGTCCTGCAGGGCCTTGAGGCGCTCGCGGTGGGCGGGACGGGCGGCAAGGCGCCGGTTCAGCGAATCGGGAACATCCTCCGCGATGATCACATAGAGCATCATTTTTTCTCCTCAATATATTTCGACAGCATCAAACCCTGTACCAGCGCGAACGCGAGCATCAGTCCGATGCCGCCGAAGAGCTTGAAATCGACCCAGATTTCGGTCGGCAGGTTGAAAGCGAAAGCCACGGCCAGGTTGGCGAAGCCCATGAAAACGAAGAAGCCGATCCACGACAGGTTGAGTCGCCGCCAGACGAAATCCGGCGCGTCGACCTGTTCGGCGAGCAGGCTCCGGATCAGGTTCTTGCGGAAAAACAGGGCGCTGCCGCCCAGTGCGGCGGCAAAGGCCCAGTAAAGGATCGTCGGCTTCCATTTGATGAAGGTCTCGTCGTGCAGCGCCAGGGTCAGCCCGCCGGTGACGACGATGATCGCCAGGCTGATCCAGAGCATTCTGTCGACCTTGCGTCCCCGCGCCAGCAGCCACCCGATCTGGGCGAAGGTCGCTGCGATGGCCACGCCGGTGGCGATGAAAATGTCGCCGAATTTGAAGGCGATGAAGAACAGAATGACGGGGAAGGTATCGAAAAGAAATTTCATGGCGAGTCTGGACGGAAAGGCACGGAATTATGGCCGATTTGACGCGCCGCTGTCCACGCGGTGTCCTAGGTCAATACATATTGCACTCAAGGTTTTTGAAATTGGAGAAGAATTGTAGTGTGGATGGGAGTCCGAGGGTACGGTTGAGCCGCTCGCCGTGGGCGTTCATTTTTGGGTTCTGCGAGCAGGGTATGCCAGTGCCGCACGCTCCGTTCACGCATGAGTTTGGCGAAGTGTTTGCCGAACTCACCGCCGTTGTCTGTGAGGGCAATGGACAGAGGCCGGAGAAGAATGATCTGGCCGTCTTCCAGACGGCGCTGTTGTGAGTAGGCAATGCCGGGGCGAAGGCGAGGCGACCAAGCGTGCCGGTGACGGCAATGAGGTAGCGCCGCAGGCCGTAGCGGTGCCGTTCGAGGGTGTCGAGCGCAACGCAGTGGCCGGGAAACTCTAGCTTAAAGCGTTTGGGTTTGCGCTCGCGCTGAGGATCGCGCGGATCGAGACTGATCGCGCGCGCCCAAGTGTGCGGAGGCATGGCGCGCCTTGTCCCGGGCATCGACGATGATCCATCCGAGGACGCGCGGAGCGGGACAGGCCAGCCGGTGTGCGGAGCAGAAGGCCGTGTTTGCGCCAAAAAGACGGAATGTGGTAGCGCCACCTGTCTTCGGTTTCATCTTCCGCCCCCCAGCGTAACGCATATGCCGCCAGACGGTAGAACTCCTTAGCCCTTTGTTCAGTACCTTGTATCTGCATCGCCTCTTCCTTCGAAAAGCAAGCGCGCTATGTTTCCGTCCTTACGCTGGCGGGAAGATGGCAACGATTCATGAGCACAAACAATCCACGGGAGCTTGACAACGCGAATATCACAATATAACCAGTTACATTACTGATGCTGAATAAATACTGCCGATAATTTATATAAGTATTCCTGTATGTCGGCATGTATATGTCTAAGACATGTAACTTGTTACATAAGGATCTTGTGGGTGATCGCCGCGAGGTGGCCGGACATTGATGAGTGCGTTTCCCGATTGGGAAGGGAGGAAGATATCACAAAAAGCCGGGAGGGAGGGGCGATCTGATTTTGAAACTCTGGCAAGCGCTCACCGACGAGTCCGTGTTCCGTGTCTTTCAAACTTCTGTGTTAAATATATTTAGGTGAACGCTTTCAAGGGTTTAAATGCCCCCCCAAGAGAGCAACGTGTTGAGTTGCCGGCGAGGTGATCCGTAGTTGAACCGAAACTCCCATTCTTTCAGGAAGAGGGGGAAGAACTCCCTTTTGATCCCTTTGTATTTCCTCAACACCCGTTTGGCCTGATTCCAGAAATTCTCGATCCCATTGATGGGGGTTTTTCCCACCGCGAAGCGTTCTGGAGGATTAATGCGCCGATGATGGAACGAACGGATGCCCAGGACATCATGGCTTCCGTAACCATCGGGGCAGACCACGCTGTCCGGCTTGACTTTCCGGTGGATCAACAGAATCAGACGAGATGATTTCATATCGCTGACGACCTGGGTAAAGACCTGGCCGCTCCGTTTCAAGAGACCCGACACGACCACCTTTCCCGCCGCCCCGCGCCCCGTCTGCCTTGGCGTTCCCCTACAAAATGACTTTCATCCATTTCGATGTGTCCGTCAGACAATTCAGGGGATTAGACTGGCTGCAACGGTGACGGCCGGTGGCCGCTGGCCGGACGGAACGCGCGTCGGGACGCCGGGAAACGTAATCATTTGGCCGGGCAAAGATGATCCCGCGTCCACTTCGTCTCGGATGTCCGGGAAAACAATGAACGCCGCGCTTTTGACCCAAGCCGCGACACGGAACTTTTACGCTGCCGTCTGGCGAAAATTGGCGACGTACGCTTGTTGATCGTAAAACTGACTCCGGTTTGAAACCCCGCCCTTTAGGGCGGTGCGAAGGCTGGAACCCCGGCCTGGAAGGCCGGGGTTTCGACCGTAGCTACTTGGGAGGGGTGCAAACCCCTTCC
>JAIRPF010000204.1 GCA_031257115.1 Accumulibacter sp.
GAGATCGGTCAGGGTCCGGGCGATGTCGCCGGGCGAGAGGCGTATGGCCTCGATCATCGCGGTCATCGTCGCGCACTGGTGTTCGATGGCCGCCGCGAACAGCGCCTCCTTGTTGGGAACGCAGGCGTACATCGTGGCCTTCGACACGCACCCTCGCGCTAATGACGGAAGTTTATGGGTGTCTGGTTAAAAAACGCACTGTCGCGCGGGCCGCCCATTCTTGTCTGGAAATTCGACCGCGGCCGGGAAAACGATGGTGAAGCGGAGCGGTTCAGGGATCAAAGCCGGGCATCGGGTATCAGACCGTCAAATCACCTCGTCATTTCCGCTTGCGCTGGAATGACGGATTTGGGTGCGTGGTGCGTAAACGCGCTTGCGCGAAAATTCTTCTCGCATTTCTTCGATGTGGCTCGCGCGCTTCATGGTGGGCCGGCAGGCTCGCGGAAAGGATGTATGGTAACGCTCTGGTTCCGTTCGTCAAATGGCGGCTCGATCTTCCGGGTGACGAACAGCTCGAAATCCCGCGTCTTTTCCTCGTCTTCCCGCGAGCCGCCGCCGCGCAGCGCGGTGTCCGAGGCGATGCCGAAGGGTTGGCGGAGCACGTCCACCGTGAGGCCCGTGTTGGCGCGCAGGGCCGCGACGAAGCGGCCGAACGCGGCGAGCGCCTCGCGGGTCGTGGCGTCGGGGCGCAGCGTTCCGCGCACGGCGAGTCCTTCGCCGTCCTCCGGCAGCGGGCGGGTCATCGCGTTCGGGCCGGCGGCCTCGGCGTCGCCGATGCGCCAGTCGAGGGCCTCGATTTCGATGTCCGGCGCGGCTTGCAGGGCGCGGCTCACTTCCTGGTAGAGCGGGATCGGCGTCGTGCTGCGGCTCTCCTCGACGAGATAGCGGCCGATCGCGTTCTTGAGCGTTTCGTTGTCGACCGGGACGCTCGGAAAGGTTCCGACGATGTTTTCATAGCGTTGCCGGGCCGCCGCCGCCTCGGCGCGCAGCGCCTCGGCGTCCCGCGCGATCCGGCGGGCGTCGAACAGGTATTGCCCGGAAAGCAGCAGGCAGCCGGTCATGAGCGCGACGCCCGCGCCCCGCAGCAGCGAGCGGGTTTGCGCGATGCGGAAATCGTGCCGCAGTTCCTCGCCGGCGAACTGGACGCCCGGCCGGTCGGCCGCCAGCAGATGCAGAAAGAGCGTCTCGGCGTGCGTGTCCGGCGGTTCGGTCTTGAGGCCGACGCGCCGCGCGCATTCGACGAGGTCGAGAATGTTGAAGCGGACGGACGGCGTGTCGACGCAACTGTTCCGGATGGCCCTGAACGCGCCGGGATGGGCCAGGATGTGCGCGGTGATGACCTGGCCGCGCCCGATCAGCCGCTGGCTGGACAGATACGGCTGGAGCTTCGCCGATTCCGTGGCGAAAGCCTGGGCGATCCCGGCGATGCCGCTGTGTTGCAGGGGCGTCAGGCGGCTGAAATGCAGCGCGCCTTTCTCGAAAAAACTCTGCCGGATGCTCTGGTCCTGGACGGAAAGCAGCAGGCAAGGCTCCGGAGGAACGCGCAATTTCCTGAGCAGCGTCGGGGCGAGCAGCGGCAGGGAAAAGACCCCGGAGAGCGCGACGTCCGCAGCGCGGATGCCGTCGAGCCACGGCTGGAAGGTTATCCAGTTGTTCAGCGCGGCCAGGAGCAGGCGCTCGTTCCTGCGATGGGTTTTTTCGTGCCCAAGGGAGATCGCCGCGCACAGCGGCGTGTTGAAGAAGGTCTGCGCGAGTTTGCGGCGGATGACGGTCTGGCGGTCGGCGCCGCGCAGATAGGGAATGGTCTCGATGTGAAACCCTTCGTCGGGGACGTTGACCAGCAGCGAAAAAAGGCTCTTCGAGTTTTCTTCGAGATAAAGCGCGAACCGCCGCAAGTCCTCTTCCGCCGGCGAGAACGTCGCCTCGCGGATCAGCGCGCCCCGCCGCCAAAGGTAGGCCGTCATCTGGTGCGAACCGAGATAGAGCAGGCGCCGGGCGCTCATCGAAATCATGTCTGAATCCGGCTGATGACGTCATAGACCGGCCCCAACACGGAAAGCATGATCCATCCGAGCAGGCCGCCGAGCAGCAGGGTCAGCAGGGGTTCGACGAGCTGCTGCGCCTTTTCGACCGATTCCCGCACGTCGCGGTTGTAGAAATAACTGACGTTGGAGAGCGCCTCGCCCAGCGCGCCGGTGCTTTCTCCCACGCGCAACATGCGGATCACCAGCGGCGGAAAGAAGCCGGTGCGCTGAAAGGCGGAAGTGATGTTCTGGCCTTCGCCGATCAATTGTTCGACGCGCTCCAGCCCGCGCTGCACGACCATGTTGCCGACGACGTTCTGCGTCGTGCGCACGGCGTCGAGGATCGGAATGCCCGACGAATACAGCAGCGCGAAGGTGTTGGCGAAGCGCGAGAGGACGATCTTGCGCAGGATTCCGCCGGCCAGCGGGAGGCGGAGCTTGAGGCCGTCGAAACGCAGGCGCGCCAGCGGATTGACGTTGATCAGGACGCGCAGTCCGGCGGCCAGGACGACCGGCGCCGCCAGCGCGAGATACCAGTAGCCGGCCAGCAGGTCGGAGACGAAAAACAGCGCCCGCGTCTGCGGCGGCAGCGCCTGCCCCATGTTCCTCACGAACAGCTTGAGCTGCGGCACCATGTAGATCATCAGGAAAAAGGTGGCGGCGAGCACGATGGCGCCGACGAAGGCCGGATACAGGGCCAGCCTTTTGGTCTGCGACGCAAGCTCGTCCTCCCACTTGAGCGTATCGGTCAGGTCGCGCAGGACCGCGGGCAACTGGCCGCTCGCCTCGCCGGCGCGGATCAGGCTGACGAACACCTTGCCGAAGATGCGCGGCTGCGTCTCCAGGGCCTGCGACAGGGTTTGCCCCCCTTCGATGGCTTCGGCGAGACCGGCGACGATTTCGCGGAAACGCTGGTTTTCGAGACTGTCGCGCAGGTCGGAGAGCGATTCGAGGATCGGCACCCCGGCCCGCGCGAGATGTTCGAGGTGAAAACAGAAATGGATCAGCTCGCGCCGCGAAACGGTCCTCGAACCCAGCAGGTTTCGGATTTTCACGGGAGCGCCGTCGACCAGGTCGAGGTCCATGCGCCGCAGCCGCATTTCGAGATCGACCTGGTTCATCGCGTCGATGCGGCCGGTCACGGCGCGTCCGTCGGAATCGATGGCCCGGTAGTTGAAAAGCGGCACCGCGCTCACATCCTGTCGGTCAGGTCGACCACGCGGGCGAGTTCTTCGAGCGAGGTCGATCCGTCGAGGACGCGGCGCAGGCCGTCGTCCGCCAGCGGCATGAAGCCGGTCTGGGCCGCCGCGCGGCGGATTTCGCGCGCCGTGCCGCGGCGGGCCACCAGTTCGTCGAGTTCGCCGTTCATGCGCAGGATTTCCATGATCGCCAGGCGTCCCCGATACCCCTGGAAATCGCAGCGTTCGCAGCCGCGCGGGTTGAACAGCACGGGGCGCGGCGCGTCGGCGGCGTTTTTCAGCAAGCGCGTTTCGTGGCTCTCCGCCTGGTAGGGCGTCTTGCATTGCGGGCACAGGCGGCGCACCAGCCGCTGGGCGACGACGCCGATGACGTTGCCGGCCATGATGTCCGGCAGCACGCCGATGTCCAGGAGGCGCGGCACCGCGCCGATCGCCGAATTGGTGTGCAGCGTCGAATAGACCTGGTGCCCGGTCATCGCCGCGCGGAACGCCATTTCCGCCGTCTCGGCGTCGCGGATCTCGCCGACCAGGATGACGTCCGGGTCCTGCCGCATCATCGAGCGGATGCCGTTGGCGAAATCGAGCTTGACCGATTCGGCCACCGAGGTTTGCCGGACGAGCGCCATCGGGTATTCGACCGGGTCTTCGAGGGTCATGATGTTCAGTCCCTCGGAGTTGATGTGGTTGAGGATCGAATAGAGCGTCGTCGTCTTGCCGCTGCCGGTCGGCCCGGTGAACAGGATGATGCCTTCCGGGCGGGCGATCATCAGCTTGAGCAGGTCCAGCTGCTGCTCGGTCAGCCCCAGGCCCTCCAGCGGCACCAGGCCCTTCTGCCGGTCGAGGATGCGCAGCACGATGTTTTCGCCGTGGATGGTCGGCTGCACGGACGCCCGGAAATCGATCCGCCGGCCGCGGATGTTGAGCGTGATGCGCCCGTCCTGCGGCGCGCGGCTCTCGGCGATGTTCATGCCGCTCATGACCTTGACGCGCACGGCCATCGCCGGCCAGTAGGACTGGTGCAGCGAACGGACCTGGCGCAACATGCCGTCGATGCGGTAGCGGATGCGCAGAAAGCCGTTTTCCGGCTCGAAATGGATGTCGGACGCCTCGCGCTTGACGGCGTCGGTGAGGATGGAATCGATCAGCCGGACGACCGGCTGGCTGTATTCGTCGAACGTCGATTGCAATCCACGAAAATCGATTTCACCGGTTTCGATCTCGTGCAGGATGCCGTCAATCGACAGTTCGTAGCCGTAAGCCTGGTCGATGGCCCTGGCGATTTCGGTTTCGCCGGCCAGCAGGGCCTCGATCTCGACGATGCCGCGCGAAAGGCCGCGGATGCGGTCGAAGGCGACGATGTCATTGACGTCGGAGGCGGCGACGGTCAGGCGCTGGCGATCCTCGTCGTAGTCGAGAGGCAGCAGGTGGTGGCGCTTGGCCAGCTCGCGCGGCACCAGCGCCAGCGCCTCTGGGGCGACGATGGCGCTGGAAAGGTCGATGCTCTGCTTGCCGAGCCTTTCCGACAGCGCGTCGCGCAGCGTGGCCTCGGTGACGAAACCGAGGGTGACGAGCAGCTTGCCGATGGGCAGATCGGACTTCATCTGTTCGAGCAGGGCGATGCGCAACTGATCCTCGCTGAGGATGCCCCTGGCGATCAGGATTTGTCCGAGTTGTCTTGGCTGGGCGGTCATTCCGGGAAAAGGCGGTTGAACCACGGAGAATACGGGAAAAATGATACCTCATTCCCTTTCCGAATGGCCCGCGCCCTCGTCGACGCCATCGCCGCGAAAGGAATCCGGCGCGTACATTCCGGCGCTCGGCGCGGGGCCTGTCCGGCGCTTCAGGGAAGCCCCAAAAATGGCCGCGGCGTCTGGACAGGGCGTCCGGCGTGCTAGAATGATGCGTTTACCGAAGCAAATACTTGCGTTGCGCCGAGGCCGGTTCCGCCGGTCAGGCGGCCGCCGATCGGAATGAGCCGTGGAAATTTTCGCCAAAGAAACCATCCCCGTCAGCCTTGAAGACGAAATGCGCCGGTCGTATCTCGATTACGCGATGAGCGTGATCATCGGCCGCGCCCTGCCGGACGCCCGCGACGGACTGAAACCGGTGCATCGCCGGGTGCTTTACGCCATGTACGAGGCGGGCAACGACTGGAACAAGGCGCACAAGAAATCCGCGCGCATCGTCGGCGAGGTGATGGGGAAATACCATCCGCACGGCGATTCGGCGATCTACGACACGATCGTGCGCATGGCGCAGCCCTTTTCGATGCGCTACATGCTGGTCGACGGCCAGGGCAATTTCGGCTCGGTGGACGGCGACTACCCGGCGGCGATGCGCTACACCGAGATCCGCATGGCGAAGATCGGGCACCATCTGCTGGAGGACATCGACAAGGAAACGGTCGATTTCACCCCCAACTACGACGGTTCCCTGCAAGAGCCGCAGGTGCTGCCGACGCGCGTTCCCGAACTGCTGATCAACGGCTCCTCCGGCATCGCCGTCGGCATGGCGACCAATGTTCCGCCGCACAATCTCAACGAAATCGTCGAAGCCTGCCTCGCGCTGCTGCGCGACCCGGAGATGACGGTCGACGATCTGATCGGGATCGTTCCGGCGCCCGATTTTCCGACCGCCGGGATCATCTACGGCGTCTCCGGCGTGCGCGAAGGCTACCGGACCGGCCGCGGCCGCGTCATCATGCGCGCCCGCGTGCATTTCGAGGACATCAAGGGCAGCGCCGACCGGCAGGCGATCATCGTCGACGAACTGCCGTACCAGGTCAACAAACGCTCGCTGCTGGAAAAGATCGGCGAGCTGGTCAACGAGAAGAAGATCGATGGCATCGCCGACCTGCGTGACGAATCCGACAAGTCCGGGATGCGCGTGGTGATCGAACTCAAGCGCAACGAAGTGCCGGAAGTCGTGCTCAATTGCCTGTACAAGCAGACGCAGTTGCAGGATACCTTCGGGATGAACATGGTGGCGCTGGTCGACGGCCAGCCGCGTCTCCTGAACCTGAAGCAGATGCTCGAATGTTTCCTGTCGCACCGGCGCGAGGTCGTCACCCGGCGCACCGTGTTCGAGCTGCGCAAGGCGCGCGAGCGGGCGCACATCCAGGAAGGGCTGGCCGTGGCGCTCGACAACGTCGACGAGATCATCGCCCTGATCAAGGCTTCGCCGGCGCCGGCCGACGCCCGGCGCGCGCTGATGGGCCGGCTCTGGCCGTCGGCGACGGTGACCCAGATGCTCGCCCGCGCCACGCTGGACGCGACGCGCCCCGAAGGGCTGGGGCTGGAATACGGCCTTTCGAAGAGCGGCTATCTTTTGTCCGAGGCGCAGGCGCAGGCCATTCTCGAACTTCGCCTGCAACGGCTGACCGGACTCGAACGCGACAAGGTCGTCGCCGACTACGCCGAACTGCTCGAACGCATCGCCGACCTGATGGACATCCTGGCCCGGCCGGAGCGCATCACCGAAATCATCGCCGAGGAACTGGGCGCGGTGCGTGCCCAGTTCGGCGACAAGCGGCGCTCGGAGATCATCCTCGACACGCAGGATCTGGGCATCGAGGACTTCATCACGCCGCAGGACATGGTGGTCACGCTGTCGCATACCGGCTACATCAAGTCGCAGCCGCTCGCCGACTACCGCGCCCAGCGGCGCGGCGGACGGGGCAAGCAGGCGGCGACGGTCAAGGAGGACGATTTCGTCGACCACCTGTTTACGGCCAACACCCACGACTACATCCTGTGCTTCTCCAGCCGCGGCCGGGTGTACTGGCTCAAGGTCTACGAAGTGCCGCAGGGCGCGCGCACGGGGCGCGGCAAGCCGATCGTCAACATGTTCCCGCTCGAAGAAGGCGAAAAGATCAGCGCCATCCTGCCGATCAAGGAATTCGTCGAGGATCGCTTCATCTTCATGTGCACCGCGCAGGGCACGGTAAAGAAAACGCCGCTGTCGGATTTCTCCAATCCGCGCAAGGCCGGCATCATCGCCGTGGCGCTCGACGAGGACGATTACCTGATCGGCGCGGAAATCACCAACGGCGCGCAGGACATCGTGCTCGTCTCCGACGCCGGCAAGGCGGTCTGGTTCGACGAGGAAGAGGTCCGGCCGATGGGCCGCGCGGCGCGCGGCGTGCGCGGCATGAGGCTCGGCGAGGGGCATCGGGTGCTCTCGCTCCTCGTTGCCGGCAATCCCTTGGAAACGGTGCTGGTGGCGACCGAGAACGGCTTCGGCAAGCGCACGGCGCTCGCCGATTTCCGCCAATCGGGCCGGGGCGCGCAGGGCGTCATCGCCATCGCCGCCAGCGAACGCAACGGCAAGGTCGTCGCCGCGCGGCTCGTGCGGGACGAGGACGAGATCATGCTGATCACCACGGGCGGCGTGCTGATCCGCACGCGCGTGGCCGAAATCCGCGAACTCGGCCGGGCGACGCAAGGCGTGACCCTGATCGCGCTCGGCGCGGGCGAAAAGCTGGCGGGTCTGGAAAAAGTGGTCGAATCGGAAGAGGAGAACGGAGGCGAGAACGGGCAGGAATGATGCGTGAAAGGCGGCGCGAAACGTGAGAAACCCGATCGGGTTTTCATTCATGGGCCATGAATCCATGATCCATGAATCCGGAGCGTTTCCGGTTCGACCGATGAAGTTTCCAATGACGTTTCTTTTCCCCCGTCATTCCCGCGAAAGCGGGAATCCCGTTCGTTTTTTCCGGCGCGTAGCGCCGCAAATATCGATGGGAGCGCGGGTGCCTCGCCCGCATCCCCCGCTTTTTTGCGGGCGGGACGCCCGCGCTCCGATTCATTCGCCGAATCCCCCAATGGAGCGTGGGGTGGAAGGGGTGCTGTTCAGCGCGATCCTTTTTCGCGCCGGGAAGGCGCGTCCGGCGGGGCTGTATTCAGGCGCGACTCGATCCAGGCGCGCGCCGACCGGAGGCCGCGCGCCGCGATTTCGCGGAGCGCCAGGGCGGCGCCCGGCAGCGTTCGCGGGTTGTAGGCGATGATTCCCCAGCGTTCCCGGCGGTCGCTCATCCAGGTTTTTTTGTATTCTTCGTCGCCGATCAAAAAATCCACTTCGGCGACCCGGTCTTGCTCGATGACGTGGCGCAGCAGATGGGCGGTCAGGATGTATCCCAGGGAATGCGAGGCGAAAGCCTCGTGGTAGGCCACTTTGTAGATGCAGGCTTTCTTTCCGGTCACGAACCAGAGCTGCGCGGCGACGGCTTGCCCGTTCAGTCGCGCGACGCCCATGCGCAGCGCGCCGCGCGCGGCGAGATGGCGCACGAGCGCGGGAATGAACTCCGGATGGGGTTCCGGAGTTTTCCAGCTCGCCGAATAGACTTCCTGGAACGCCGCGAGGGCTTCGCCGGCACGGCGCGCTTCGGCGATGACCTCCATGAGGCCGCCCGCTTCGGAAAATCGCCGGGTTTTCCGTTTGATCTGGCCGCGCTGGTTGGCGGAACGCTGCCCGAGGTAGTGTTCCCAATCGCGTTCCACCTTGAGATACCAGTTGCCGAAGCAGAAAAAACGGAACGGTTTCCAGCCGATGGCGCGCAGTTGATCCTGCAATTCCCGGAAAATCCGCGCGTCCCGGTCCATCGGGGCAAAACGCATGACGTGGACGCCGCCGCGCTCCGCCGCCGCGCGTTCCAGCAGGCGGCGGAGCGCGGCGGCGTCCGCTTCGTCCGCCAGGAGCGGCGCGTACAGCGAGGTGTAATAGTTGCTCAGCGCCTCGACCTTTCTGACGATCCCGCCGGCAAGGCGCACCGGCAAAAGCGCCGTGACCCGCCCGCCGTCGGCCAGGTAGTGGTAGCGCACGCCGGGATCGCCGGCGAACACCGATCGCCGCAACAGCTCGAACCATTCCGGGCGCGCTTCCAGCGGGCTTTCCCGCGACAGCCCGGCCATGTCCAGGCCCGCGTTCCGCAGCGTTTCGAGATCGGCGCACGTTCCCTCGGTCGGATTTCCGGCGCTGGCGTCTAGCATTGGCGCGCTCTCGGAACGGACGGATCGCGGGGCATCGCGCGACGCCGCTACACCAGCACTTCGACGCAGGCCGGATGGCCCAGGAAGTCCCTCGGACTCGCCGTGAAACCATACGCGCCGGACTGGTAGACCGCCACCAGGTCGCCGATTTCCGCGCGGGCGAGTTCCATCCGGTCGGCCAGGAGGTCGAGCGGCGTGCAGAGCG
The DNA here is from genome assembly GCA_031257115.1 of Accumulibacter sp. GTDB lineage: Bacteria > Pseudomonadota > Gammaproteobacteria > Burkholderiales > Rhodocyclaceae > Propionivibrio. The sequence continues at coordinate 9,416 of JAIRPF010000204.1, forward strand.
GGCCGGCGATCGTCGCCACTTCGCGCTCGCGCGAATCCATGCGGTTGCCGATGGCGACCGGATAATTCTTGCGGATGACCTGGCCGAAATTGCCGGAAGCCGGCAGATGATGGTGCAGGCCGCCGTCGGCGACGAGGAAGACTTGCCCGTGCGAGACCTTGCGGTCGACGATCCGGGCGACGTAAAGCCCGGCCTCGCCGACGAGGTAGCGGCCAAGTTCGATGATGAGTTCGGCGCCGGGAAAGTCGCGCTCGGCGTGGCGCGCCAGCGTTTCGAGGTTCGCGGCGATGGGCGCGAGGTCGAGCGGGCGTTCGCCGGGGAAATAGGGGATGCCGAAACCGCCGCCCAGGTTCAGCGCGCGCACCGGCGCGGGCGCGGACGCGGCCAGCGCCCGCGCGAGCGCGTAGCCCTTCCGCTGGGCCTCGGCGATGGCCTCGGCCCTCAGGTTCTGCGCGCCGGCGAAGAGGTGAAAGCCTTCGAACGCCAGTCCGGCGCGGCCGATCGCCGCCAGGAGTCCGGGAACCTGCTCGGCGTCGACACCGAATTGGCGGGGGCCGCCGCCCATTTTCATGCCCGACCCCTTGAGTTCGAAATCCGGGTTGACGCGCACGGCGACGCGCGCGGCGTGGCCGGTTTCTTCCCGGATGCGCGAGAGTTCCGCGACTTCCCGGAACGATTCGACGTTGATCGAAACGCCGGCCGCCGCCGCGCGGCGCAGGTCGGCCCCGCTCTTGCCCGGCCCGGCGAAACTGACGCCGCGCGGGTCGGCGCCGGCATCGAGCGCGATCTTCAGTTCGCCGCCGGAAGCCACGTCGATGCCGTCGACCCGGCCCGCCATGTACCCGACGAGCGCCGGCATCGGGTTGGCCTTCATCGCGTAATGGATTTTCAGCGTTTCCGGCAGGGCCGCGCGCAGCGTTTCGACGCGCCGCGCGATCGATTGGCGGTCGTAGGCGTAGAAAGGCGTCTGCCCGACGCGCGCCGCGAGCCGGGTCAGGGGAATGCCGCCGACCAGCAATTCGCCGTTCCCGACGGCGAACTGGTTCATCGGCGCGTGCGCGGGGAGGGGGCGTTCGTTGGCTCGATTGGTTTGCATGGCGGGTTCGCGGTTGGGCGTCGAAGGGGTCATCATGAACTCATCGGCCGTTTGCCGCGCTTTTCCGCCCATTCGGCCGAGAGCGCCTTGCGGTCGATCTTGCCGTTGGGATTGCGCGGCAGCGGCCCGGAGCGCGTGTCGATGCCGTGAGGAACCATGTACGCCGGCATCCGCTTCCGGCATTCGGCCAGGAGCGCCGGCGCGTCGAGCGCGGCGGGGTTGGCGGGGTCAATGCCCGGCGGCGGCGTGACGACGACCTGGATGGCCTGGCCCAGCGTGTCGTGATCGACGCCAAAAGCGGCGCATTCGCCGACCTTTTTCGTGGCGTAGAGAATTTCTTCGACCTCGGTCGGGCTGACGCGGTAGCCGGAGGTCTTTATCATTTCGTCGCGCCGCCCGATGAAATACAGGAAACCCTCTTCGTCCATGCGCACGGTGTCGCCCGACCAGACCGCCAGTTCGGGAAGCGGCAGCCCCGGCTCGCGGCCCGGCAAGGGTTTGTAGCGTTCGGCCGTCTTTTCCGGATCGTTCCAGTAGCCCAGGGCGACCAGCGCGCCGCGATGCACCAGTTCGCCGGGTTCGTTGGGCGCGCAGGGCGAACCGTCCTCGCGCAGGACGAGGATTTCGGCATTCGGAATGGCCTTGCCGATCGAATCCGGACGCCGGTCGATCTCGTCCGGCGGCAGAAAGGTCGAGCGGAAAGCCTCGGTCAGGCCGTACATCAGGAAGGGCCTGCTTTTCGGCAGGCGCGCGCGCAAGGCGGCGAGCGTCTCGCGCGGCATGCGCCCGCCAGTGCTGGCGAAGTAGCGCAGATGCCCGGCGATCGCCGCCGGCCAGTCGAGCTGCGCCAGCTGGATGTAGAGCGGCGGAACGGCCGTCAGCCCGGTGACGCGCTCGCGCTCCAGCGCCTTCAGCACGTCGCGCGGCAGAAGATAGTTGAGCAGGACCACGCGAGCGCCGGCGTGGAACGCCGTGGTGAGCTGGCTGAAACCGGCGTCGAAGGACAAGGGCAGGGCGGCGAGCAGGGTGTCGTCGGCGGTATTCCCGATGTAACCGGCCACGCTTTTCGCGCCCGCCACCATGTTCCGGTGCGAGAGCACGACGCCCTTCGGCTTGCCCGTGCTGCCCGATGTGTAAAGAATCGCCGCCATGTCCGTATCGATCACCCGGTGGCCGGGCCGGAAAGGCGTGGCCAGCAACGCCTTCCAGCCGATCGCGCCCGCCGGCGGATCGCCGCCGCCATCCGTCAGCGCCACGTGGCGCAGGTCGGGACAGGAAGAAAGCGCCTCGCCCAGCAGGGCATGGCGCTCCGGCGAGGTCAGCAGGATGCGCGCGTTGCAGTCGCGCAGGATGTAGGCGGCCTGTTCGGGTTTCAGCAGGGGATTGATCGGAACGAACACGCCGCCCGCCGCCGGCGCGCCGAAACTGGCGATCACCGTCTCGAACCGCTTTTCGAGGTAGATGGCGACGCGCTCGCCGCGCCGGAGGCCCAGCCCGGCGACGCCGCCGGCGAAACGGGTCACGGCCTCGTGCAGCGCCGCATGGCTCATCGTCTCCCCGCCATGCGTCAAGGCGGCGTTTTCCGGAAAACGCCAGGCCGAACACGCAACGAGTTCATGGAGCAGGCAGGAGTCGCTCATTCTTCCTTTCCTCACGAGGCGGATGCAGACGTGATTTTATCCGGATACCGGCCCGCGCCGGCGTGACGCGCGTTTTCATCCAAAAACGGACTCTCCGGTTTGAAACCCCGCCCGAAAGGCGCGGCGCGAAGGTTGCCCCCCCGCCTGAAGGCCAGGGTTTCGGCTGTAGCCGCTTGGGAGATCGCGAGCCACTTTCCGGTTCGTTTACAGCGACAGGCAGGAATTCCGGTCGCTAATGATCTGCCGTGGAATGGCGACAGGATCGAGGCTTTCCGCCTTTGCAACGATCAAAAACTTTATACTATTTTACAATCTTCATTGAACTTTCCAATGACACCGCTGCCCCAGGAGACGTGGTGAGCCAACATGTGAAACATCGACAGGGATCCCTCACCGGTCAAACCGGTCGTCGCGGCGATCGTTCCGGGCGTTTTCGTCGCCCGGTCCCGCCGTGCCTCGACCGCCTGTGACGCGGCGCGCGCGTTGCCGGACGGCAGCCCGCGCGCGGCCACGGTGAAAGGGAGCGAGCGGGTCCCGCCGCCCGCGCGGCGCGCGCCGTCACTCGCGCGATCCCTGCCGGGTCTGGATTCCCGGCGGGCACGCTTTGGCGTTCCTCCGGGGATCCTTTCACCCGCCGGCTTGACCGGCATTTCCAGTCCGGCGTCCGTCCCGCCAGAGGCAATCATCGGCGGGCGGGCGATTCGGTTTTTTTGAATCTCCTGGCTTTTTTGGGAGTCTTTTCCTACGAGGAGCGCAACAGCAACTAATTAGCGACAGGCATTCATGCCTGTCGCTGTGAACGAACCTGGAAGGGGTTCGCGCCCCTCCCAGGTAGCTACGGTCGAAACCCCGGCCTTCCAGGCCGGGGTTCCAGCCTTCGCACCGCCCTAAAGGGCGGGGTTTCAAACCGGAGTCAGTTTTACGATGAAACAAACGTAACGTGGTTTTACCTTGATCGAGCTGGTCGTGGTTATCGTGATTCTGGGCATTTTGGCGGCGGCGGCGCTGCCGAAATTCGTCAATCTTTCCAGCGACGCCCGCGCGGCGGTCATCAAAGGGGCCAAGGGCGCGCTGGCCGCGGCAAACACCATGCTCCACGCCAAGGCGGAATTGTCGCCGTATGGAATGACGGGCACCACGGCCTCTTCGGTGAATGTAAATGTTGGCGGCACGAACATTGCGACCGTATATGGTTTTGCGAGAGACCTTAGGGAATTGGTCAAGATCACCGATATCGAAGCGGGAAGTGGAAAAGATTTCGACGTGTCATCAGGAGGAGGCGCGTTAATGCATTCGGGCGCCAAGACTCCGTGGAATTGCAGCGTGACTTACACGCCGCCGTCATCGGTAAATGACGCGCCTGTGTATGAAGTAAGGACGAGCGGCTGCTGACATTTCCCCACCACCGGCGTGTCATGCCCCCCGGCATGGCGCCGCCCGGCGCGAAGCGCCGCAAGACAAGCCTCCCTCCAGAGGGAGGTGACCCGCGGCAAAGCCGCGGATCGGAAGGAGTCGGGCGGTTGAATCATCAAACACGACCGCGAAAACATTCGCTGTTGTTCTTCACGCATGGGAATTCAACCGCCCGACGCTTCCTTCGATCGCCAAACTCCCTCTGACTTGCGCCGCCGCGCGAGCCACCTCCCTCGAGAGGGAGGCTCATTCTTGTGGCGCTTCGCTCCGGAATGTACGCTCCGGATTTCCGTCTTCGCGGAAATGACGTGGATTCTCGCGGGCGGCTGGTTCGGAAACGCTCCAGGAACGGAATCACACGGGGCGGCGCGCGGATTGCGGGGAGATTCGTCCGCCGGACGGCCCGAAGGTTTACACCGCGCGCCAATTCATGGAATATGGCGGGTCGTTGACCGGCCATTGCCGTCCGGGTTCATCCGTTCGCCGCCTGTCGTCGAGTCCGCCGGATTTCCGGCGGTTCGCGTGGGCCGCCGGCTGGCCGGGCGCTCGTCGGTCACGCGCCCGTCCGCGTCATGTGGCGTCGCCGGGCTGCCGATACCCATATATGTCCATTATGTCCATTGTCATCGTTAGGGAGAGATTTTCATGTTCAAACTCATCATTGGCGACCGCAATTACTCTTCGTGGAGCCTGCGTCCCTGGCTGGCGGCCAAACAGGCCGGCCTGCCGTTCGAGGAAATTTCGGTTCCCCTGCGCCAGGCCACGACCAAGGCGGAAATTCTCAAGTATTCGCCGACCGGCAAGGTGCCGTGCCTGATCGACGGCGATACGGTCGTCTGGGAATCGCTGTCGATCTGCGAATATCTGGCCGAAAAAGCGCCCACCCTATGGCCGTCCGACGTCAGAGCGCGCGCCGAGGCGCGTTCCATCGCCAGCGAAATGCACTCCGGATTCGCCGCGCTGCGCCAGGGAATGCCGCTCGACGTGCGGGCTTCGCTGCCGTTCTCGACGCCGTCGGTGGAAGTGGAGGCGGATGTGGCACGCATCGTTTCCATGTGGCAGGACTGCCGGCAGCGCCACGGCCAGAAGGGGCCTTTCCTGTTCGGCGGTTTCACCAACGCCGACGCCATGTATGCGCCCGTCGTCTTTCGCTTCCTGACCTATCACGTCGACTTGCCGGAAGCGTCCCGCCAGTGGGTGGAAACCATGGCCGCGCTGCCCGCGATGCAGGAATGGCGCCAGGCTTCCATCGCGGAAGCCCGGTAGACGGCCCGGTTCGGCATGAGGATTTTCTCGGTCGGCGGGGCGGTGCGCGACGAATTGCTCGGCCTGCCGGTGCAGGATCGCGATTTCGTGGTCGTCGGCGCTTCGCCCGAGGCGATGCTCGCGCGTGGTTTCCGGCCGGTCGGCAAGGATTTCCCCGTTTTCCTGCATCCGGTCACGCACGAGGAATACGCGCTGGCCCGCACCGAGCGCAAGACCGGCCACGGCTACAAGGGGTTCGCTTTTCACGCTTCGCCCGAAGTGACGCTGGAAGAGGATCTGGCGCGCCGGGACTTGACGATCAACGCCATCGCCCGTGCCGGGGATGGGACGCTGACCGATCCGTTCGGCGGCGGCGCCGATCTGGCGGCGCGCGTGCTGCGCCACGTCGGCCCGGCGTTCGCCGAGGACCCGGTGCGCATCCTGCGCGTCGCGCGCTTCGCCGCGCGCTTTGGCGATTTTTCCATCGCTCCGGAAACGATGGCGCTGATGCGGCAAATGACCGAAACGGGCGAGGCGGACCATCTGGTCGCCGAGCGCGTCTGGCAGGAACTGGCGCGCGGACTGATGGAGGCGACGCCTTCGCGCATGATCCGGACGCTGCGCGAGTGCGGCGCGCTGAAGCGTATCCTGCCGGCGCTCGACCGGCTGTTCGGCGTGCCGCAGCGGGCGGATTACCATCCTGAAATCGACACGGGAACGCACGTGCTGCTGGCGCTCGATTGCGCGGCGCGGGAAGGCTTCGCCCTGCCGGTCCGCTTCGCCGTGCTGCTGCACGACCTGGGCAAGGGACTGACGCCGGCGGCCGATCTGCCGCGTCATCCCGGCCACGAGGCGCGCGGTCTCGCGCTGGTGGAGGAAGCGTGCGCCCGCCTGAAAGCGCCGGCGGAATGCCGCGACCTGGCCCTGCTGGTGGCCCGCCACCACGGCGACATCCGGCGCGGCCCGGAGATGCGCGCCTCGACAATCGCGCGCCTGCTGGAAAAGACGGACGCCCTGCGCCGCCCGCAACGCTTCCGCCAGCTTCTGGAAGCCTGCGATTGCGATTTCCACGGCCGGCTCGGCTGGCAGGACAAGCCCGTCCCCGCCCGGAACCTGTTCCCGCTGGCGCTGGAGGCCGCGCAATCGGTCGACGCCGCGTCGATCGCGCGCGGCTGTCGCCGCCGGGAAGACATTCCGGAACGCCTGAGCGCGGCGCGCGCGGCGGCGGTGGCGGCGAAACTGGGAAAAGAGGCATGATCTGGATGTCCGCTCCCGGCGCTCGGCGGATCGGAGCGGGAGCGGGAATCGCGTATGTTTTTCCCAGACGCCGCCGGAAAGACAGGAGAACCAACGGATGACGATCAAGGAATTTTTCGGGCGCGACCGGTACGCGGCGCTTGCGGGAATCGAACTGCTGGAAGTCGAGCCGGGCCGCGCAAGAGCGCGGATGGAAATCGGCGAAAAACATCTCAACGCCGGAAACACGGTCCAGGGCGGCGCGATCTTCACGCTCGCCGACCTGGCCTTTGCCGCTGCGGTCAATGCCTACGGCAACCTGGCCGTGTCGATCGAAACCAGCATCCGTTATTTCAAGGGAACGGAAAAAGGCACCCTGTTCGCCGACGCGCGCGCCCTGCACGTTCACAAGAAACTGGCGACTTTCGAAGTCCGCGTCAGCGACGAGCACGACGAACTGGTCGCCCTGTTCACCGCGACGGCGTTCCGCAAGGACATTCCGCTGGAATTCGAGACGGGCACCTGAGAAAAACGATCGGCCACGGCGGGCATGGCGAAAAACCATCAACCACGACGGGCACGACGCGCACGACGAAGAACAGGAACGAAAAGCCTTGAGCGCGGCGACCACGGCGGGCACGACGAGAAGCAAAGGCGGGAATCGGGCGAAAGCCAAGCGGTTCCCTGTTTTCGTTTTTCGACACCGTCATTCCCGCGCAAGCGGGAATCCAGCACGTACCCCCGGCGCGGAGCGCCGCAAGGATAAACCTCCCTCGAGAGTGAGGTGGCTCGCGCGATAGTGCGAGTCGGAAGGAGTCAGGCCATCGAGGAAGGAATTAGGCGGTCGGGGTTCCGATACGGCAGGGAAGACGATGGTTGTTGTTT
>JAIRPF010000140.1 GCA_031257115.1 Accumulibacter sp.
CCGCCGTGGTCGAACGCTTTTCGCTCTTGACTTTCGCCGCGTTTGCCGAGGTCAAATCGGTTCTTCAGCCCGGCGAATGTTCACGCGCTTTGCACCGCCACCGGGCGAACCTTGCTCGCGGCCAGTTTGGCCCGTTTGCGCGCTTCGTCGGTGTCGACACCCGTGGCGAGGGCGACGCCCATGCGGCGTTTTTTGAAACTTTCGGGCTTGCCGAACAGGCGCAGGTCGCTGCCCGGCACGCGCAGCGCCTCGGCCACGCCTTCGAAGGCGATGCCCCTAGCGTCGAGGCCGCCGTAGATCACCGCCGACGCGCCCGGCGCGCGCAGGGACGTGTCGACCGGCAGGCCGAGAATGGCGCGGGCGTGCAGCTCGAATTCGGACAGGCGATGCGAGGCGAGCGTCACCAGGCCGGTGTCGTGCGGACGCGGACTGACTTCGGAGAACCACACCTCGTCGCCGCGCACGAACATTTCGACGCCGAAGATACCGCGTCCGCCGAGATTGCCGGTGATCGCCCCGGCGATGGCCTGCGCCTTTCCCCGCGCGGCGAGGCTCATGGCCTGCGGCTGCCAGGATTCGACGTAGTCGCCATTGACCTGGACGTGGCCGACCGGTTCGCAGAAATGGGTTTCCACCTCGCCGCCCGCGCCGACGGCGCGCACCGTGAGCAGGGTGATTTCGTATTCGAAATCGATGAAACCTTCGACGATCACCCGGCTTTTGGCGACGCGGCCGGCCTGCATGGCGTATTCCCACGCCCCGCCGACATCGTCCGGGCCGCGCAGCAGCGACTGCCCCTTGCCCGACGAGGACATCGTCGGCTTGACCAGGCAAGGGTAGCCGATGCCCGCGCCGATCGCGGCTTCGAGTTCGGCGAGCGAACCGGCGAAGGCGTAGGGCGAGGTGGGCAGGCCGAGCCGTTCGGCGGCCAGACGGCGGATGCCTTCACGATCCATCGTGAGAAGCGTGGCGCGCGCCGTCGGAATGACCTCGGCCAGCCCTTCGCGCTCGATATCGAGCAGCATTTCCGTGGCGATGGCCTCGATTTCGGGAACGACGAGATGCGGGCGTTCCCGCTCGATCAGCGCGCGCAGCGCGGGCGCGTCGGTCATCGTCACCACGTGCGCGCGATGCGCCACCTGCATGCCCGGCGCGCCGGCGTAGCGGTCGACGGCGATCGTTTCGACGCCCAGGCGCTGTAGCGCGATGAGCACCTCCTTGCCGAGTTCGCCCGCGCCGAGCAGCATCACGCGCGTGGCCGAGGGGCTGAGCGGCGTACCGAGACGGCGCGGGGCCGGCTGGAGTCCGGCGGAAGGAACGTTGGACATGATGGGCGCGCCTTGAAAAAATGAAAGAAGCGATTCTATCAACACCAAGCGATTCCTCCGCGCGCCGGCCGGCAGACTTTACTTTCGTCGATCAAGCATATTGTCCCCCTGTTTCATTCCTGCCCGTGGCTTTCCAAGGCGATGGACGATGCTCGCGGAGGCGAGTCATGAGCGAAGATCTGGCGATACTTCTGATGCTGCTTTGGCGTGGATATGGGCATGGATAACCACGGCCAAGCGCTGGGTGGCGCGCGGGAAAGGCCGCATCATTGCCTGTCTGTTCGGCGCTTTTTCCGGCTGGGGCGCGGCGGCGGCCGTGTTCGTCCTGATCGGAGCGATCCTGATGCCGAACGTGGGCGACAGATTGTTGATGATCGTGCCATGCGCGCTGATGCTCCTGATGTATTTCTGCGTACTGTATCGGCCGAAGAATGGGGCGCAAGGGATTGAAGCCGATGCGACATCCGTTCCGGCGGAGTCGCGCGCGGCATCGCCCGGGGCATGGCGGCTGGAAGAAGAGCGGAGACTGGAAGAAAAACGAAGGCGCAAGAAAAGTAACCGCGCCTCGCGGGAGAAGGCATTGGGCATGTCACCGGGCGATTTTTTTGACGCTCGGATAAAGGGTCATCTGATATTCTGGCGCGGCATACTGTTCATCGCCGTGTGGGGCTGTCTGTTTATTCTCATTCAGCCCGCGGAGAGTCATTGGCTCATGCGCCTCATCGCGAGTCTTGCCGTCATATGCTTGCCGGTTGCAATCCGCGGCGCGATCTTTGTTCCGGCCGTCATTTTGCTGGTCCTGGCGCTGCTGCCATTGGCGGGCATCCGCGTTGCCATCGAGGCATGGTGGCGCATCCGCCATAACGAACCTTTCATCGCGCCGCCCGTGGTCGATCATGCCGATCCCGCTTCATCGGCCCCATGCGCGAGCCACCACGGTCCGCCCGATCCGCCGCCAACCCCGCGACCGAACGGCGGTGACTGGCTCGTGCCGCTCGTCATCGGGTTATGGACAGGCCATTCACGGGACAAGGAGGATTGAGCATGTTCAAATCATCGGCGGCCCTTCGCCGCCGGATTCCACGACTCGCGCGCCGCCGGTATAATCCGGGCCGTGAAAAACGTCCAAGAACAGTCGTCAGAACCCCGTGGTTTGCCCGCCGTCTGGCACAGTTGGCGGGACAAGGCGCGGAACCGGGCCTCTCCCGGCGCCCTGTCGGCCATCCCGGTCGCGGCCGAGAATTTCGAGACCCTGGAAAGCCCGGAGGCGTACCGGCGCGCCCTGCTCGCGCTGATCGCCGGCGCGCGCCAGCGTGTCCTGCTCGCCGCGCTGTATCTGGAGAACGATGACGGCGGGCGGGAAATCCTGGAGGCATTGCACGCCGCCAAGGCGGCGCGTCCGGAACTCACCGCGGCGGTCTTCGTCGACTGGCACCGCGCCCAGCGCGGGCTGATCGGCAAGGCCCGCTCGGCGGGCAACGCCGCGATGTATCGCGCGCTGGCCAGACGCTTCGGGCCGGGCGTGGAAGTCTACGGCGTTCCCGTGCAGCGCCGCGAGTTAATGGGCGTCATGCACCTGAAGGGTTTCATCATCGACGACGCCGTTCTTTACAGCGGCGCCAGCCTCAACGACGTTTATCTTCAGCGCCATGACCGCTACCGCCTCGACCGTTACCATCTGATCCGCAGCCGCGCGCTCGCCGATTGCCTGGCCGTCGCGCTCGACCAGGCGCTGCGCCGGAGTCCGGCCGTGCATTCGCTGAACGCGCCGAGCGCGCCGAAAACGGCGGAACTCCGTCCGGACATCGTCAGGTTTCGCCGCGAACTGGCGCGTACCCGCTACCGCTTCGCCGGCGACCGCGTCCGCCAGGGCGAGATCGGGGTGACGCCGCTGTTCGGCCTCGGCGTCCGCGACAACGAACTCAACCGGACGATCGTCGAACTGATCCACGAGGCGAAAACCCGTCTGGTGCTGTTTACGCCGTACTTCAATCCGCCGGGGCCGGTACGGCGCGCGCTCGACGCCTGCCTGAGAAGCGGCTGCCATGTGACGATCGTGCTCGGCGACAAGACCGCCAACGACTTTTACATTCCGCCCGATGAGCCGTTCAAGACCATCGGCGCGCTGCCTTATCTCTACGAATCCAACCTGCGCCGCTTTTGCAGGGCGCGGCAGAGATTCATCGACGCCGGGCGGCTCGACGTGCGCCTTTGGCGGGACGGCAACAACAGCTTCCACGTCAAGGGGCTGTGGGTCGACGACCGCTACGCCCTGCTGACCGGCAACAACATCAACCCGCGCGCCTGGCGGCTCGACCTGGAAAACGGGCTGCTGATCCACGACCCGAACGCGCTGCTCGTCGAAGCGCATCGCGCGGAACTGGAGCGGATACTGGCGCATACGCAGCGGCTCGCGAGCCACGAAGCCCTGGACGCCGTCGAAGCCTATCCCGCCCCCGTGCAGCGCCTGCTCAAGCGCCTGGCCCGCGTGCGCGCCGACCGCTTGGTCAACCAGGTGCTCTGACCGCGCTCCCGCGCCGGGGCGTCCCATTTCCGCGAATCTTTCGCGTCCATCCTCACGGCGCAAGCGATTCATCCCATTACCACGGAACCGTGGCAATGAAAGCCATCCGCCGAAGGAAATACGCACCCGTGAACGCCGTCATTCCAGCGCAAGCCGGAATCCGGTTCGTTCATCAATAAATGGAGCGCGGGCGTCCCGCCCACGCTCCAATATAAAAACCTCCCTCTTGAGGGAGGTGGCTCGCGTGGCAGCGCGAGTCGGAAGGAGTTTGGCGGTTGAGTTTCAGGCGTGAATGTTTGATGAACGGACTGGATTCCGGCAGCTAAAGGAATGATGGGGTTTCCTGTTCATCCGCGTCTGGAAATCCAACGGCCAAACTCCTTCCGTCACGCTTTCAGCGCGACACCTTCCTCGGGAGGGGGAGGGTTCTTGCGGCGCTTCGCGCCGGAGTCCACGCGCTGGATTCCCGCGTTCGCGGGAATGACGGGGATTTGTGAGAATGATGGTGTCTTTCCTTCGCCTTCCGCTTTTTCGCCGTGCCCGTCGTGGTCAAGACTTTTGCTTTTCGCCGTGCCCGCCGTCAAGGTCTTCGCCCGTTTCCGGATAAAGCCCGCGCAGACCGGCCGTCGTCGCCGGACAAGCGCCGCGTTCGGTGATGATCGCGTCGATCAGCCGCGCCGGGGTCACGTCGAACGCCGGATTGAGCACGGATTCATCGGCGGGAATCGCGCGGATCGCGCCGGGATTTCCTGTTTCGTCGATTCCCTGAATGAGGCGCAGTTCATCGCCCTGGCGCTCTTCGATCGGAATGGCGCGGCCTTCGGGGCAGGAAAAATCGATCGTCGAGCGCGGCGCGGCGACGTAGAACGGAACACCCGCCGCGCGCGCGGCGAGCGCCTTCAGGTAGGTGCCGACCTTGTTGGCCACGTCGCCGTTGGCGGCAATGCGGTCGGCACCAACGATCACGGCGTCGGTCCGACCTTGCGCGAGCAGCGCGCCGGCGGCGTTGTCGGCGAAGAGCGTGCGCGGCACGCCCCGCTGCTTCAACTCCCAGGCCGTCAGCAGGCCCTGGTTGCGCGGACGGGTTTCGGATACCCAGACGTGGACCTGGATGCCGGCGTCGAACGCGGCGTAGATCGGCGCGAGCGCCGTGCCGAAATCGACGGCGGCCAGCCGCCCGGCGTTGCAATGGGTCATCAGGTCGAGCCGTCCGCGCCGGGCCGCGAGCGGACGCAGCAGGGCGAGGCCGTGCTCGCCGATGCGGCGGCATTGTTCGGCGTCCTCCCCGGCGATCGCGCCGGCTTCCCGCCACGCCGCCTCGGCGCGCGCGCCGGCGGGGAGCGCCGTGAGCCGCGCCCGCATCCGCGCGAGCGCCCAGCCCAGGTTGACCGCCGTGGGCCGGGTCGCCGCCAGCGCGGCGATGGCCGCGTCCAGCGCCTCGCCGTCGTCCCTCATGGCCAGCGCCACGCCGTAGGCGGCGGTGACGCCGATCAGCGGCGCGCCGCGCACCTGCATGTCCCGGATCGCCCGCGCGGCGTCTTCCAGGCGGTTCAGCCGCGCGATCCGGCAGACGTGCGGAAGCGCCGTCTGGTCGATGATCTCGACGGCGCCGTCCGGCGTCGGGCGGATGGTGTGAATGGACGAAATGGGCGTTTTATCGAATGTCATCCCGGTGCTCCGTGGCCGACCGCGTCCGGCCGTTCATCATAAAACTGACTCCGGTTTGAAACCCCGCCCTTTAGGGCGGCGCGAAGGCTGGAACCCCGGCCTGAAGGCCGGGGTTTCGACCGTGGCCGCCTGGGAGGGGTGCCAATCCTTTCCAGGTTCGTTCACAGCGGCAGGCGTGAATGCCTGCCGCTAATTGGTTGCTTCCAATTCTAAACGGCCCGCGCCTTTGCCGGTTTCGCCTTGCCGCGCCATTTGCGCCGTCCGCGGCGCGTCTTCGCGGCGCGATCGATCCGGAAATGGAATCAGCCGGGCGCCAAGGCCAGCCGCTCGGCTTCTATCCTGGCCAGGAAACGCTGTATCTGCATTTCACTCGCGAGAGGCAGCCCGATGAAACGGCATCCCATGTGCCAGACCGGCTTGCCGGCGCGGTTCTCGACGATTCTGACGTAGCGCACCTCCAGCGCGCAGCGGATCGTCCCATTTTCGCGCAGGTCGATCCAGCAGTTCTCCAGCACGTCCAATTGCGCATAGTCGAGGGGCGTGGTGGAAGAAACGCCGATGCCGCTGACCGAGATGTCGCGCAGGGTGAGCAATTCTTCATTGGGCGTTCCCTCGCGTACCCGGCAGGGAACGCCCGGCAGCGGCAGGCGGAACGTGTCGCGCCGTTGCAGGCGCAGCATGTTTTGCGGAATCCGGGCGGCGAACAGGGTTTCGCCGCGCAGCTTCGTTTCATGGCAGCCTTTCGCGGAAAACTGGATGCGGACGCCTTCGACGAGCGCCGTGAAAGCGCAGCTCTCGGCCTTGAGAAACTCCCGGTTGATTTCATCGCTGCCGCTCACGTCGAAATAAAACAGTCCGTCCTGGAGCGACATATCCGTGAGAATGGTCAGAAAACCCTGCCGGCCTTCATGGAAAGCGACGGAAACCTTGCTGCCGCGCTTTATCAATCCCTTGATCTGAAAGGCAATTTCGCGCGCGCTGGTCAAAGTGCAGCGTTCGACGTCTTCTTCGGAATAAACATTGTCCATGATTCGTTGCGCACGCGCGGCGCTTGCCCGCCCGATTCTTTTAGATTAGCCGCTCCAGACCGCGATGGTCAATGCGCGGCGGAGAAAAGCGCTTTTTACCGTATCCGCCGCGATCAGGTCAAATTTACCTCATTTCCAAACCGTTCGCGCCACGAAGCCGTTACGCGGCAAGGCGAAACCGGCGAAGGCGCGGGCCATCCGGAAATGGAACCGTTGCCTCGCCGCGCGGCAGGCCGTAGAGTAGCGGCCGTTCCGTTTTTTTCCCTTTCCCAGACCGTTTGGAGGAGACGCCATGAGCGTGATGCGGGAGTTCAAGGAATTCGCCATGAGGGGCAACGTCATGGATCTCGCCGTCGGCGTGATCATCGGCGGCGCTTTCGGCAAGATCGTCGATTCCGTCGTCGGCGACCTGATCATGCCGGTCATCGCGTTCATCATGGGCGGCAGGCTGGATTTTTCCGGGATGTTCGTGACCCTGGGCAGCGTCCCGCCCGGCACGGCGATGACGCTCGACGCGCTCAGGAAAGCGCAGGTGCCGGTGTTCGCCTATGGCAGTTTCGTCACCATCGTGGTGAATTTCATCATCCTGGCCTTCATCATCTTCATGATGGTCAAGCAGATGAACCGCCTGCGCAAGGCCGAGCCGCCCGCCCCGCCCCCGGCCACGCCCGAGGACATCCTGCTGTTGCGCGAAATCCGCGACAGCCTGAAAAAATAGCGGGAAAAGCCCGTCGCTGAGTCGCGGCGCGCCCGGAAGGAATCAGCCTTCCGCCGGCAGCAGCCAGAGTTCGTCGAGGCCCGGAAAATTCCAGAGGGCCGGATCTTCGCGGCTGACGATCTTTTCCGCGCAGCCGGGCATCGAAAGGTCGACCAGTTCCGGCCGGATGCGCGCGTTGCCGCGCGTGGAGAAAAACACCCGGACGCGCGGCGTGAGCAGCGATTTCGGCGATTGATCGACGATAACGCCGAGACGGCCGGAATTGAGCCGGACCAGCGAACCGATCGGGTAGATGCCCATGCTCTTGACGAAAGCCTGGAAAGCGGTCGGGTCGAAATGGTTCTTGGTCCACTCGGCCATCTTGCGCAGCGATTCGGCGGGGTCCCAGCCAGCCTTGTAGGGGCGGTTCGAAGTGATGGCGTCGTAGACGTCGCAGACCGCGCCCATCTTGGCGTACAGGCTGATCTCGTTGTCCTTGAATTCCCTGGGATAGCCCGAACCGTCGATCTTTTCGTGATGATGCAGGACGACGTCGCAGATGATCTCGTCGACGCCGCCGTTCTCCCGCAAGAGCTTGTAGCCTTCCTCCGGATGCGTTTTCATGACCCGGAATTCCTCGTCGGTCAGCTTGCCCGGCTTGTTCAGGATATCCTTCGGTATCATGGCCTTGCCCAGGTCGTGCAGCAGGCCGGCGATGCCCAGCTTGTGGTTCATATCCCCGCCGAGTCCGAGCTGGCGGCCCAGGGCGATCATCAGCGCGCAGACCGCGACGGAATGCAGGTAGGTATAGTCGTCGGCCGTTTTCAGGCGGGCGATGCTGATCAGCGCGCAGGGATTGCGCGTCACCGAGTCCGAAATTTCTTCGACCAGCCGGCGCGCGCCGCCGGCATCCACCGTCCTGCCCATGCGCGCTTCCCGGAACATCGATGTGACGGCCTGCTTGGCCTGGGCGCAGATCTTCGACGCCCGCGCTATTTCCTGCCGCATCGGCGCCGGAGCGGTACTGCGCGCGGCCTGCGACGCGGCGAACAGTTCGGCGTCGACCTGCTCCTCCGCCTTCGCCTCGGAAATCGCCGGCTCGTCGGGCGGGATGTCGAGACCCCGCGCGGCGTCGATCCACACTTCCTGGATGCTGCTGGCCAGGATGCGCCCGATGTCCTTCGGGTCGGAGATCACGAAAGAGTTGCGCAAAAAGGGATGGTCCAGCCACGACCCGCAGAATGCCTTGAGATACATTCCCACGGTGAGCTGCCTGACGCTGATCTTCTTGAGCATGACGTTTCTGCCGTTCAGTTTCGCCAACCGAATGCGGCGAATCCATCCGGATGATTCATTTGGGCGGATTCTGGCAGAAAATCATCGTTTCCGCCATTCGGGGCGATGTATGCCCTGGTTGTCGGGCGCGACGGGACGGCGGGCCGCGCCCCGTTTTCAGCGGCCATACCTTATGCCAGACCGCAGGCCGGGTTGCGGCGAAACCACGGCCATTCCAGACCAAACTATGGTTTTGGCGGTTTACCGCCGATCTCGTCGTTCCGCGCATTTCTCCTGTCATGGCAAGCCTTGTCAGGGAGTTTCGGGGCTGTTACCAGATCTGCCATCGAGACATCCAACGCGCAGGCAATCCGTTCGATGTTGCGCAACGAAATGTTGCGCTCGCCGCGCTCCACGGAACTGATGTAGTTCGGGTGCAGATCGGCGCGCTCGGCGACCTGTTCCTGCGTCAACGCGCTCGCCTTGCGCAAACGCCGCATGTTGGCGGCGAAAAGGCACACCGCGTCACGCTTTTGGGTTGGGTTGGACATACGGGGAGTTTTCCGGCATGTCCCAGGTAAAACCACACATTTTGCGTTTGGTTCATGCCAGCATCCGGGCAAAACCAAACTCAAAGTGTTAAAATGAGTCTCGCAACGAGACAAACTCCCGTCCGGCTTACGGCAGGACGAACGTAACCATCGAAAGGACAGAAAATGAATATCTCGCGGGAATTTCTTGCCGGAACAAGCTTTTGTATTGCCTTGCTCGTGTCTGGATGCATGAACATGCCAACCCCTCCCTCCCAGATTACCGGGGCATATATCTCTCATCTCAGATATGAGGGGATAGAGTGTTCCCGTCTGTCCGCGGAACTTTCTTCTCTTTCCCGGCGCGAAAATCAACTGGTGAGCGCGCAAGAACAGCGAATAAAGACGAGCGAGACCCAAGCCTTCTGGTATGGCCATGGCCAGGGCGATGGCATCGAGGCCAGTGAATTGGCTACCGTTCGCGGCGAACGGGAGGCCATACGCCGCGCGATGGAAATAAAGTCTTGCGAAACGTCCGCGGCATCCAGGCCAAGCTCAAGCGTGGCTCCAGCTACGGCGCAGTGACATCACACACATAGGTTGGGGTGAACGAAGCGAAACCCACCATTCGAATCATCGAAGAAAGCGTCACGTCAGAAAGGAGTGAGTAATGCACATTTTCGAGCAAGAACCAAGATTTTCTCAATCCCCGAGGCGCCTTGTCGTCATCACGGCGATAGCGATCATGACTACAGGTTGTTCGACAATCGTGACATATAAGCCACAGACTACGGGCGAATCACAAACGCTGCAATTCAACCAAGGCGTCGGCGTCTTGTCAGTCAAAGACACGGATCAAGAAGTCTTCATGTATCCAACTTACCGGACTCAAAAAACCGATTCACCGACTTTCACTATCGGCTATGCAAACAACGGTACGGAAAATGTCAATTTCAGCCCTGATAACGTGAAAGCGTATTTTCGGAGCGAGCAGATGCCACTTTACAGTTACGACGAGCGTATAGCTGAAATCCAGTCAGAAAAAGAAGCCAAGCAAGCCTTGCTTGCCGTCCTCGGAGGTTTGGCGGCGGTTGGAGCGGCACACGCCTCATCCCGTCAGACCTATAACACAAAGTACTCTGGCTTCGTGAGTTCGCCGCGCAACTTTGTTGGCTTTGCGGGAAGTACCAAAACCACAGTATACGACCCGGCGGCAGGTATTCTTGCTGGTGCCATGGTGGGTGGCGCAACGGTGTTGGGCGTACGTCAACTCGAATACAGCGCCCAGGCTCAGGAACAGGCGGCGGCTTCGATGCTTCAAGCGACCACCGTGGAACCATTGAAGATGGTATCCGGTGATTTGATCGTAAAAAACTGCTGCGATCAGTTTGTCAAGCCCAATGACATGCTGCGGTTCGAAGTCACCGCCAAGGGAAAGGTTTACGAATTTAACTTTGTTCGACAAAAAAGCAACTAACTAGCACACATAGATTGAGGTGAGCAAGGCGCCCCCCAACGCTTGAAACGGCTTGCGTTGGGGTTCGCTACACTCACTCCAAGCTATTGTCCTTTCTCCGTATCCTCCGTGGTCAAGGATTCGAACGAAAAACCTACAGCCCGGCGTCGGCCCGCAGGGCGGCGGCCTTGTCGATGGCTTCCCAGGTGAACTCCGGCTCCTCGCGGCCGAAATGGCCGTAGGCCGCCGTTTTGGCGTAGATCGGGCGCAGCAGGTCGAGCGCCTGGATGATGCCCTTCGGACGCAGGTCGAAATGCTGGCCGACCAGCGCGGCGATCTTTTCGTCGGCGATCCTGCCGGTGCCAAAGGTCTCGATCATCAGGGAAACCGGCCTGGCGACGCCGATGGCGTAAGCGATCTGCACTTCGCAGCGTTCGGCGAGGCCGGCCGCGACGACGTTCTTGGCGACGTGGCGCGCCGCGTAGGCAGCCGACCGGTCGACCTTCGACGGATCCTTGCCGGAGAAAGCGCCGCCGCCGTGGCGCGCGGTGCCGCCGTAGCTGTCGACGATGATCTTGCGCCCGGTCAGCCCGCAGTCGCCGTGCGGCCCGCCGACGACGAAACGCCCGGTCGGGTTGATGAGGTAGCGGATCTCGCCGGTCAGCATTTCCTTGGGCAATACCGGCTTGACGATTTCCTCGATCACCGCCTCGGTGATTTGCGCGTGCGACACTTCGGGGTCGTGCTGGGTGGAGACGACGACGGTGTCGATGGCTTTCGGCTGGCCGCCGGCGTAGCGCACCGAAAGCTGGCTCTTGGCGTCGGGCCGCAGCCAGGGCAGGCGGCCGTCCCTGCGCACCTCGGCCTGGCGCTGCATGATGCGGTGCGCGTAATAGATCGGGAACGGCATCAGCGAAGGCGTCTCCCGGCAGGCGTAGCCGAACATCAGCCCCTGGTCGCCGGCGCCCTGGTCGAGGTCGATCCCCTGGCCCTCGTTGACGCCCTGGGCGATGTCCGGCGACTGGCGGTTGATCGCGGTGAGGATGGCGCAGCTCTTGTAATCGAAACCGATCCCGGAATCGTCGTAGCCGATGCGGCGGACGGTGTTCCGGGCGATCTCGCGGTAATTGATCTGCGCCGTGGTGGTGATCTCCCCGGAAATCACCACGAGACCGGTGGAAACCAGGGTCTCGCAGGCGACGCGGCCGTGGGGATCCTCGGCCAGAATGGCGTCGAGAACGCCGTCCGAAATCTGGTCGGCGACTTTGTCGGGATGGCCTTCG
>JAIRPF010000152.1 GCA_031257115.1 Accumulibacter sp.
CAAAAATGCGCTATCGCGCGGGCCATCCATCTCAAGCCTCCCTCTTGAGGGAGGTGGCCCACGGCGAAGCCGTGGGTTGGAAGGAGTCAGGCAGTTGAATTTCCGAACGCGGATGGGAAAACGATGGTGAAGTGAGGCGGTACAGGGATTGGAAGCCGGGTATCGGGTATCGAGGACCAGATCGTCAAGCCATCTCGTCATTCCCGCGACAAGCGGAAATCCGGTTCGCCGTTGCCTTTGCCGGTTCCATCCCCATCGTCATTCCCGCTTTCCGGGAATGACGGAGGTTTATGGGGGTGTGGTTCAAAAATGCGCTATCGCGCGGGCCACCTCTCTTGTCTGGAAACTCAACCGCCCTGCTTCTCCCTCAACCGCCGGCTTCTCCCTCAACCGCCAAACTCCTTCCGACCCGCCTCCCTCAAGAGGGAGATTTTGTTCCAGCGCGCCACGTGCGGAAAATTTGCGGGCGAGCGAAGGTGTCCATCCCTGCGGTTTTTCCGCAAAACGCCCGGCTTGCGTCGCAAGGGAATGAACGAAAAACGCCCTGGGCGCGGGAACGCCCGGTGGTCAGTCGTCGTGGTTGTCGGCGTTGATCCGGCTGGCCCAATAAAAGGCGGTGACTTGCGATTTTGCGTGTACGGCCGGGTTGATGCCCAGGCTGGAGAGGATGCGCGAGGCCGACGCGAAATCGCCGGCTTCGCCGTGGGCGATGGCCAGCAGCAGTTGGCCGAGAACACCGCCGCCGGCCGGATCGGTCAGGGCGTCGATCACTTTGTCCTGCAACGGGAATTCTTTGAGAATTTCGCTCATCGGCAGGTCGATCAGCACGTCGAGCAGGGAGAACAGGCCCGTCATGAATGCGTTGTCGGTCAATTCCGGGATGTCGGGAATCGGGTCGATGGCCGCGCCGAGCAGTTCCATCTGGCGTCCGCGCGCGGCGGCGATCTGCATCAGTGGATTCGCCGCGTCGCCGCCCGCCGGGTTGTTGGCGTAGATCATCAGTTGCAGCCAGCGTTGCAGCTGGCGGCGGCCGAGGATGGCGATCGCCTGGGAAAAATTGCTGATCCTGACGCGCGCGCCGACGGCGACCGAGTTGACGAGGCGCAGCAGGTCGTAGGAGAGCTTGGCCTCTTCGCGGAAAATGGCTTCGATTTCCCGCGTGTCGCCGTCCCGCCTGACCAAGTCCAGCAGCTTGAGCAGTTTCAGGCGGGAAAGATCGGGGGCATTGCCGCGGCGCTGGCGCGGCGTGGTCAGGAAATGACCGTCCGACCACTCGATGCCTTTCCACGTCAGCCATTCGAACGTCTCGTATGTGTCGACGCGCGTGGCGATTTTCCTGAAACCGGCGTTGCCGATGTAGTTGAGGTCACGGGCCGAGAACTCCCGGCGGGCGAACCCGGCGTCGAAACGAAGGGCGTCGAACGCGGCGCGGCGCGCCTGGTGCGGGGATTCGGAAGTCTCGACCTGGAGCGCCAGCGACCAGCCATGCTGGCGCAATTCCTTGCAGCGCCCGACAACCTGTTCGTCGGCCAGGCAGGATTCGGGCAGGACGAAGATCACCGGCTCGTTGGCGAAAGCGCCGATGAATTCTTCCTTCAGCACGAATCCGGCCTGGATCGGCGAGACCAGCGGCAATACGCGCGCCAGGGGAGCGGCGGCGGATTCGGCGTAGCGCCGGATGAACGTCGGAAAATCGGTTCCGGCCAGGGATTCGGACTGCCAGTCCAAGGCGACCCACCCGCGATTGGGCGCGAGAACGGAGTTGAGGAAAAAATAAGGATCTGGCATCGGGCAAGCCATGACGTTTTGAATGGTTCTCTGAAATGAAAACGCCAACTCCCTTTCAACTGTAAAAATGTATAACGGCACCCGTGGCAAGAACTGTAGGCCATGCGGCGAACGCCAACGAAGATTCCCGGACGGCGTTTCTCCCTCGCGCTTTCCGCGAACGCCGGATGAAAGATAGAATCACGCCTTTTCGGTTTCGGGGATGCGCCATGCCGACGGGAATCATCGAGTCGCTCGATCATGAAGCGCGCGGCGTCGCGCGGCTCGAAGGCAAGACGGTTTTCGTCGAAGGCGCCCTGCCGGGCGAGCGCGTCGACTATTCCTGCTACAGGAAAAAGCCGGCCTACGAGATCGCCCGCCTCGACCGCGTCGTCGAGGCCTCCGCCAGCCGGATCGAACCGGGGTGCCCGCATTTCGGCGTGTGCGGCGGATGCAGCATGCAGCACATCGACCCGCCGGCGCAGGTGGCGGCCAAGCAGCGCCTGCTGGAAGCCAACCTGTGGCACCTCGGCCGCCTGACCGCCGGGCAGGTTTACGCGCCGATCCACGGCCTGCCGTGGGGCTACCGCTTTCGCGCCCGCCTGTCGGCGCGCATGGTGCCGAAGAAAGGCGGCATGTTGATCGGCTTCCACGAACGCAAAAGCAGCTACGTCGCCGACATGCGGCAATGCCCGATCCTGCCGGAGCACGTCTCCGGCCTGCTGCTGCCGTTGCGCGAACTGATCGCCGCGCTGTCGATCCGGACGGCGATGCCGCAGATCGAGCTGGCCGCCGGCGAGACCATGACGGCGCTGGCGCTGCGCGTCCTGGAACCGCCCGACGCCGCCGACGAGGCGCTGCTGCGCGCCTTCGCCGACCGGCACGGCGTCGTCTTTTACCTGCAACCCCACGGCCCCGCCTCGGTTTTCCGCTTCCATCCGTTGGACGGGCGCAAGCTATCCTACCGTTTGCCGGATTACGGCATCGAACACTTTTTTTCGCCGACAGACTTCACGCAAGTCAACCACGCGGTCAACCGCGTACTGGTGCGCCGGGCGATGACGCTGCTCGATGCGCGGGAAGGAGAACGCGTCGCCGACATGTTTTGCGGCATCGGCAATTTCACGCTGCCGATCGCGCGTTCCGGCGCGCGGGCGCTGGGCATAGAGGGCAGTCCCGAACTCACGCGCCGGGCCAGGGAAAACGCCGCCGCCAACGGCCTGGGCGACCGGGTCGACTATCTCGCCGCCAACCTTTTCGAGGCGACGCCCGAATCGCTCGCCGCGCTCGGCCGTTTCGACAAGATGCTGATCGACCCGCCGCGCGAGGGCGCGGCCGAACTGGTCAAGGCCCTCGGCGAGGACGGCCCGTGGCGGATCGTCTACGTTTCCTGCAATCCGGCGACGCTCGCGCGCGACGCGGCGATCCTGGTTCACCAGAAAGGTTACTGCCTGCGCGGCGCGGGCGTGGTCAACATGTTTCCCAATACCTCGCACGTCGAATCGATCGCGCTGTTCGAGAAGGCATGAAATGCGGAGGAAAGGCAGGGCGCGATCGTCCCGATACTGGCCGAGGACAAGAGCAAGAAAGCCGAAATGAAGACGCGCCGCCGAGGGATGGGGTGGGGTTCATTTCGCTTACCCCAACCCATGCGGGCTTCCTCCGTCCCGCCTTCGGCGCGGCACCTTCCCAGGAGGGAGGCTTGTCTTTTGCGGCGCGACCCTCGCCCGGCGCGGAATCCCCGGCAACCGCCAACCCTATTGGAGCGCGGGCGTCCCGCCCGCGCTCCATTCAAAACCTCTCTCTTGAGGGAAGTGTCAAGCCGAAGGCGTGACGGAAGAAGTCGATCGCCCGGGGAAAGCGTCAAACAGCCGGGCACGGCGGACTAGGCCGGAACATGAATCGCCACGCGCGAATTGGCGCTTTCAATTTCCGGAGCGACGATGAAAACGATTTCATCATAAAACGGACTCCGGTTTGAAACCCCGCCCTTCAGGGCGGCGCGAAGGCGGGAACCCCGGCCTGAAGGCCGGGGTTTCGACCGTGGCCACTTGGGAGGGGTGCCAACCCCTTCCAGGTTCGTTCACAGCGGCAGGCATTCATGCCTGCCGCTAATGAGTTGCTACGCTACCGGCGTATGCCGCAGATCCGTGATTCCGGACTTGTCCGGCGCGCTGTGCTAGAATTCGCCCCGGCGGGTCTCCCCGCATCGCAGTGTGGTGAACCTGGTCAGGTCCGGAAGGAAGCAGCCACAGCCATTTACTGTGAGTGCCGGGGTAAGGCTCGCCGCTTTCGTTTCGTCTTCCGCCGCGCGGCGTTTCCTTTCCGATCTTCTCCGCGATGATCCCGCAATGACCGATTCCAGCCCGCCGACCGTCGGCTTCGTTTCCCTCGGCTGCCCGAAAGCCCTGGTCGATTCCGAGCGCATCCTGACCCGGCTGCGCGCCGAGGGTTACGCGATTTCGCCGACTTACGCGGGGGCCGGTCTGGTGATCGTCAATACCTGCGGTTTCATCGACGCGGCGGTCGAGGAATCGCTCGACGCGATCGGCGAGGCCTTGCGGGAAAACGGCCGGGTCATCGTCACCGGCTGCCTCGGCGCGAAGCGGGAAATGATGCGCGGAAAATATCCGAAGCTGCTGGCGGTCACCGGGCCGCACGCCGAGGACGAAGTGCTGCGGCACGTGCATTCGCATCTGCCGCGGCCGCATGATTCCTTCGCCAGCCTCGCGCCGCCGCAAGGCGTCAGGCTCACGCCCTCGCATTTCGCGTATCTGAAGATTTCCGAGGGCTGCAATCATTCCTGTACCTTCTGCGTCATTCCCGCGCTGCGCGGGCCGCTCGTCAGCCGGCCGGTCGGAGACGTGCTGCGGGAGGCGGAAAATCTCGTCGAAGCCGGTGTCAGGGAACTCCTGGTCATCGCGCAGGACACCGCCGCCTACGGTGTCGACGTCAAATACCGGACCGGTTTCGCCGGCGGCCGGCCAATAAAGACGCAGCTGAAAGAATTGTGCGAGGCGCTTTCCGCCCTCGGCGTCTGGACGCGCCTGCATTACGTCTATCCCTATCCCGCCGTGGACGAGCTGATTCCGCTGATGGCCGAGGGCAAAATCCTGCCGTACATCGACGTACCGTTCCAGCACGCCAGCCCGCGCGTCCTCAAGGCCATGAAGCGCCCCGCCGCCGCCGAAAACACCCTGGAGCGCATCCGCGCCTGGCGCGCGGTCTGCCCGGACATCACGATCCGCAGCACCTTCATCGCCGGCTTTCCCGGCGAGACCGAGGCCGAATTCGGGGAACTGCTCGCATTCCTCGAAGAAGCGCGGCTCGACCGCGTCGGCTGTTTCGCCTATTCGCCGGTCGATGGCGCGGCGGCCAACGCCCTGCCGGGCGCCCTGCCGGCCGATGTGCGCGAAGAACGCCGCCGCCGTCTGATGGCCGCGCAGGAGGACATTTCCGCCGAATTGCTCGCGGCCAGGATCGGACGCGAAATCACCGTGCTGGTCGATGAAGTCGACGAAGAAGGCGCGATCGCCCGCTCATCCGCCGACGCGCCGGAAATCGACGGCGTGGTTTTCGTCGACGGATGTTTCGACGCCGAACCGGGGGATTTTCTGAGGGTGCGGGTGGTGGATGCGGACGAGCATGATCTTTATGCGGAGAAAGTCGGAGAGAAAGCATCGACCGCGAAAGGCGCGGCGGGCGTGGCGAGAGCCAAAAAACGTTAACCACGGCGGGCGCGGCGAAAAGGAAAAAGGGAACCTCCGGAAACTCCGGTTCACGACAGGGCGCGATGTAAAACCGCTTGTATCATCGCGCCCGCCGTGGTTGAGATTCAATCCTCGAAACGCATCGACAAATCCACCGCGCGCACGTCCTTGGTCAGGCCGCCGACCGATATCCGGTCGACGCCCGTCTCGGCGATGGCGCGCACCGTTTCCAGGCTGACGTTGCCGGACGCTTCGAGAGAAGCCTTGCCGGCGGTGACCGCGACGGCTTCGCGCATCGCGCCGAGGCTCATGTTATCGAGCAGGATCATGTCGGCGCCGGCGTCGAGCGCCTGCCGAAGCTCGTCGAGATTTTCGACCTCGATCTGGATGAACTTGCAGCGCCTTTCGGCCTGCGCGATTTGCCGGGCCGCCGCCAGGGCCGCGGCGATGCCGCCGGCGGCCAGGATGTGATTTTCCTTGACCAGGATCGCGTCGTGCAGGCCGATGCGATGATTGCCGCCGCCGCCGCACGATACCGCGTATTTTTGCGCCAGCCGCAAGCCGGGCAGCGTCTTGCGCGTGTCGACGATCCGCGCACCGGTACCGGCCGCCGCGTCGGCGAATCGCCGCGCCTTGCTGGCGACGCCGGAGAGCATTTGCAGGAAATTGAGCGCCGTGCGTTCGCCGGTGAGCAGGGCACGCGCCGGCCCCTTCATTTCGCAGATCGTCTGGTTGGGCGACAGGCGCTCGCCGTCGCGGACATGCCAGGCGATTTCGATCGAGGCATCGAGTTTTTCAAAGCATCGTTCGAACCACGCCGATCCGCACAGCACGGCCTCTTCGCGGGAAATGACGGTGGCGCGGGCGATGCGCCCGGAGGGCACGAGCCGCGCCGTCAGGTCGCCGTCGCCGACGTCCTCGGCCAGCGCGATGGCGACGTTGCGTTCGATTTCGGAATCATCCAGATAATCGGGAAGCGATGGAGCGTTCATGGGAAGTCCTGGAAAAGATGGCTGGAACACGGAAATCTTTTTCGAGAGTGTAGTCCAATAGTCAATCCGCCGAAGCCGTGAAACAGGACATTTTCGATTCGACCCCGCGCGTCAGCAACTAATTAGCGACAGGCATTCATGCCTGTCGCTGTGAACGAACCTGGAAGGGGTTCGCACCCCTCCCAAGTAGCCACGGTCGAAACCCCGGCCTTCCAGGCCGGGGTTCCAGCCTTCGCACCGCCCTAAAGGGCGGGGTTTCAAA
>JAIRPF010000002.1 GCA_031257115.1 Accumulibacter sp.
GGAGTAAACGCCGATGGTCAGCGGGCGACGTTTCAATATGGGCCGGTGAGTACTCCTGGACAAGTATATGAATTATCTTGCGGCGGTATGCGGGGTTGGGCCCAAAATGAATGGGGAAAACTCCCCGTAGGCGTACAAGTCAAATGAAAGCCTCCCATTCACAAACCCGAACCACCCCAAAGCGCCATTCACGGCGCTTTCTTGCAAAACCCCGCCGACGCCGACGCGCAAGCCAACTTGACCGCACCCAACTCGACCCCGCCACGGGCTACTCAGTACGGGCGGACAAAATTCGCACCCACCGATGCGTCAAGCCGTTGTAGAATACCGGCGTTCCCGCTGATTTTGGGGGCAGCCAAAGAAGATCGAAGAAACAGCCGATCCGTTGCGTATTCCGGGATAAACGAACAACCCTACCAAACCAGGATTTCTCATGGAAATACCGCGTTGGCACAAAACGGCGCGCTGGCTGTGTTTTGCCGCCTTGCCGTGCGCCTTCGGCGCGCAGGCTCAGACATTGTCCCTGACCAACCTGCTCGAACGCGCCCGCGCCAGCGAACCGACCTACCTGGGTGCGCGGGCGGCGGTCACGGGGGCGCGAGCGCGCGAGGATCAAGCCTTTGGCGCGATGCTGCCGCAGGTGAGCGTGAGCGCCGGTACGCATACCAATGACCGCGACTACGTTACCCGGAACGACTACACTCCCGAAGCCAAGGACCGATACAACAACCATTCGGCGCAGATCAACCTGACGCAGCCGCTCTGGCGGCCCGCCAACACCGCCGGACTCGATCAAGCCAAGAGCATGGCGGCGCAAGCCCAATGGCAGTTGACCTCGGCGGAACAGGAATTGGCGGCTCGGCTCGTGGAAGCCTGGTTCGACCTGCTCGCGGCGCGGGACGCCGAAGCCTTTACCGGACGGCAGGCCGAAGCGGCTGAACAACACTGGCGGATAACCGCCCGCGCGCGCGAACTGGGAACGGGCAGCGCGCCCCAGGCCGAAGCCGCCCGCGCCCGGTTCGAACAAGCCAAGGCCGACGCCGCGATGGCCGGCACGGAGATCGGGCTGAAACGCGCGGCGCTGGAACAATGGACTGGCGCGTTGCCGGACGGCGCGCTGCCTCACCTGCGCGGCGACGCGGAACTAACGCCCCAAGCGGCGACGGACTTGGAGGCTTGGCTGCGCGACGTGGAAACGGGCAACCCCACCCTGCTGGCGGCGCGGCGGGCGCACGAAGCGGCGGGCGCCGAAGTGCGCAAACAGCGCGCCGGACATTCCCCCACGCTGGATCTCGTCGCCAGTTACGGCAGAAACAGTCAAGCAGTCGGCGGCTTCCCCGGACAGGCGGGCTACGACATCACGCAAGGCAGCGTCGGCCTGCAACTGAACGTGCCGCTCTATTCCGGCGGCACGCAATCGGCCAAGGTCGCCGAGGCGCTCGCGCAGGAAGACCGCGCCAGTCAAGAAGTCGAAGCCGCCCGGCGTTCCGCCGCGTTGGCGGTAAAGCGGGCTTGGTTCGCCTGGCAAGGCGCTGTTGCCCGCGCGGCGGCTGGAGCGCAGGCCATCCGCGCCGCGCGCGCCGAACTTACCCGCGCCAGCCGGGGCAGCGCGCAAGGTTTGCAGACCCGTCTGGAAGTCCTCCAGGCCGAACAACAATTGCGCGCTGGCCAGCGCGATTTTCGCAAAGGCCGCTACGACCAGATCGCCTCGTTCATCCGCCTCAAGGCCGCGACGGGGACGCTGTCGTCCTCCGACATCGCCGGAATCGACGCCTGGCTCGTCGCGCCGCCCGACGCCGCCGATCCCAAAGCGACGCAATGAATGTAAACGAGAGTTCAACCACAACGGACACGGCGATTACGACGCGGAAACTGAAAGTTGGCCGGATGCGGCAAAGCCGCGCAAAGGAAAAATCCAGCAAAACCTAGAAAATCCCTCGTTTTTGTTTCTCGTCGTGTCCGTCGTGTCCGTCGTGTCCGTCGTGTCCGTCGTGTCCGTTGTGTCCGTTGTGGTTAAACTTGTTTCTCACATTATTTTCTCTGTCTCCGCCGTGGTAAAGATTTTGCTTTTTACCGCGATCGCTCCGCTTTTCCTGAAATGACGGCCTCACTCATGGATTCCACCCCGCCTCACGCCAGTCTCCGAGATTCCGATTGGGAAGACTTCGCCGCCGCGCGCACCGCCGAGGCGCGCGCCCGCGCTTGGCTGGCCCTGATATGCGGACGCCTGCCGGAAGCGCGGGCGGGCGTGGTGCTGGTCGAAAACCTGGCGGATCGCGGCTTCGCGCCCTTGGCCGCGTGGCCACGGGCAGGCCCCGAACTGGGGCGTCTCGGCGCCATCGTCGAATCCGCCCTGCAAACCCGCCAGAGCGCGATAAGCGCGTTGCCGGAAGGCGGCGCGCGCGTCGCTTATCCCGTGTGGATCGACGCGCGCATCGGCGCGGTCGTGGCGCTGGAAACGGCGGCCGCCGGGCCTGACGGACGCGAGGCCGCCAGTCTGCTGCGGGAAATCCACTGGGGCGCGGCTTGGCTGCTGGACATGCTCGCCGGGCGCGAGCGGGCGGAAGCGATCCGGGCGCGGGAGCGGCTCGGCTCCGTGTTGGAAACGCTGACGGCCACGCTGCGGCACGGCCAGAGGCTGCAACAAGCATTGTTCGATCTGGCCAACGCGCTGTGCCGCCATCTCGCTTGCGCGCGCGTGGCCATTGGCTTGGAGCGGCAAGCGTCGATCCGGCTCGCCGCCCTCTCGGACGCGGCGAGCTTCGACCGCCACGCCGCGCTGGCCAAAAACACCCAGAAAGCAATGGACGAAGCCCATGACGCGCAACGCATCGTCCAATCGCCGCCGCCGGACACGGGCGATAAAACGGAAAACGGCGGCGAAGCGCCCATGCACGACGCCCTGCGCGCCGCGTCGGGCGCAGGCTCCGCATTATCCTACCCGCTGATCGTCGGCGCGCGCTGCATCGGCGTTATCACTCTGGAACGGGAAAACGCACCCTTCACCGAAGACGATCGCGTCTGGCTGGACGCCTTTGGCGCGCTGGCCTCGCCCATCGTCGAACTGCGCCGCATGGCCGAGCGCGGCGCGTGGCGCTGCCTGGCCGACGATCTGCGCGCCTTCCTCGAAAAACTGTTCGGCCCGCGTCACCTGACCCGGAAAGTTGCCACGGCTGCGGCACTGGGCATCGTCGCGCTCATGACGCTCACGTCGATCGACTACCGGGTTTCGGCCAAAACAGTGATCGAAGGCGAGGTGCAGCGCGTGACGGCCGCGCCGTTCGACGGCTTCATCGGCGCGGCGCACGTGCGCGCCGGCGACACGGTGCAAGCCGGCCAACTCTTGGCACGGCTCGACGACCGCGACCTGCGCATCGAAGAAGCGCGTTGGTCGAGCGAGCGGGATCAGTACGAGAACCGCCTGCGCGAAGCGACCGCCAACCATGACCTGACCGCGATGGAGGTAGTCGGCGCGCAATTGCGTCAGGCATCGGCGCAGCTCGCGCTGGCGACCGAGAAAATCGCCCGCGCGCGGCTCACCGCGCCCTTCGACGGAATCGTGGTCTCCGGCGACCTCTCCCAGCAGATCGGCGCGCCGGTCAAGGCGGGCGACACGCTCTTCGAGATCGCCCCGCTCATGAGCTACCGCGTCATCCTGCAAGTCGACGAGCGCGAAATCCGCCACGTGCGGATGGATCAGCCCGGCCAGTTGGTGATGACCGGCATCGCCGGCGAACCGATGCCGTTCAAGGTCGTCAAGCTGACGCCCGTGGCTACCGCGCAGGACGGGCGGAACTTCTTCCGGGTCGAGGCGGCACTGGCCGACGCTTCGCCGCGCCTGCGTCCGGGGATGGAAGGCGTGGGCAAGATCGAGGCGGGACGGCGTTCGTCGTGGTGGGTGATGACCCATGGCTTCATCGACTGGTTCACCCTGTGGTCATGGACCTGGATGCCGTAGGAAGCCCATGCCGCGCAGCCTGTTCAGCCCCTCCTGGCACAGCGTTGCCGATCTGAAGCCGCGCCTGGCGGCGCAGGCGCGCATCGAACGCCACGTCTATCGCGGCCAAGTCTGGTACGTGGTGCAGGATCAGAGCGGTGGGCGGTATCACCGGCTGACGCCGGCGGCCTGCGCGCTGGTGCGCGGCATGGACGGCGAGCGTACCGTCCAGGCGCTGTGGGAAGAAGCCAACGCCGCCGGCGCGGGCGACGCCTGCACACAGACCGAAATCGTGGATCTTCTGGTGCAATTGCACGGGGCCGACCTGCTGCGGGCCGACGCGACGCCCGACTCGTCGGCGCTGTTCGAGCGCTACCGGCAAAAGCGCCGCGCGACTTGGAAACAGTACCTGCTCAACCCGATGAGCCTGAAAGTGCCGCTCGTCGATCCGCACGCCTTCGTCGACCGCTGGACGCCGGCCCTGGCTTGGTGTTTTGGCCGCGCGGGCGTCCTGCTCTGGCTGGCGGCGGTATTGCCGGCGGCGATCCTCGCCGGGCAGCATTGGAACGAGCTGACCCACAACCTCTCGGAACAGGTGTTGTCTTCGAGCAACCTCTGGGTGATGGCGCTGGTCTTTCCGGCGGTAAAACTCGCGCACGAACTGGGACATGCGTTCGCGGTACATGCGTGGGGCGGATCGGTGCGCGAGATGGGCGTGATGTTCCTGGTCTTCGCCCCGGTACCTTACGTCAATGCGTCCGCGGCCTCGGCCTTCCCTTCCAAATGGCGGCGGGCGGCGGTGGCGGCGGCCGGGATGCTGACCGAACTCTTCATCGCCGCGCTCTCGCTCTATGTCTGGCTGCTCGCCGAACCCGGCGTGGCGCGGGCCGTGGCCTACAACGCGATGGTGGTAGCCGGCGTCTCGACCTTGATCGTCAACGGTAATCCCCTGCTTCGCTACGACGGATACTACATCCTGTGCGACCTGATCGAGATGCCCAATCTCGCCCAGCGCGGACAGAAGTATCTGACGTACCTGTGGGATCGCTACGTGTTCGGCGCGCGCGAGGCGGACGCGCCGCGCGAGAGTCCGGCGGAAAAGCGCTGGCTGTTCTGCTATACGCCGCTCGCTTGGTGTTACCGGGTGTTCGTCACGCTCTCGATCATCCTTTTCGTATCCGGGCAATTTTTCATCTTCGGCGTCCTGATCGGCCTGTGGGGGCTTGCGACGCTGCTGCTCGCGCCGCTCTGGAAAGCCTGGCGGCACGTAACGCACAGCCCCGGATTGCGCCGTCACCGGGCGTATGCGGTGCGCCTTACCCTGGCGCTGGCGGCGATCACGCTCACGCTGGCCTTCGCCGTGCCGATGCCGCTGCATACGCGCGCCGAGGGCGTCGTCTGGTTGCCCGATCAGGCCATCGTGCGCGCTGGCGGCGATGGGTTTTTCGCGCGCTGGCGGGTCGAGCCGGGGTCGCGGGTCGGCAAGGGCGAGGCGCTCTTCGAGCAGGAAGACCGCCAACTCGCGGCCCGGATCGAGGTGGCGCGCGCCAAGGCCGACGAAGCCCGCGCGCGCTTCCTGGCCGAGGCCTTCGCCGATCCGGTGAAGGCGCGCGTCAGCGAAAGACAATTGTTGCAGGAACAGGCGATGCTGGACGAACTTCTCGAACAGGCCGCGCTCCTGACCGGGCGCGCGGAAAGCGACGGCGTGCTGGCGGCGGCGCGGGCGCAGGATTTGCCGGGCCGCCATCTGAAGAAAGGCGAGTTGATCGGCTACGTCCTCGCCAGGCAATCCCTGGTAGCGCGCGCGGTGGTCACGCAGGACGACATCGATCTCGTGCGCAATCGTTTCCGGGGCGCCGAACTGCGCCTGGCGGACAGCATCGGCCGCGCCGCGCCGGTCTCCCTGCTCCGGCCGCCAGCGGGCGGCGTCGACGAACTGCCCACGCCGGCGCTGGGCCTCTCCGGCGGCGGGGTCATTCCAACCCTGCCTGGCGACCCGAATGGGGTAAAGACGGTCGAACGGGTTTTTTTGGTGGATATGGCCTTGCCCGGGGATTGGCCCCCGGCGGCGTTCGGCGAGCGCGTCTACGTGCGTTTCGACCACGGCCCGGAACCGCTGGCCTGGCAGGGATTGCGCCGGCTGCGCCAGCTTTTCCTGGGGCGCTTCGGTGTCTGATGCGCGCGCGCTGCTCTCCGGGCGCGGCATCGAAGTGGCCGACGGCGCGTATCTGGAACGCGCCGACCCGCCCGCGCACATCGTGGAAGAATGGCTGCGGGCCTGGGCGGCGCGTCTATCCGGCGGCACGGCACAACGTAAAGGACGCTTCGTCCGGCGAGTCAACGCCCTGGAAAC
This sequence comes from Accumulibacter sp., assembly GCA_031257115.1. Lineage (GTDB taxonomy): Bacteria > Pseudomonadota > Gammaproteobacteria > Burkholderiales > Rhodocyclaceae > Propionivibrio. Next base: position 6,291 of record JAIRPF010000002.1, read on the forward strand.
GCAAATGCGTGCGATGGACGAGGCGGCCCTGCGCGCGGCGATGCGGACGCAGGCGCTTCGTCTGCAAACCGGCGGTTTGCGCGAGGCGCCGGTGGCGCAAGCCTTCGCCGTGGTGCGCGAAGCCTCGCGCCGCGTCCTGGGCCTGCGCCACCACGACGTGCAGCTTCTGGGGGCCTGGGCGCTGTTGCGGGGGCAAATCGCCGAAATGGCGACCGGCGAAGGCAAGACGCTGGCCGCCACGCTGGCGGTGTGCGCCGCCGCCGCGAGCGGGGCCGCCGTGCATGTGGTGACGGTCAACGACTACCTCGCCGAGCGGGACGCCCGGGACAACGCGCCGCTCTACGCTTTCTTCGGCCTCACCCTGGGCGTGGTCAAACAAGATATGCCGGCCGACGATCGCCGCCGGCAATACGCCCGCGACGTGGTCTACGTGTCGAACAAGGAACTGACCTTCGATTACCTCAAGGATCGGATCGCGCTGGGCGACGTTTCAGCGGCCCGGCTCAAGCTGCTCCGCCTGCGCGGCGGCGCGGGAGCGCCGTCGCCGCTCCTGCGCGGCCTGCACTTGGCGATCGTGGATGAAGCCGACAGCGTGCTGATCGACGAGGCGCGCACGCCGCTGATCATTTCCGAGACACTGCCGAACGACCTGGGCGAGGCGATCTATCATGAGGCAATCGACATCGCCGGACACCTCGAAAGCAATGTCCACTTTCACCAGGGACGGGATCGGGAGATCTGGCTCACTCCCGCCGGCGAGGCGGAATCGGCAAGGCTGGCGGCGGGAAAGGCAGGCGTCTGGACCTCCCCGCTGTGGCAAAGGGAACTTATCGGCAAGGCGCTCTCGGCCCTGCATCTGTTCCACCGCGACCGGCATTACCTTCTGGCCGACGGCAAGGTGCAAATCGTCGACGAATCGACGGGCCGGGTGATGCCGGATCGCACCTGGGAACGGGGCCTGCACCAGATGATCGAAGCGAAGGAGGGCTGCGAGATTTCCGGAGAGCGCCGCACCCTGTCGCAGATCACGTACCAGCGTTTCTTTGGCCGTTATCTCCTTCTGGGCGGCATGACCGGCACGGCCAGGGAAGTGGCGCCGGAATTGAAGCGGGTCTACGATCTGCCGGTCACGAAGATTCCCACGCACCAACCGCCGCGCCGCATCCGCCTGCCGGATCGGGTGTTCGCGACTTCGCGGGAGCGTTGGGAGGCCGTCTCGGCGCGCGCCCTGGAGATCGCGGGAGAGGGAAGAGCGGTGCTCGTCGGCACGCGCTCGGTGGAAGCCTCGGAGCGCCTCGCCCGGATATTCGAGGCTCGGGGCGCGGCGCATACGGTGCTCAACGCCCGGCAGGACGCTTGCGAGGCCGAAACCGTCGCGCGGGCTGGAGAGCCGGGGCGGATCACGGTGGCCACCAACATGGCCGGACGCGGTACCGATATCAAGCTCTCGCCGGAGGTCGAGCGCGCCGGAGGACTGCACGTGATCCTCACCGAGTTTCACGAAAGCGCGCGCATCGACCGGCAGTTGTTCGGCCGCTCCGCCCGGCAGGGCAATCCCGGTTCGGTGGAAGCCATCGTCAGTCTGGAGGATGAGTTGTTCCAGCGTTTCCTGCCGCCGCTGGCGCGGGCCGCGCTCGCGGCAAGGCTGCGCGGCGGCTCCGCGCCGAACGCCCATCTGTTCCGCCTTCTGGTCGCATTCGCCCAGGCGCGCGCGCAAGCCCGCGACCGCCGCGTCCGCCTCGATACGCTGCGCCGCGACCGCCAATGGCTGCGGGCGCTGGGATTCGTCGGCAGACACAAGAAATAGAGGGAAAACGCCTTGGCGATGGCCTTGGTATGCCGCGCCGATGAAATCGCCCCGATCGTGGTACTTCGCGGGGTGTGCGCTTCATGGATTTTGCGATCACCCGCCGTTTTTCTGGAGCGTCAGAAACGGATTGTTCGGCGGCAATTCATCGAACAAAAGCGCCGGATTCTCCAGCAAATACCCATGCACACGACGCGACTTTCGAGGCCCGGTCACTTCGCACGTCCAGATATTGAGGCCGTTATCCTGCTTGCGATGGATGCCCAGTTTCTCGAAGCGTTTTTGAATCCACTGCCAATCGGCCATCTCCTCCTGTTTCGCCCGTACCGCCACGCCGGGATGTTCCTGCGCATACCGCTGAAAGAGGCCGGGGCTGACCAGAAAAGCGGTATCGGCCACCGTATGCACTAGGGCCCTGGCATCGTTGATGACGAGCTTATGCTCCCGGATACACTGCCGCAGCCAAGCGATGAAGTGTTCGCCCGAAGGTTTCGTTTCCGGTTCGGACGGGGCGGCCGCCGGAACGATCGAAGGCATTGGATTCACGGGTTTTACGAAAGGACGGTTTTCCGTGGGCATTTCCCCGATTTCCGCCTCATCGGGCGCATCGACCGCCCAGGGCACATCCAGAAACGCGCCGGCGTTTTCCTCCTCTTCTTCTTCGGGAATGCCGTTACCGTTCGGAACGTTCTCCTTCGCGGGACTTCCCCGCTGGGGCATCGCGCTGGAAATGTCTTTCTCTCCTTTCTCTTCCTCCCCATTTTCTTCATCCTCCCGAACCGCCGTCACCGTGCACGCGAACGGTTCGGGCCGCGCATCGTTCTCCCAGATCAGGGAGGGCGGCAATTTCAGCAGCGTGAAGGGATGCGACCACCCGGCATCGCTCGTCACGGCGGCTTTCCAGATCGCATTGCCTTCGGGCGTCGCCTGCGCGATCGAATGCTCCTGCAACACATCGAAGACGGCGGTATTGTTCGACGGAATCCCCTCGATGCCCTGAGAGAGCAAATGCGCGCGCAATTTGTCGGAAACCGTTTTGCTCACCAGCCACAGGGCCTCCTGCGTCAGCCAACCATCCGAAGGGCCGGATCGATTGAGTTTCAATTCCGTTTTGAGCAGATAGCGCAGTCCATCGAGGAGCTTTCCTTGCAGCGCGTGTCTGGGCGCGGCCAGGGCCTTCGCCGGATCGCCGCCCATCGCCTGCGCGACCGAGGCCCGATCAGCCTGGATGACCCACTCCCCCAAAAGTCCCGCCTGTTCATACTGCCCCGCCCAGACATACAACAGCGCCGCCCAAAGTTGAAAACAACGGTCAATAAGGAGTTGAAAGATAAGAACTTGCATCCCGTATGAATGACTTTTCCGTGTCTCCTCTATCGTTTCCTTCTGAACTTGAAGGCAAGATGGGTCAGGCAGGCATAGATGCCGAGAATGGCCAGGTCGCTCACGAAAAACAGCACGATGGGCCTGGACGGATCCCAGAAGTCGAAGGAAAAGCCAAGGAACAATTTGGAACCCATGTCCCTGTCGAACGATGCCCAAACGCCAAAAACCACCAAAGTCACGGCCGACAGGCGCAGCACGGCCGTCCTGAGTTTGTTTTCACCGCTGATCCCGGCCAGTTTTCGGGTGGTATTGATGACCACCCGCCAATGTATGCCGGCGTGGATGCCGATCAACACCAATCCCCAATAAGCCATGAGACTGTGTATTTGCCGGAATTTCATGCCTCCGGTGAAATGCAGGAAGCCAAAAACGTGATCGGAGTTCGCTATGCCGCATAGGCAAAGAATGAGCATCACCGCCAATAGCCCCAGATTGATGGAAGTATTCAATGCCCTGCGCATCCCATAGCGGCCGCTGAAGAGATTCCCGAACCACCGCCGGTTGATGATGCAGTGGGTGACGAACAAGACGCACAAGACCATGCCAATCCATTCGTGCGGCGCACTGCCGGTGATGCGGAAGGCCAGCGAAGTGACGAAAAGCAAGGTCATGACCAAGTCGAGGCCCAGTTTGATCGGCATGGCTTTCGGCAACTCCCCGGCAGTCACGTGCTCATGCCTGTTTTTTGAAGCCAAGCATCGATGTCGCCTGGCAACGAACTTCCGCCGCCGTAATGGACGGAGAGCGCTTCGAGTATCCTGGATCGCGGACTCAGCTTGGCGATGTCGGTCACGCTTTGCCCCAAGCGGCCGCCGCCGTGGCTGCAAAACGGAACGATGGTTTTCCCGCTGAAATCGTATCCTTCGAGGAATGACGCGATGGGCATCGGGATCGTGGCCCACCAATTGGGGTAGCCGAGGAAAACCACGCCGTACTGCCCGATATTTTCGATTCGATTCCTGATCGCTGGCCGGGCTTGTGCCCGCTGATCGCGCAAGGCCTCGTCGAGGCAGGTATTGTAATCCCTGGAATAAGGCGGAACGGGTTCGATTTCAAAAATGTCCCCGCCGGTCTTTCGATGGATTTGCCGCGCCATTCCACGGGTGTTGCCGCTCCATGAAAAATAGGCCACGAGCGCCCGTTCCCGCCGGGAGTCTGCCTGGCTCCAGGCGGCCGTCGGCGCGGCAAGGCAGGAGAGGCCCAGAGAGGGCATGCCGCCTACCGTGACAAGAAATTTTCTGCGATCCATTTTTGCATCTCCTTTCTCAAACGATCCGACTCATTCCGCATTTCGCGCCAGCCGAAAGCCGACGTTGAAAACGCCGTTTGCCGGCGGCGCGGCGGCGCGGTATGCGGAACGAATGTGTTTCGGAAAATCGTTCCAGCCGCCGCCACGATTCACACGATAGGTGCCCGTCGCCGGGCCCGCGGGATCGGTTCGCTCGCCGGCGCCATAGTCGCCATACCAATCCCAGCACCATTCTCCGACGTTGCCATGCATGTCGAACAAGCCCCACGGGTTGGGAGCGAAGCTGTTGACCGGGACGGTGCCTCCACGGGAATGTCCGATGATTCGTCCTGACGAGTTGTTGTTGTAACCGTAGTGGTTGTAGAAGTTCGCCTGCTCGTCGGTAATGACGTCTCCCGTACTGAACGGCGTCGCCGTTCCGGCCCGCGAGGCATATTCCCACTCCGCCTCGGTCGGCAGGCGATAGCCGTTCGCGCCGCGGTTCCATGTGACCGTTTCGCCGTCGATCACATAAGCGGGTTCCAGACCTTCGCGGGCGCTTCGGGCATTGCAGTAACGTATCGCGTCAAACCAGCTCACGTTTTCCACGGGAAGAACGTCACCCTTGGATTCGCTGGGGTTGTTTCTCATGAGCGCCGTGTATTCCTTTTGCGTCAGCTCGGAACGGGCGAGATAAAAATCGCTCACGCTGACCCGGTGCTGGATTTCGTCTTGTCCCCGCTCAGGCTCTTTCATGGGACTCCCCATCAGGAAAGCGCCGCCCTTGACGAGAACGAAATCGACGGCCAGACACGGCGTCGCGGCGGCGAATCCCAGGGCAAAAACCATGCTTGCTGCCAGTGAGGTTTTCATGGACATGCACTCTTCACAGTGAGGATGCCAAATTTACGCATCCCACCCTGGTCGGACTAGAGGGTAAAATTCGCATACCGATATGAGTCGAGTTCATAAATGCCACGCACCTCGGAATTCAACAATCTTTTGGCGTTCATCGTGGTCGCCCGGGAGCGTAATTTCACGCGGGCGGCCGCCCAACTGGGCGTTTCACAATCGGCCTTGAGCCACACCATGCGCGGCCTGGAAGAAAAACTCGGAGTCAGACTGCTGACACGCACGACGCGTGGCGTGACGCCGACCGATGCCGGAGAGCGTTTGCTGACGAACATCGGGCCGTACTACGATGGCATCGAGTCGGAATTGGCGGCCCTGAGCAGTTTCCGCGACAAGCCGGCCGGAACCGTGCGCATAACATGCAGTGACGCCGTCATCAAAACGACGCTGTTGCCAAAGCTTTTGCCATTGCTGCAAGAATACCCCGACATCAAATTGGAGTTCGACGTCAATTACGGATTCAGGGACATTGTTGCGGATCGATTCGACGCGGGGGTGCGTTTCGGCGAAACGCTCGACAAAGACATGATCGCCATTCCCATCGGGTCGGATCTGCGAATGGCCGCTGTCGCGTCTCCATCCTATCTTGCCCGAAACCCGATACCCAAGACGCCGCACGACCTGAAGAATCACCGCTGCATCAACATCCGGTTTCCAACCTATGGCGGGCTATACTCCTGGGAATTCGAGAAACGGGGTCGCAAGCTGAACATTCGTGTCGATGCACAACTGATCATCAACTCGACGCCCCATATCGTTGATGCCGCCGTTGGCGGGCTGGGAATAGCCTATCTTCCGGAAATAGAGTTTTCGCCACACATCGAAGAAGGCCGTTTGATACGGGTGCTCAAAGAATGGTGTCCGCCGTTTTCCGGTTATCACCTGTATTACCCAAGCCGTCGCCAACCGTCACCAGCTTTTGCGCTGGTCGTCGATGCGCTGCGCATGGCAAATCGGAGCGCATCAAATCATCAATAGATACACCCTGGATTTTTTCACTGATGGCGAGTGATCAAATCCGATGTCCGGACTCCTGGCAGAAAGCATCTGTACCCATTGGCCGAGTAAGCGGTAATCCCGCCGGCATCTTGACATCAGCAGGACTATTCCCGATCCGCTCATCCGCCCAAAGCGGCTGGTCGGAGAAGCCAACCATATCGTGAAGATCAGCGACGGCTGTATCGTCGCCCCGGACGTGGGGGACGATGACCATCGTCCCGCCAGCAATCGTTCTGTCGCCATGTCTCCTCGCAATGACAAATTGAATGTCACGATTGCAGGCGGATTACCTGGTCGGGGCAACGGCGACTCATCCGGGAAGCGCTGTCCGGCCGCCCAATCTGAAACCGCCCGTCCGCCGCCGATCACATAGAGCACCTCGTCGCCGATGACGCGGCCGCTCGCGCGAACGCCGTTCTCGTCGATGTGAAGCTGGGCGTGGGCGTTGAGGGCCAGGGACAGGGAAGGGAGAAGGGGGAAGGGGGAAGGGTAAAACCGTCTCTTCGCCGTTGCCCAGAAAGTCCTGATCCAGTTCGTTTGTCTGATTCCCACGTCTTGCTCCTTGCATGAATTTGATGAACAAAAACCCCAACTCTCCGATCGGTTCTACCCTTCCCCCTTTCCCCTTCTCCCTTCCCGATTCATGATCTCGATCCGTTGCGGCGGCCTCGCATAGCCGTCGAGCACGAGGCCGAAGGGATTGCGCTCGGGATCGACGTCGTGTTTGGCGACCTTGATCGAATAGCGCACGAGGGCGCGCTTGACTTGTTCACCGCCGTGGTATTCGTCGGCGGCAAGCTCCAGCGTGACGAGCCAGTCGCGGTCGGAGACGGCCTTGACCCGTGTACCCGGATCCTCGCCGTAGCCTCTTCCGGGAATCTCGTAGAGGCCGCGTACCCGGTTTCGGAGTTCGCCATTGTTCCGGCGGTATTCGTAATCCTCGCGCGGGGATGTCCGGCAAGCGGGCGTGAGGTAGGCCGAGAGCGCCTGGAGGTTGCGCGGGTAGTCTTCCTCGCCATTGAGCGGCCAGCGATTGAGTTGCTGGAAGATGTAGAAGGTGAAGGCATGAACGCTCTCCGGCGGCACCTCCCACCACTTACGGGTACTCCCCGATCACAAGTCGGGCGGAACGTGGATCGTGAGATGCTTCGGCGCGCTCCACCAACCCAGGCCGAGCAATACCGCTACCGCGAACAGCGCGACCCATCCCAGACGCAGGGATTTCACATGCGCCCGCAAATGCTCGATTTCGTTACGGAAGCGGCTCACGACACCCCCCGGCGGAGACTTCGCCGCGTGCGCCAATGGCCCGAACGGGTGATGAGTTTCTCCCCCAGCCAATCCGCCAGCGCGGGAGCCGAACGCGCGATTCGCCAGTGGAGTTGGCGGTAGAGCCAGGTATCGGGCCGGCCGCGTTTCTGCCGGCGCAGGAAGCCGCCGCCCACGAAGATACCGAGGGCGATACCAGCGACGATCATTGTCGGAATCATGGCGAGGCCGCGCGTCACCCAGGCCAGTACGCCGCCAAACAGGAAACCCGTCGCGCCGGAGAGTCCGGCGCGGATCCAGAGTTCGTCGGCGGTCAGTCCCCGCACGACCACGGGCTGGCGGTTGAGCCTGTGCGGGAGGAAGGTCACGAGGCCGTCGTCCATTAAAGTACCCCCGTTGCCTTGGTCAGCAGCCAGACGCCGATGACCAGGAGCGCCGCGCCGACCGCCACGGTCAAACCGAACTGACCCCACGTGGCGCGTCCGTCATGGGTTTCGGAGTAACGCCCATAGGCGTTGGTAGCAGATGCCGATGAACATCGAGGCGATCACCAGCAGGGCGACGAGCATCACGATGTCGTAGCCGTAGTTCTGGAGCGTCTGCAAGATGCCGCTCCCCGCCCCGCGCGAGGGGTCTTCCATCGTGGGAAGTCCCGCGGCGAGGGCGGAGAACGGCGCGACGGCAACTACAAACGGAACGAGGGACGCGATAAAACGAGCGATGACACGCGGGAGGGCATGAAGCCAAACAGGGCGATGAATGGGACGGCGCAAGTTCATGGAAAGACCTTTCTTGATCGAGTCAGGAGAGCAGGAAGAACCCCAGCACGAGGTACATCGCCAGGAAACGAACGACGACGCCGAGAAACTGGCCCTGGGTGAGATGCCGGTCGGCCCAGCCCGAATAGGCGGTGCGCATCGCCCAGACGCCCCACAGGAGCAGCGCGGCGAAGACAAATCCGAGCACGGTGTTGGACACCTCGGCGGGGGTGAAACCGGCGTGGGCTTGGAAGGCGGCGGATTGGGCGGCGGTGAGCGTCATGGTTTCTCCCTGCCGGCAGGAAATGTCTTGCGGGTGTAATCGCCGGAGAGCGGCGCGGGATCGCGCGGCTGCGCGCGCGGGGGGACGAGGTAGTCCCGGAGTCCCGCGCGGACGCGATCCACGTCCTCGCGCAGACGGGGGTAGTCGAAGCGGTAGCGTGTATCTTTCCCGGCAGTGACCCGCGCCGCCTGCCCGGCCAGGCGGTCGATCAGGTCAAGCTGGCGGACGAGCGCGGCCAGGCGTTCGGGTTCCTGGCCGTCATCGGCGAAGGCGAAGACGGGGAAGAGGCCCAGGGCGGCAAGCAGCGCTCCGGCATAAGCGTACCGGGCCAAGACAAGCCTCCAAGGGAAAAACAGAACCATCGCGCGCTCCAGATATTCGGGAGAGGCAATGGTGAATCGGCCTGGATCGGTTTGCAGCAAACAATGAGAATCGCGGTCTTACCGCTTTGTCGGGGCCTGGCATTCCAGCGTGGGCAAGCGCCGCGAATGCGCGGCGAAACAGTATATGGGCTTGTTTTGCCGGAATCCGTATGCTATTCTGCGCGGCAGGTAAATAACACCTTCGCCGAACAAGGTTTCCCCTTGGCGGCAAATCCTGGGGCCACGCAAGTGGCCCTAGCCGTTTCCGGGAGCGCCATGCACCGTCTATGCGTCCGTGTTTCCGGCAAGCCAATCGACCACATTGACTTTGCGGATCCCCTCGAACGTTTCATTGTCTGGATCGGCCGTCAGAAGAATTTTTGGATAGTTGTCCTTGATTTTACGCAACGGGCGAAGCTCCCGTTCCAGGGTATCCGGCTCCGCCGCTGACCACGCGACTTGGTAATAACGCCGCTCTTCCGCGTGATTCTGGACAACGAAGTCAACCTCGCTTTCGTCGTGTTTGCCAACCCAAATATCGCCTTGATAACGCCGACGCAGCTCCAGATAGACGATATTTTCCAGCTTGTGTCCCGTATTCAAACCGCGGTTCATGCCGCTCATGGCATTTTTCAGGCCAAGGTCGACACAATAATATTTCTGCTGGGTTTTAAGCAAATTCCTGCCTTTGATGTCGTAACGATCGGCTTTATACAGAACAAAGGCGCCCGTGAGGCGCTGAAGATAACTTTCGACCGTGTTGTGCGAAATACCGGTTTCGCCTTTTTTACGGCCCGCATTGAGCCTATCCGTGATACGTCGCGGCGACACGAATGAACCCACACTGTCAAAAGCGAAGCGAACCACGCTTTCAAAATTGGATATGTCGCGGATGGCCGCTCGCGTCACGATATCCTTGCGCACGACGGTTTCGAAAACATCGCGGAGATACTGGTTGACCTGTCCAGGGGCATGGGCGGAGAGATTGACAGCCTCCGGCAGGGTTGACGCGTTGATGTAGGCGCGAAACAGCGTATCGACGCTCTGGCCGGGATGAGCGAGCGCGAATTCGGCAAACGAGTAGGGCAGGACATTGATTGAAATGTGTCGTCCGCTCAGTAATGTGGCGAGTTCTCCCGACAGCAGAAAGGCATTGCTGCCGGTGACGTAGATGTCCGTGTCTGGCTTGACGAAGAGCGAGTCGAGAAGTCGCTCAAAGCCGGCAACCATCTGAATTTCATCAAGAAAGACATAGTTCATGCCCAGCGGATCGAGGGTGGCTTCAATTTCGTCGTGCAATACCGTCCAATCGGTCAGCCCCAGATTTTTTCGTTCTTCGAAATTGACAAAATGAACACGACTTCCGGGAACGCCCGAGGCCAGCAGTTCAGCGCGGAAATCGGCAAGAAGCGTAGACTTCCCAACGCGCCGTATCCCCGTGACAACTTTGATGAGATGGGTCCCGCGAAGCTCGCGCAATTTGCCGAGATAGGTTTCTCTCTTGATTTTCATGGCACCCACACGATAGACCAAACTCGGAAAAAATGTCAAGTTTGGTCAGTTCGCGCTTGGGAGCGTTTCTGCCAAGCCATGCCATGTTCAACGGAGGCGATTTTTCCGATGACAAGCTATAAAGCGCGTAAATACGGCGACCAATGTCGGATTCGGTGATTTTGCCAACGGACAGTCGATGGGGACGGTTGCCGGAAATGCCGGGACGGGTCAGCGTCGTATCATAGACACTTTTTGAACGTTGCCGCCGCGACACAGGTAGCGACGCCGAGCGCCGCCGCGCCGGGCAGGACGATCAGGAGGGGCGGGACGCTCACCGGCAGCGCGAGATAAATCACTCCCGGCAGCGTAGCCAGCGGCAAGAGGCTCGCCCGCGCGCGGTGATGGACGAATCCCGACTCCCGGCCCGCCCCGAAACGCCGC
>JAIRPF010000052.1 GCA_031257115.1 Accumulibacter sp.
GGGAATGACGGGGTTTTTGGGAAAGGTGGCTTGCGCGGCAATTCCAACTCGCGCGAAGCGCCATTCCAGAGCCTCCCTCTTGAGGGCGGTGGCCCGCCGAGGGCGGGGCGGAAAGAGCCAGGCGGTCGAAGGATCGAGACAGGAATCGGATCACCCGAAACCCCGTCATTTCCTTGACAAGCCGGAACCCGGTTCGCCGTTGCCCCGCTCCCGCCCCTGCCCCCGACCCTGCCCCCGCCTCCCCCCTTCCATCTCCTCGTCATTCCCGCGCAAGCGGGAATCCAGTTCGTGACTTTCAGTCCGAAGGGCCGCGAATTCAAATTCAAGGAATGCGGCGCTTCGTTGCGAATCAGGGGCGGGAATCAATCGGGCCGCGCTCTTTATTCTCCGCGGCTCTTTTCCCCGGCAAACCGCCGACGGGGATGCGCACGTCTTTTGAAATGCCCTCGTATTGCCGTCGTCAACCGTTTTCCTTGCGCCGCGAATAGTCCCGGCATGTTTCAATGCAAGGTATGCCTGTGGCTGGCGTGGGAGGCTTCGCTTCCGTTTCCGGAGACGTTCGCCGCCGCCGATGTGTGGCGCGAGAGCAGGCGCCAGCCGGTGGCTCCCCGGATGAAGACGTTGGTGGTCAGCATCGGGCCGTGCGCCGTCCGGTCTTTTTGCAGGTACAGCACCTCGACGAGGCTGTGCGCCGAGATCGTGGCGCTTTCCCAGCGTACCTTGCCGCGGATGTGCACGGAAAAGCGCGGATTGTTGGCGAAGATGGAGCGCCAGCTTTCGCGGATTGCCGCGTGGCCGCTCATGCGCTGGCCGGTGGGGTGGATGCAGACGACGTCGTCGTCATCCGACCAGACGGCCATCAGCGCGTCCAGGTCGGCGCGGGCGATGGCTTCGTAGAAGGCTTCCTCGGCGTCTTCGGGCGAGGCGTGGAAAGAGGGGGTCATGAGGCGTCTCCGTCCGCGCGCGGGGCCGGGCAGGCATCGAGCACGCGCCGCGGTTCGAGTTTGTTCAGGCAATCGAGGTGTCCGAGCGGGCATTCCCGCGCGAAGCAGGGGCTGCAATCGAGGCCGAGGCCGAGGATCGCCGCCCGGTCGGACAGGGGAGGCGTGAAGGCGGGCGAGGACGATCCGTAGATCGCCACCAGGGGTTTGTCCAGCGCGGCGGCGACGTGCATCAGGCCGGAGTCGTTGCAGACGACGAAATCGGAGGCGGCGATGAGGTCGATGGCCTGCGCGAGGGTGGTTTCGCCGCAGAAATTGCGCGGCTTCGCCCGCGTGGTCCGGCGGACGATTTCGTCGCCCGCCGGACGGTCCCTGGACGAGCCGAGCAGCCAGATGGCATGGGCGCGTTCGGCGAGCGCGTCGGCGAGCGCGGCGAAATGGCGCGCCGGCCAGCGTTTGGCCGGGCCGTATTCGGCGCCGGGGCAGAACACCGCGACGCGCCGGGGCCGCGCCAGGCCCAGCGCGGCCAGGGTTTCCGCCTGTTGTTCCCCGGTCGACGCGAGGCGCGGGAATTCGACGGGCCGCTCCAGCGGCGAGCCGGGAGGCTGCGCGAGCTGGGCAAAGCGTTCGGCCATGCGCGGCAGGGCGCGTTCGTCGAGCGCGTGACGCCGGTTGAGCAGCCCGTAGCGCGCTTCGCCGGTAAAGCCGATGCGCTCCGGAATGCCGGCGAAGAACGGCGACAGCGCCGATTTGGCCGAATTGGGCAAAATGTAAGCGCGACGGTAGTTCCGCCGCGCCAGCCGCCGGCCGAGCCGGAAGCGCGCGCCGAGGGAAAGCTCGCCGTGAGCGAACGGGCTGTCGATGATTTCGCCGATTTCCGGCATCCGGGAGAGGACGGGCGCGACCCACGGCGGCGCCAGCGCGTCGAGCCGCAGATTGGGGATGTTCCGGTGCAGGCGCATGAACAGGGGCTGCGCCATGACCGTGTCGCCGATCCACGCGGGAGCGACGATCAGCGCGCGGAAAGCCTCCATGAGGCGGGGGAGGCTCAATGCCCCCTGGGCGCTTCGCCCTTGAAGACGTAGCGCGTGTTGCAGTACGGGCAGACCGCTTCGCCGGCGCGCGGCGCGCCGAGAAAGACGCGCGGATGCTGGTTCCAGGCGGCGACGCTGGCGGGCGGACATTGCAGGGGGAGATCGCGCGCGGTGACTTCGACGGTCTTGGTGTCGGCCATGATGGTTTCCGGAAAAAGGTTCGTCGAACGGAAAAGACATGCCGGCGATGCTTTGCCGGCATGTGTCCAAGCTTTGGAGTATCCGGGATTCTAGCCGATTTCATCCGCTGGATGGCGGTAAAATGGACGCTTTGCGCAACCACGATGCCCGCCATGATCTGGAAGCCTCATGTCACCGTCGCCGCCGTCGCCGAGCGCGGCGGCAAGTTTTTGATGGTCGAGGAAGAAACCGACGAAGGAATCCGGTTCAATCAGCCCGCCGGCCACCTGGAGCGCGGCGAGACGCTGGAGGACGCGGTGGCGCGCGAGGCGCTGGAGGAGACGGGATATGCGTTCGCGCCGCGTTTCCTGATCGGCGTCTATCACTGGCGTCATCCGCGCAAGGACATCACCTATCTGCGTTTCGCCTTCGGCGGCGAGATCACCGGGCACGACGCCGCCCGTCCGCTCGACACGGGCATCATCGGGGCGCGCTGGCTCTCGTTCGACGAAATCCGCGCCTGCTCCGACCGCCACCGCAGTCCGATGATCCTGCGCTGCGTCGAGGATTGGCGGGCCGGCCGGCGCCATCCCCTGGAACTGATCACGCATTACGCATGAGCGCGCGGCCGGTGTGCCTGCTGCTGGCGGCCGCGCTGTCCGCCGCCGCCTGCCAAGCGTCCGAACGCCTGTCGGTGTGTTTCAATTACGGCTGCGCGGCCGAGGCCGAGGTGGTCTACAGCGACGCACAACTGGAAGAACTGGCGCGGCGGCTGGGCGGCGCGTCCACTCCGGCCGGGGAGCGCGAGGCCATCGGCGAGGCGGTCGGCCGCCTGCTCGGATGGGCCGGGCAGCAATCGCCGATCGGCGCGGATCGGGGCGGCAATTACGCGGACGATGGCGTCGATGGCCGGATGGACTGCGTCGATCACGCGATGACCGCGACGCGCCTCCTGCGCCTCATGGCGCGGCGCGGCTGGCTGCGCTTCCATCGTGTGCTGGAGCCGGCGCTGCGCCTGCGTTTCATGTTTCTCCCGCACTACGCGGCGATGATCGAAGAGACGCGGGAAGGCGAGAGTGGCGAGCGTGGTGAGCGTGGCAAATGCGGCGAAGAGGCGCGCCCGCCCGCGCGTTTCATCGTCGACGCCTGGTTTTTCGACAACGGGCACCCGGCGGCGGTGATGCCGCTGGACGATTGGCGGAAAGGGGAAAATCCGGATGACGCCGAATGAAGGCAGAGGAAAAACGGTGGTCGCCGGCCTGTCCGGCGGCGTCGATTCGGCGGTGGCCGCGCTGCTCTTGAAGCGGCGCGGCTGGAACGTCACCGGCCTGTTCATGAAGAACTGGGAGGATGACGACGACGGCGAATACTGCTCGTCGCGCCAGGATCTGATCGACGTGATGAGCGTGGCCGATACCATCGGCATCGACGTCGAGGTGGTGAATTTCGCCAGGGAATACCGCGAGCGCGTGTTCTCGATCTTCCTCGAAGAATACAAGGCGGGCCGCACGCCGAACCCGGACGTGCTGTGCAATTCCGAAATCAAGTTCAAGGCTTTTCTCGATCATGCCCTGCGCATGGGCGCCGACCGGATCGCCACCGGCCACTATGCCGGCGTGCGCGAATCGGAGCAGGGTTTCCAGTTGCTCAGGGCCGAGGACGGCGCGAAGGATCAGAGCTATTTCCTGTATCGCCTCGACCAGCGGCAATTGTCGAAGGCGCTGTTTCCGCTCGCCGGTCTGCGCAAGCGCGAGGTGCGCGCCCTGGCGCGGGAGGCCGGACTGCACGTGGCCGGAAAGAAGGATTCCACCGGCATCTGCTTCATCGGCGAGCGGCCGTTCAAGGAATTCCTGATGCGCTACCTGCCGCTGGAAAAGGGTGAAATCCGCGGCCTCGACGACGATCGCCCGCTCGGCGAGCACGACGGCCTGGCCTACCATACGCTGGGTCAGCGCAAGGGATTGCGGATCGGCGGCGTGAAAGGCGGCAAGGGCAGCGACGCGGGCAGCCACGAAGCCTGGTTCGTGGCCCGCAAGGACCTGGCGCGCAATATCCTGTACGTGGTGCAGGGGCACGACCATCCGGCGCTCTTTTCGGACGCGCTCACGGCCGGGCAGCTCTCCTGGATTTCCGGCGCGACGCCGCACACGCATTGGGTCTACGGCGTCAAGACGCGCTACCGGCAAGCCGACGCGCCGTGCGGGATCGAGGCCATCGACGCCGCCACGTGCAAAATCCGCTTCGCCGCGCCGCAATGGGCGGTGACGCCCGGACAGTCGGCGGTGGTGTATGAAAGCCAGATGTGCCTCGGCGGAGGCGTGATTCTGTGAGCCGCGAAACGTGGAAAGCGCCACCGGATCGCCCCGGAAACCCTGATGCCGGTAGCCCGTGCGACAGCCCCAACTCGCACGGCCGAACCGCCCGCTCCCGCCTCTTCCACGCGTAGCGCGCTGAAATGAAGCCTCCCTCAAGAGGGAAGTGGCTCGCGGCGAAACCGCGGGTCGGGGGATTCAAGCGGTCGGGTAAGGAACCGGGCGGTCGCGCATGGCAGGCCAGGCTGGAGAGTAGTTTCAAGGGGTCAAAGGCATTTATTTTTAACGAAAGATGATTCAATGGAACGAAATGTCTCTGACTCCTTTGGTGTTCTTTAGCGTTTCGCATGAATCAATATCAATATGGGTCGAGGTGAGCGTAGCGAACCCCAACGCAAGCGGTAAACCATCGTGCCGAAGTGTTGGGGTTCGTTTCACTCACCCTAACCCATGCGGGCTTTAACCACGAAGAGCACGGAGAAGAGAAAGCCTGAAAGAAAAGCAGTAACCACGACGAACACGGCGGGCACGGTGAAGAACGAAAAACCCCGTCATTCCCGCGAACGCGGGAATCCAGTGTGTACCTTCCGGCGCGAAGCGCCGCAAACCAAGCCTTCCTCTTGAGGGAGGTGGCTCGCGCGAAAAGCGCGAGACGGAAGAAGTCGCGGCGGCGGTTTTTCTTGATCGCGTGAACTCAAGAGATGCGGCGCTTCGCGCCGAAGTTTACGCGCTGGATTCCCGCTTGCGCGGGAATGACGAGGGAGGTCGAAGCGTCGGAGCAACGGCGATGGAATCGGCGAGGGCAGCGGCAAACCGGATTCCCGCTTGTCAAGAGGATGACGGGTTTTTTCGTTTTTTACCGCGCCGCCGTGTTCGTCGTGGTCACTGCTTTTCTTTCAGGTTTTCTCCGTGTTCTCCGTGCTTCGTGGTTAAAGCCCGCATGGGCCGAGGTGAGCAAAACGAACCCCAGCATTCCCGCCTCTCTCCCTTCTCCATGAACATACTCGCATCCACCGCCCAAGCGTCCGGTTCGCCCTTGCCGAAATTCTGTCTGGTTTCGTTGTTCGCCTTGCTTGCCCCAATTTACGCGCTGGGCGGTTTTCCCGCGCGCGCTGGCGGTTCGACGCTTTTTGGGTTTTTGCGTTCCGTTTGCCCGCGCATCGACCATGACCCTGGGCGGATCGTGGATAATGCGGGCATCGCGGAGAACGAAAGGATTCGTCAGATGGAAAAGCCGATCGGCGCGAAGTCCACGCGCTTGCTGTTGCGGAACATTTCCCTGTTCAGCGGCCTTTCGGAGGCGCAGCTCGATGACATGGGGCGGATCGCCGTCCTGCGGCAGGAGCCGCGGCACAAGACGATCGTTTTCGTGGGCGCGAAGACCGACGCGCTTTTCCTCATCGTCCGGGGCAGCGTGAAGGTGCTCAACCGGGACGCCGAGGGGCGCGAGGTCATTCTTTCCATGCTCGGCGCGGGCGAGTGCTTCGGCGAAATGGGCTTGATCGACGATTCTCCGCGCTCGGCCGACGTGGTGACCAACGAGCCTTGCGATCTGCTGGCGATCTCCAAGGCCGATTTCACGCGGGCGCTTTCCGGGAACGCGGAGCTTTGCCTGAACATCATGAAGAATCTGGTGCTGCGTCTGCGCGAGGCCAACCAGAAGATCGAAAGCCTGGCGCTGATGGATGTTTATGGGCGGGTGGCCAAGCTGCTGCTGGATTTTTCCGAGATCGAGAACGGCCAGCGCGTGATGAAGCGCAAGATCACCAAGCTGGACATGGCCAAGATGGTGGGCGCTTCGCGCGAGATGGTCAGCCGCGTGATGCGCGACCTTCAGGATCGTGGCGTCATTCGCGCCGAACGGGGGCGGATCGTCCTGCGCGGGGAATGACCGGCGTCCGCGCGCGCAAGCGAGGGGCGGGGCGCGAAACGCTGGGAACGGCGGACGGGGCGGCTATAATTCGCTTTTGACCCGCGCCGCCGATCGTGATGTCCACGCCGTACAAGTCCGCCGCAAAACTCAACCGCGCCGCCGCGCCGAGTCCGCTTCCGGAGAAGATCGGCCTCATCCTCCAGGAATCGCGCTGGCTGGCGTTGATCGCGCTGGCGGCGTTTCTCGGCCTGGCCCTGTGGGGATTCGATCGCGCCGATCCCGGCTGGTCGCACGCCGTCACGGCGGCGGTTCCGCGCAATCCGGCGGGACGCGGCGGCGCCTGGCTCGCCGATCTGCTTCTTTATGTCTTCGGCTTTTCGGCGTGGTGGTGGGTGATCTTCCTGCTGATCGTGGTCGGGCGGGGATACCGCCGGCTGGACGGTTCGCGCCCGATCGCCGACCGCCGGCCGCCGGTCATCGCCCTGGCCGGTTTTCTGTTGCTGATCGCCGCCAGCAGCGCCACGGAATCCTTGCGCTTTTATTCGCGCGGGAGCTGGCTGCCCCTGGGGCCGGGCGGAATGCTGGGGCAGGAACTGGGCGAATTGGCGATCCGCTGCTTCGGCTATACGGGCGCGACTCTCGCGCTGATCGCCGCGTGGGCGCTGGGCTGGAGCATTTTTTCGGGAATGTCGTGGCTCTCGGCCGCCGAGCGCCTGGGCGCTCTGCTGGAAAATCTGGTTTTCGCCACGCGCCGCCTGATCGACCGCTGGCAGGATCGGCGGATCGGGCGCGAGGTGGCGCGCGAGCGCGAAGCGGTGGTCGAGGGCGAGAAACGCCGCGAGGAGGCGCGCGAACCCATCGTCATTCAGCCGCCGCCGGCCGAGGCGCCCGTTTCGCCGAAGGCCGAGAAGCGCATCGAGCGCGAGCGCCAGACGCCGCTCTTTCCCGAGGCCATCGCCGGCGGACTGCTGCCGCCGCTGCATCTGCTGGAGCCGGCGGCGGCGGCGGCCGAGGCGATCAGCGCCGAGGCGATGGAGTTCACCTCGCGCCTGATCGAGCGCAAGCTGGCCGATTTCGGCGTGCAGGTCAAGGTGCTGGCCGCCTATCCGGGGCCGGTGATCACGCGCTACGAGATCGAACCGGCGGTCGGCGTGAAAGGTTCGCAGATCGTCAACCTGTCCAAGGACGTGGCGCGCTCGCTGTCGCTGGCGTCGATCCGCGTCGTCGAAACGGTGCCGGGCAAGTCGTGCATGGCGGTGGAGCTGCCCAATCCCGGCCGGCAGATGGTGCGCCTGTCGGAAATCATTTCCAGCCACGCCTACAACGCCCTTTCCTCGCCGCTGGCGATGACGCTCGGCAAGGACATCGGCGGCCAGCCGGTGGTCGTCGACCTGGCGAAGATGCCGCACCTCCTGGTCGCCGGAACGACCGGATCGGGCAAGTCGGTGGGCATCAACGCGATGATCCTGTCGCTGCTCTACAAGTCCGAGCCGGACAAGGTGCGCCTGATCCTGGTCGATCCGAAGATGCTGGAACTGTCGATCTACGAAGGCATTCCGCACCTGCTCTCGCCAGTCGTGGTCGACATGAAGCAGGCGGCCAACGCGCTCAACTGGTGCGTCGCCGAAATGGAGCGCCGCTACAAGCTGATGTCGGCGATGGGCGTGCGCAACGTCACCGGCCTCAACCACCGCATCAGGGACGCCGAAAAGCTCGGCAACAAGCTGCCCGATCCGCTCTCGCTCACGCCGGAATCGCCGGAGCCGCTCTCGCCCATGCCGTACATCGTGGTCATCATCGACGAGCTGGCCGACCTGATGATGGTCGAGGGCAAGAAGGTCGAACAGCTCATCGCGCGGCTCGCGCAAAAGGCGCGAGCGGCGGGCATCCACCTGATCCTGGCGACGCAGCGGCCGTCGGTCGACGTCATCACCGGCCTCATCAAGGCCAACATCCCGACGCGCATTTCCTTCCAGGTTTCCTCCAAGATCGATTCGCGCACCATCCTCGACCAGATGGGCGCCGAGGCGCTGCTCGGCCAGGGCGACATGCTCTACCTCGCGCCGGGCACCGGCTACCCGACGCGCGTGCACGGCGCTTTCGTCGCCGACGACGAAGTGCATCGCGTCGTCGAATACCTCAAGGGCGCGGGCGCGCCAAATTACGTCGAGGGCGTGCTTGTTGGCGGCGGCTTCGACGACGACGAGGGCGGCGATGGCGGCGGCGAAGGCGGCGGCGACGCCGAATCCGATCCGCTGTACGACCAGGCGGTGGAGGTCGTGCTGAAAAACAAACGCGCGTCGATATCGCTCGTGCAGCGCCATCTGCGCATCGGCTACAACCGCTCGGCGCGGATCATCGAGGCGATGGAAAAAGCCGGTCTGGTCTCCGCCGTGGACGCGCGCGGCGGGCGTGAGGTTCTGGGGCGGAAGACGGAAGAATGATTTTTTCGTGAAAACGTGAAAAGTGAAAAGTGAAAGGTTGCGATGTTGCTCGACGAACGGCGAATCGTCTTTTTCGTCTTGTCGCCGCTGTCGAGTCTCGCTCGTGCAATGAGCGATTCTGGGCGATTCCGGGCGATTCCGGGCGATTCTGGCGGCGCCGCTCGTCGCGGAAGATCGCCATTGAAAATGACCGCGATCGACGGAACGCCTGAGGAACCGGGGCTGAAATCGACCGGATGATCATTCCTGCATAAATGACCGAGATAACGGCGAAAGACGGAAAGATGAAAGCCATTCACCACATGGACGCGGAAACGCGGGAAAAGGCAAACATTGTCCGGCGCGGCTTCGGGCGGAATCGCTGGTCATTCCGGCTTTTCTCCGTGGCTCTGTGTCTCTGCGGCCTGCTTCCCGGTTTCATTCCGCCCGCCCACGCCGGCGCGCTCGACAGGCTGAACCGTTTCCTGGCGACGACGAAGACGCTCTCCGCCGATTTCGAGCAGGTCGTGGTGGCGAAGAATGGCCGGCGTCCGCGGCAGTCGGCCGGGACGATGCTGATTTCGCGGCCGGGCAAATTCCGCTGGCAGATCGACCGGCCCTACAGCCAGTTGCTGGTCGGCGACGGCGAGCAGGTCTGGATGTACGACCCGGATCTGCGCCAGGCGACGGTAAAGAAGATGGACGCCGCGCTGGGCAGCACGCCCGCGGCCCTGCTGGTCGGGGAGGACGCGCTGGAAGAGAATTTCGACCTGCGCGAACTCGGCGAGCGCGAGGGTCTGGAATGGCTGGAAGCGCGGCCCAAATCGCCGGACGGCGGCTTCGAAAGGCTGCAACTGGGATTCGACGGCGAGCATCTGAAGGCGATGGAACTGCACGACAATTTCGGACAGACGGCCTCGCTCGTCTTTTCCGGCATCAAACGCAATCCGCCCTTGCCGGCGGAATCGTTTCATTTCACGCCGCCCGCCGGCGTCGATGTCATCGGTGAGTGACCGGTGAGTGATCTTTTCCCCCAGGCGCGCGCGGTGCCGCTCGCCGAGGCGTTGCGGCCCAGGACGCTCGACGAGGTCATCGGGCAGCGGCATCTGCTTGGGCCGGGCAAGCCCCTGCGGCTGGCGTTCGAGGCGCGCAAGCCGCATTCGCTGATTTTCTGGGGGCCGCCGGGCGTCGGCAAGACGACGCTGGCGCGGCTGATGGCGGACGCTTTCGACGCCGAATTCCTGGCGCTGTCCGCCGTGTTTTCCGGGGTCAAGGATATCCGCGACGCCGTGGCGCGGGCCGAGGCCGCGCGCGCCCGGAACGGGCGTCCGACGATCCTTTTCGTCGACGAAGTCCACCGCTTCAACAAGGCGCAGCAGGACGCCTTCCTGCCCTATGTCGAGGAGGGCCTGCTGACGCTGGTCGGCGCGACGACCGAAAATCCCTCGTTCGAAGTCAATTCGGCGCTGCTCTCGCGCGCCGCGGTCTACGTGCTCAATCCCCTGTCGGTCGACGAAATGGGCCAATTGTTCGAACGCGCCCGCGAGAGGGCCTTGCAGGGATTTTCCTTCGACGACGTGGCGCGCGACCGCCTGATCGGCCACGCCGACGGCGACGCGCGGCGTCTCATCAACCTGCTCGAACAGACGCGGACGGCCGCGTCGACGGCGCGGCGGACGCACATCGACGGCGCTTTCATCGAAAACACGCTGGCGCAGAGCCTGCGCCGCTTCGACAAGGGCGGCGAAGCGTTCTACGACCAGATTTCCGCGCTGCACAAGTCGGTGCGCGGCTCGAATCCCGACGCCGCGCTGTACTGGTTCTGCCGGATGCTCGACGGCGGCGCCGACCCGCGCTACCTGGCGCGCCGCATCATCCGCATGTCCTGGGAGGACATCGGCCTGGCCGACCCGCGCGCCGCGCAGATCGCCGCCGCCGCCGCCGGAACCTACGAACGGCTCGGCTCGCCGGAAGGCGAACTGGCGCTGGCCGAGGCGGTGATCTACATGGCCTTGGCCGCCAAATCGAACGCCGGCTACGCCGCGTACAACGCCGCGCGCGCCTTCGTCGCCAGGGACGGTTCCCGCCCGGTGCCGCTGCGCCTGCGCAACGCGCCGACCAAACTGATGCGCGAACTCGATTACGGCAAGGACTACCGCTACGCGCACGACGAGGCGGAAGCCTACGCGGCGGGCGAAACCTATTTTCCCGACGACATGCCCCCGGTCGAATGGTACCGCCCCACCGATCGGGGTTTGGAGATCAGGATCCGCGAGAAGCTCGCGCACCTGCGGGAGCTGGATCGGGAGGCGCTGAAAAAGAAATGAGCCTGGAAGCGCGAAACGAAGGAAGGTGAAAATCGTGCGCGGGACGGGATGATGATTGGGACCCGGTCGAAGGAAGGGATGGCGGTCGGAAAACCCGTCCCCCTGGATTCCGGCGATCAAGGAAATGACGGAGATTCTTCGTGGTTTTGTTTTTCGCCCCTGTTTTTCTCCGCGCCCTCCGTGAATTCCGCGACCAAGAATTTTTTCATCGTAAAACGGACTCCGGTTTGAAACCCCGCCCTTCAGGGCGGTGCGAAGGCTGGAACCCCGGCCTGGAAGGCCGGGGTTTCGAACGTGGCTACCTGGGAGGGGTGCGAACCCCTTCCAGGTTCGTTCACAGCGGCAGGCATGAATGCCTGCCGCTAATTAGCTACTCTCTTCCCGCGTTCCATCAGCCATCGCAACAGGGTTTCCATGGCCGGGTTGCCGTGGCGCGAGCGCGGGTCGTTGATGAGGAAGACGACGATCCAGCGTTTGCCGCTGGCGTCGAGCACGTAACCGGCCAGCGCGCGGACGTTTTCGAGATGGCCGGTTTTCAGGTGGGCGCGGCCGGTGGCCGGGTTGCCTTTCAGACGCCGGAGCGTGCCGTCGACGCCGGCCAGCGGCAGGGAACTCATCAGTTCCGGCATCACCGGGCTTTGCCACGCGGCGAGGAGCAGGCGCGCGAGGCCGTCGGCCGAGGCGCGCTCCTCGCGCGACAGGCCGGAGCCGTTGTCGAGCCTGAGTTCCGGCATCTCCAGCCCCTTGCCGGACAGCCAGGCGCGGACGGCGCGGCGCGCGCCTTCGAGCGTGGCCGGGCGCGGGGCGTCGAGCGTCAGGAAAACCTGCCGGGCCATGACGTTGTTGCTGTACTTGTTGATCTCGCGGACGATTTCAGAGAGCGTCGGGGATACGTGCGTGGCAAGTACGCGGGCGGACGCCGGCGTCGTTCCGTCGCGGACCCGTCCGCGCAGCGTTCCGCCCAGTTCCCGCCAGAGCGCGCGGAAAAGCCGTTCGACCTGGAAATCGGCGCTCCAAGGGGAAAGATTCAGCGCCTGATCGCCGCAACTCACCGGGTAGACGCCACGGAGCGCGACGGCGTCGCCTTCCAGACCGATCGCCAGACGCTCGCGCCAATCGCCGCAAGCGCCGCCGCCCGGCGTCAGCCGGTTGCGCACGAGGTTCTCCGATCCCGGCGTCCCGGAGCGGACTTCGATCCGCGCGCCGTCCGCATCCGGATGCAGGGTGAGGCACAGGCTTTTCAGGTTGACGAGCAGGGCGTCCGGCCCGGCGTTGTAAGGCCGCAGCGGCTGGCCGTCGAATTCCGCCGGATCGTGCGGGGGGAGCGAAAACGCGGCGCGGTCGAGAACCAGGTCTCCCGCGATTTCTTCCACGCCCCGCGCCCGCAATTGACGCAGGAACAGCCAGAACTGCTCCAGCGCCAGGCGCGGATCGCCGCTGCCGCGCAGGTACAGGTTGCCTTCCAGCCGGCCGTTCGCGGGCGGGCGGTCGGCCAGCGCCTCGGTTTCCCACGTGTGCGACGGCCCCAGGATTTCAAGGGCGGCGTAAGTCGTCAGCAGTTTCATGACCGAGGCCGGGTTCATCGGTTCGCGCGCGTTGTGGCTGATGAGCGGCGCTTCCCCGCCCGTGCCGCGCACCAGCACCGCCACGTTCCGCGCGGAAATGCCGGCTTTTTCGAGCGCGCCGGCGACCGCCGCGGGCAGTCCCTCCGCCGGCGCGGCCTGGGCGACGGCGAGGCCGCAGAGGAACGAAACGCCGGCCATGAAGCGCCGGGCCAAAAAATGGAAATTCGCGTTTGCCATGCCGGTGTTTTTATCACATAGAGCGCCGATGTCGACGCCGGCGATTCAGGAAAGAAACGGGCGGGCATCGCGTACACGAAGATACCCCTGTTTGGAGTTATGATGCCATGCCATCGCAGGAGACTGATTCCACGAGACAAGGCCCGATCATGGGAGAACAACGCCGCCATCAGCGCATCCGGTTCAACGAACCGCCGTTCGTCCGCCTGGGACAGGCGGGCCGCACGGGAATGGGCCGCCTGGAGAATCTTTCGCTCGGCGGATTGATGGTGCGCGCGGATTTGCCGTTGAAGACCGGCGACGCCTTTGGTTGCGAGTTTTCCGTGCTCGGCTCGGTCCTCATCGATATTTCCGCCGTCGTCGTGGGCTGCGTCGGCGAGCTTTACAGCGCCCGCTTCCAGGCCGGGCCGATCAGCGAGCAGTTGCTGAAGGATGAAATCGCCAGCGCCCTGTCCATCGGCAAGGCCTCCATCCTCAGCGTGAATGAATTGCGGGGACGGCGGGTCATGCGCGTGTCCGGCGGGCTGAACGAATGTCTGCGCGGCGATTTCATGCACGCCCTGACCAAGGTGGGCGTGGACGAGATCGATTTGTCGAAAGTGACCGACATCGACCGCGCCGGGGCCGAGTTGTGCCGGATCGCGCGGGATCACGGAATCAGCGTCATTCGCCCGTCCTGTCCGATCGGTGACGAACTGGCCGCGATCGCCGGCTGGCGGGCCGCCTGACATGAAGCTCTGCGTTCCGGTGCGCGCTCCCGACGGCCTTGCGTCGCGCGTTGAACCGCATTTGCCCAACGCCGAGCATCTGCTTCTTTTCGACGCCGGCACGCGCGAGATCCGGC
This sequence comes from Accumulibacter sp., assembly GCA_031257115.1. Taxonomy (GTDB): domain Bacteria; phylum Pseudomonadota; class Gammaproteobacteria; order Burkholderiales; family Rhodocyclaceae; genus Propionivibrio. The sequence continues at coordinate 13,737 of JAIRPF010000052.1, forward strand.
ACGTCGCGTTGCGCGAGCCTCCGGACGGCGCGGACGAAGCGCCGCGGTTCGACGTCGTCCTGTGCGCGAGCTTCGACAAGGCGACCAGGGAGGCGCTGGCCGTGAAGGGCATCGCCGCCTTCGGCACGGAAGCCGGCACGGCCGGCGAGGCCATAGCGGAATTCGAACGGCTCAATCCGGACGTTCGCGGCCACGGGCGCGGTCATGGAGAAAAAGGAAAACGGCGCTGCGACAGCCGGGGCGGATGCAACCGGCATCGGGACGCCTTTCCCTGGAAACCATGCGCCGACGCGCTGAGAATCGCGGTAAGCAGCCAGAACCGCGAAACGATCAGCGACCACGCGGGCCGCTGCCGCCGATTCTGGGTCTACGAAATTCACGGCGACGAGGTCGGCGGCAAGACGCTGCGCGAATTGGCGCCGGCGCAGACGCTGCATTCATCGGAACTGGGAAACGGCCATCCGCTCGACGACGTGCAGGTGATGATCACGGCCGGAATGAGTCCGTTCCTGTATCAACGCCTCCGGCGCGGCGGCATCCGCCCGTTCGTCACCAGGGAAACCGACCCGGACGAGGCCGTCCGCGTGCTGCTGGAAAAAGTGGCGCGCGCCTGACCCGCCCGGACAAGAAATCCTGCATACGCCCCGCCATGCGCCGGGCGTCAAAAACGCGGGCGCGGCGCGAATCCGCCGTTTTACCGGCGCCGCGCCGCGCATGGAGGCCGTCAGGGCAAGCTCATATCCTGGCAGCGAGCTTACTTCCCGCCCATCATGCCCTTCATCATCTGCTCCATCTGGGCGTCTCTCTTGTAGCCCTTGGGAATTTCAAACAGGGCGGCGTCCGGGCGTCCGGTCTTGATGTTCCGCATTTCCAGCGTCTGCCCGTCCGCTTCCCTGCGAATGGGCATGGGGTCGAACTCCGGAGCGAGCCATTCATGGGCGGTGGCGGTCACTCCCATGACCTTCACCGTGATGCGGTATTTGTCGGCCTTGTAGCCGCCGACCGTTTCCGCGCCTACCTTTTCCCGCTTGCTTTCCACCATGCCCATTTTCATGTCGGCAGCCGTGAACTGGTCCTTGTTGAACGGAATTTCCATGTACGACTTGGTTTCCTCGATGAAGAGGAACATCTTCTTCTGGTCCATGCGGATGATGGCGATGGCTTCCCGCTTGCCGGAAGCGTCAAGGTTCTCGGAGTAAATCTTGTCCGGCGTGACGGCGAGCTTCTGCTCCGCCTTGCCGGTCTTCACGTTCACCATGTCGGCGCTGTATTCCTTCACCGTACCGGCCAGGGCGGGAAGGGCGCAGAGCAGGGCAAAACCCGTAAAAGCCGCGAAAAACTTCAGTTTCATGATCTTCTCCTTGATTTGTTCCGGCGTCTTATTTGCCGGAAGGGATTCCGGCGGGCCAGGCCGTGAATTTGAGGTTGTATTCGAGGACTTCAATGGTTTCCCCGCCGGCGACCATTTTCAGCGTGCTGCCGTTGGAAGGGTCTATCCAGTAACGGATTTGCCCCAGGTTATCCTTGAAAATATCGCACTCCATGCCGAGAAAACGCTCCTTGCCCAGGTGATACAGCTTGGGATTCAGTTGCCCGCCCGCGGTTCGGTTGTATCTTTCCCAAAACCGGGTGTAGTATTCGGAGAGCATGGGAGGGGTGGTTATTGCCTGGGTCATCCAGGCTTTTATGTCCTCCGGGCTGTCGTGCCGTTCGCTGTCGATCTTCCATTTATTTTCATGGTATTCGTACAGTTTTCCCTGAGAGGTCCGAAAGGTCGGAACATTGCTTCCGCCAGTGTACTGCCATATTTCGCCGTTGATATAGCCGAAGAAATAGGTCTTGCCATCCTCCCGCCATTTGACGAAGAAATTGTTCTGCGGCGGCTTGAAACTATAGCCGACTTCCGCCGCCGCAACCGGGGAAACGCCGGACAGGCAGAAACAGGCCAGGATAAGAACGCAGACGTGGATCATATGCGACAGGGTTTTGAAGACAACTTTCATACAAGCTCCTTTCAGTAAATATGCCGCGTTGTATTCCGGGAACGGCTTGGCCCGGTTTCATTTGGAGCGGGCAAGACTCGCGTAATCAAGCCCCTTGGCGGCCAACGCGGCCAGCCTGCCCGCCATGCCTTCCAGATTGGTGTTGGCGTTGCTGGTATGGGCGTATATGCTGAACGTCGCGTTCTCCACGATGCC
>JAIRPF010000061.1 GCA_031257115.1 Accumulibacter sp.
ATCACGCACGTTCACAGCAAGGTACGTCTTGGATTCCCGCGTTCGCGGGAATGACGGGTTCTTTCTTCGTTTTCCGTCGCGTCCGTCGTGGTCAGGGCTTTTCGTTTTCCGCCATTCTCCTGTTTCCGCCGTCATTTTTTCGTTCTGGCCCCCGTCAGCATCGCGGCGTTGCCGCGCCGCACGGCGTCGTCCAGCGCTTCCTTGGCCGGTTTGCGGTCGGCCCAGACCGATTCGAGTTCTTCTTCGACGATCCGGCGCACGGGTTCGATCTGCGAGACGCGCACGGCCGGCGCGGCGCCCTTGCCCTTGAGTTGCCCGTAAGCCGCCTGCAGGCCGCCCAGATCGGTCTTCATCAGCCGGCTTCCCGCCGCCGCGCGCGCCACGCCGGTCATCGGCAGGAAGCCGCCGGACAGCGTCAGCTCGATCTGCACTTCCGGCCCCAGCACGTAGTCGACGAATTTGGCGGCGGCCCGCGTTTCCGCCGGTTTCAATCCCGCGGCGACCCACAGCGAGGCTCCGTCGGCCAGCGTGTTTTTCGGCGCGCCGAACACGTCGTCGTGATAGGGGAGAGGGGAAACGCCGACGTTCCGCTTGCCGCTTTCCGGCAAGGCCGCGAACAGCGAGGAATTGCTGGTCAGCATGGCGCACTCGCCGCTGGCGAAACGCTGGTCGGCTTCGTCGCGCCGGCCAAAATAGATGAAATACCGGGCCTTGTGCCACGAGGCCATCATGGCCACGTGCTTGATCTGCAACAGTCCGTTGAACGCCAGCCGCCCCCTGGCGTCGTTGACTTCGGCGCCGTTCCAGGCGCTGGTGTTGTCGATCAGTATCCATGCCGGCCAGGAGGTCGTGTAAGGGCATCGGCTGCCCGCCGCCATCAGTCTGCCGGCGGCGGCCTGCGTTTCGGCCCAGGTTCGGGGCGGCGATTCCGGATCGAGGCCGGCCTTCCGGAAGGCGTTCTTGTCGATGTAGAGCACGGGCGTCGAAAAGGCGACCGGCAGGGCAAGCAATTGTCCCTTGGCGTAAATCGGATTGCCGCGCAGTTCCGGGGAAAAACGGGCCGAATCGATCGGCATCCTCGCTTCGCGCATCACCTGCTGGAGCGGCTTGAAGCTCGCTTTCCTGGCCAGAAACCGCGCGTATTCCTCGTTGGTCGCCAGGTTAAGCTGCCTCGGCGCGTCGCCCTCGGCGCGCCGGACCAGCTTCACCTGCGTGTCCTTGCTCTGCCTGTTGAAGTTTTCGATGAACGCCTCCATGCGTTCGGCCTGGATTTCATCGAGCTGGTGCGCCAATTCCAGCGTGACCGGCCCGGCGGCGGGCCGGGGGGCTTGTTTGGGCACGGCGCACAGCGACGTCGAAAAGGCGAAGAAACAGGCGGTCACGGCCATTCTGGCGAAAAACATGATTCACTTCCTGGATATCCGGTCGAGGCGCGCATTATAGAGTCATTCCCTTTCCAAATCGTTCGCGCCTTCGTCGATTTCGCCTTGCCGCGCCGCGAACGATTCGGGAATGGAGTCGGAAATGGAGTCGGAAATGAAACCGGAAGTGGTAACAGGGATGCCCAAAGGCGGCGCGCCCATGCTTGGTTCCAAAAACACAAAGCCCGGAAAAACCGGGCTTTTCGATGAACGGGCCAATGGAGTCTAGCTGAGTTCGAGCCTTCGTTCAATCCGATCAATTCGTTCCTTCAGCCGGTCGACGACGTGTCGATCGTGGACGATTTCCGAGTAGTTGCCTGATTCGTTCCGGGCGATCCGCGCGATGCCTTCCTCTATGTTTGCAAGGCGCGACATGATTTCCACGTCCCGATCCCGCGCCGCGCTCAGTTCCGCCTGAATTCTCTTCACATGTTCCAGCATCAGATTTTCACTCATGGTTTAGTCCTCTTTTCGCCACCCAGTCTATCGGAAACCCGCCCGGTTTGTCCAAGGCCGTTCTCGCGCGTATCGCGTGCGATCTTGACAGAGACCACAACAGGTAGAAGAACATTCTGGCTTGGCTTGAAGTTTGCGTTTGTTCAACCAAGATTCCATGAACGCTTGATAGGTGGCGCGGAAGAGGTGCTTCAACCTATCCCGGAGTCCACGTTTGTGGTAGAAATGTCGCATGTTTTCAATTCCACCGGGGCATACCGTGCCAGAAACGCATTGGAACTCGTTGCGTATCCTCCTGACCGCCGTGGTATTGGCCGCTCCGACATCCGGTTGCGATTTTGTCCAACAGGAATTGGGGATCGACACTCCGGCGGCGAAAGCCGCGCGCGACGAGGCGGACGGGCAGGCCGTCGGAGGCGCCTGCCGGCAGTCCGGCCGCGCCATCGAGGATTGCTACGCCATTTATTCGTGGCTGCCCAGGGCGTCGATCTACGGAGGCTGGCGCGACATGGATGCCTACATGCGCGAGAACAATCTGGAAACGATCGCGCCGCAACTGCCGCCGGTTCAACCGCCGCCACCGCCGCCGCCGCGAAAAAAGGCCAAGAAGCCGGCCGCCGACGGCGCGGACGCCGAGAAACCCGCCAAATCCTCCTGACCGGGCGCGCTTTTGCGCGTCCGGACATTTACAGACGTTTCTGTCCGTTCTCCAGGGCTTCGATGGCCACCAGCGCCTCGTCGAACCGGGCGAGCAGCGCCATGTTGGCGATGGCCGCCGTCTGCTCGCGCCAGCGCGCGTCGAGCGGAACGCGGCGCAAGCGTTCCAGCGCCGCGTCGATACCGTCGATTTCCAGCTCGCGAATGGCGATTTTCAGTTGCGCCAGAATTTCATACGCTTCCGGCGCGGTCTGGGCGGTGGGATCATCCGCCGCGTTCTCCGCCTGCGTTTCCCGCAGGGAGGCGCGGATGTTCGCGGTCAGGGCCGCCAGCGCCGCCGCGAAATGCTCCCAGCGTTCCGCGATGGCCGCCCTGTCGTTGGCCATTCCCGCCGCTTCCAGCGCCGCCGCTTCCGCCGAAACGGCCGATGCGCCGATGTTCGCCGCGGCGGATTTCAGGGCATGGACGTGTATGGTGAACGTCTTGATGTCCCCGTTGGGGTCGAGGGCTTCGAGCCGCTCTTCCATGCTGCGGACGAAAGCGGCGAGCATTTCCAGATAATCCTTCGCCTTGCCGCCGATGCGCGACAGGCCGAGCGCCACGTCCACGCCCGCGATCGACGCGATCGGCGTTTCAGGCTCGGACTGGGTTTGCGTCCAGGCCGGCTGCGTTTCGTCCTTCGACGCGCGCTTCACGCGGCGCGCCTTTGGAATCCAGCGTTCGAGGACGTCGTTCAGTTTATTGACCTCGATGGGCTTGGAAAGGAAGTCTGAAAAACCGCTGGCCAGGAACATTTCGCGCATACCGGAAACCGCGTTGGCGGTCAGCGCCACGATCGGCAGGGTTTCGAATTCGCCGCCCAGCGCGCGCAGCCGGGAGGTCGCTTCGATGCCGTCCATTTGCGGCATCATGTGATCCATGAAAATGAGATCGTAGCGGTTCTTTTGCGCCAGATGGATCGCCTCGGCCCCGGAGAGCGCGCAGTCGATCTGCATTTCGTAGCGCGCGAACAGCCCCTTGGCCACGCGCAGATTGACGTCGATATCGTCGACGATCAGCACTTTCACGTCCGGCAGCATGAAGCGTGTATCGGTTTCCACGACGGACGACGCGTGCCGATCGTCCGGTTCGCCGTTCAGCACGTTCGCCACCAGGAGCGCGTAGGCGGGCAGCATCAGGGCGCGCGTGCCGGGCGGCAGCAGCTCGCTCGGCTTGGCGTCCAGCACCACGGCCACGGTATCGAGTCCGCGGCTCGTCAGGGCGCGTGTCACGTTTTCCGTCAGGAAACGCCAGGAGAACACGAAGTCGTAATGGCGTTTTTCGAGCGCGCTCTCGAACGCTTCCTGCGTATTCACGTGTTCCGCGTAGACGTCGAGATTTTGCAGCGTCCTGAGGATCCATGTGGACGCCTTGCGGCGCGGTTCGTAGATCAGCACGGCCTTTTCCGCCGCGTTTTCCACCCGCGCGAAGCGGATTCCAGTCCTGAATTTCTGCCGGAAGCTCGCCGTGAAAAGGCTGCCCTTGCCGTATTCGCTGCGCACGGTGATGTCCCCGCCCATCATGAGCGCGAGATTCCGGGCGATCGCCAGTCCCAGTCCCGTGCCTTCCACGCCGGTGTTCGTTTTGGCGTCGAACCGGGAAAAATCGCTGAAGAGTCTTTTCATATCCTCCGGCTTGATGCCGATGCCGGAGTCCCGCACTTCGCAGACGATGCCGATCTCGTGGCCGCCTTCGTCCGAGCCGCCGATTTCCCGTCCCTCGACGGAGAGGCTGACTTCTCCCTTGGGCGTGTATTTGACGGCGTTCGTGAGCAGATTCAGCAGAATCTGCTGGATTCTCGCCTTGTCCCCGACGAGCATCGACGGCAGCCGGCTATCGACGAAAACCGAGAAATTGAGCGGCGCTTCCGCGATGCGTATCTTGATGAGCATGGCGAGATCGTAGATGAGCGAAGACAGGTCGTATTCCGCTTCGTTGAGTTCCATCTTGCCGCTCTCGATCTTGGAAAAATCGAGAATGTCGTTGATGAGCGAGAGCAGGTTCCGCCCCGCCTGTTTCACGTCCGCCATGTAGGCGCGCACCACCTGGCTGATGGGTTCGTGCAGGACGAGTTCGGAAATGCCGATGATCGCGTTCATCGGTGTGCGGATGTCATGGCTCATGCGCGCCAGGAACAGCGTCTTGACGCGGTTGGCCTCGTCCGCGCTGATTTGCGCGAGACTCAGGCGCACCAGGATGGCCGACAGAATCAGGGCAAAGACCAAACCCACCAGGATCAGCACCTGCGCCATGGTCCAGACCTTGTCGTAATAGGCTTTTTCGGAAGCCACCATGCAGATGTACCAGCCGTTGTAGAGGCGCTTGACGAAAACCACGGACGGGCCGTTCGGCGTGTCCATCACGCGCCGTTCGGAGACGTCGCTGGCCGCGGCCAGTCCCGCTTCCAGCCGCGCGAAGTCCGGGGAAAGATCGCGCAGGGAGTCGCCCACCCTGTCCGGATCGTCGTGCGCCAGGATGGTACCGTTCTTGGAGACCAGCATGGAATAACCGTCGTCGGAGAGCTTCACGGACGTCACGTAGCCGCCCACGCGCCTCAACAGCACGTCGATGCTCACGACGCCGCGCGGCACGTTCCGATCGTCGGACAGTTCCTGCGCGTAAGTGACGACCACCTCGCGCGTCTGCGCGTCGACGTAAGGGTCGGTGACGCCGATCTGTCCCTTGCCGGCCTCGCCCGCGCGATACCACGGACGTTCCACGGCGACGTAGTCTTCGGGCGGAACCCACCCGGTGCCGTCCAGGTAGGCGCCGTCGACCCAGCCGTAAAGCCCGTTGAAACCGGCGGCGTATTCCGCGTGCTCTATCAGCCAGCGCGTGAAGCGCGCCATGTAAGCCTGCATCGCCGGCCGGTTGCCGTCGTTCAGATGATCGCGCAGCGAGACGGTGGCCGCCACCAGCATGGCTTCCGGCTCGCGCAGCCTGGTGCGGACGTTCGCTTCCACGGTCAGCAGGTTCTGGTTGGCCGTGGTGCGCAACTGGTCGCGGAGCATCGCGCTCACGTAGACGTGGCTCACCCATACCATGAGCGCGAACACGACGAACACCAGCGCGAATTTCGGCCAGTGCGTCCGGATACCCAGCCTCCACTTGCTCATCATTTCATGAAACCTCCGTGGTCTCGGCGGCCGCGAAGGGCGTCGTCAAAAGGCATCGTCAGAATCCGGCGGTCACGGGGACGTCGTGAGGAGCGGGCGCATCCGTTCGGCGCAGTCCATGAAAAGATCCACCAGCGCGGGGTCGAAATACGTCCCGCGCCCTTCTTCGATGATCCGCGCCGCCGTGCCGTGATCGAACGCCTTTTTGTACGGACGTTCCGCCGTCAGCGCCTCATAGACGTCGACGACCGCCATCAGCCGCCCCAGCATGGGAATCGCCTCGCCCGCGAGTCCGTTCGGATAGCCGCTGCCGTCCCATTTTTCATGATGGTAGGCGGCCAGCGTCTTGGCGTATTGCAAGAAAAGGTTGTCCCGGCTGTTCTTTTCCAGTTTTTCGATGAACTTCACGCCGTAGTCGACGTGTTTTTTCATCACCTCGAATTCTTCGGGTGTGAGTTTGCCCGGTTTTTTCAGAATGGCGTCGGGAATGGCGATCTTGCCTATGTCGTGCAGCTTCACGCCGCGCAGGAGGGCGGAAACGTCCCAGGGAGTCGTGTCCTCGCGGAAATTCCGCGATTTCGACATCGCGTCGAGCAGCACTTCGAAGCAGCGTTCCGACCGCCGGTTGTGCGACCCGGTGGACGTATCCCGCTGTTCCGCCAGATCCGCCAGGATGTCCAGCGTATCGAGCTGCAATTGCACGATATCCCTGGTTTTTCCCTCCACCATTTCTTCGAGCCGCCGCTGGTAATCGATGAGCTTGAGGTGCGCTTCCACGCGCTTCAACAGCAGCGGCGGAGAAAAAGGCTTGGCGATGTAATCCAGCGCGCCGAGTTCGAGTCCCATGATCTCGCTTTCGGAATCGTTCTTGGCGGTCAGGAAAATGACCGGGATGGCGCGGGTCGCCGGATCGTCTTTCAAACGCCGGATCGAATCGAAGCCATCCATGTCCGGCATGTTGACGTCGAGCAGGATGAGTTCCGGCCGGTAGCGCGGCAGCAGGTTGAACATGGCCGCCGCGCTTGGCAGGGTCAGCGTCTGGTAGCGCTCGGTGAGCGCCTTTTTCCCCGTCAGCAGATTGACCGGGTCGTCGTCGACCAGCATTACCAGTTTCCGCTCCATTTTTCCTTCCCGAAACGACACAGGAGGCCGCGCCGCCGGAACGCACCGTTTTTCCCGGTTTCACGGGAACTCCGCGATACCTCCGCCGACCGTTGCCCGAAGCAAATAAGTTTCATTGTATTAGAATGTTTGGAATGATGTTGGAAAACACGGGGTCCTTTCCGAAAGCCGGCGGTTCGCCCAAAACGCGGCGGGCCGGGAGTACGATGTCCCCGCGCTTTCGGCATCTGGCTCCGGCATCTCTCGCCAAAGCGTGTATAATCTTTCCTATCCCATTGATTTTCTATTTATTTACAGGCGCTCTCGATGCGTTTTGATGAACTCGGCCTCGTGCCCGAGCTGTTACGCGCTGTTTCCGACCAAGGCTATGCGACCCCGACGCCGATCCAGGCGCAAGCCATTCCGATCGTTCTCTCCGGCAAGGACCTGATGGGCGGCGCCCAGACGGGAACCGGCAAGACGGCCGCCTTCACCCTGCCGCTGCTGCAACGCATTCTGCCCTTCGCCAACTCCAGCCCGTCGCCGGCGCGCCACCCGGTGCGCATCCTGATGCTGGCGCCCACGCGTGAACTGGCGATCCAGGTCTTCGAATCGGTCAAGGATTATGGCAAATATCTCCCTTTTCGCAGCCTGTGCGCCTACGGCGGCGTCGACATCAAGCCGCAGATCGAGGAAATCCGGCTGGGCGTCGAGGTGCTGATCGCCACGCCGGGACGACTGCTCGATCTCGTCGAACAGAAAGTCCTCAATTTCGGCCAGGTGCAGGCGCTCGTGCTCGACGAAGCCGACAGGATGCTGGACATGGGATTCATTCCCGACGTCACGCGCATCATCAACCTGTTGCCGAAAGAACGGCAAAGCCTGCTGTTCTCGGCCACGTTCTCCGATGAAATCAAGAGACTGGCCGACAGGATGCTGCGACAGCCGGTACTCGTCGAAGTCGCCCGGCGCAACATGGCTTCCGAAACGGTCACGCACCGCGTCCATCCCGTCGCCGCCGAGGCCAAGCGCGCGCTGCTGGTGAAGCTGCTCAAATCGGACGAAACCAACCAGGCGCTGGTATTTACCCGCACCAAGATCGAGACCCGGCGGCTCGCCCGCGACCTTCAGCGCGCCGGGATCGCCGCCGATTCGATCCACGGCGACAAAAGCCAGCAGGATCGGCTCAAGGCCCTCGAAGCCTTCAAAACCGGCGCGACGCTGGTGCTCGTCGCCACCGACGTGGCGGCGCGCGGCCTGGACATCGACGAATTGCCGCTCGTGATCAATTTCGAGATTCCGCACACGCCCGAGGACTACGTACACCGTATCGGCCGAACCGGCCGCGCGGGCAAGACGGGCACCGCCATCTCGCTGGTTTCGGCGGACGAAGCGCCCTATCTCGTCGACATCGAGAAACTTATCAAGATACAGATCGAACAAGTGATCGTTCCGGGCTTCGAGCCTGAATACGGCTACGAATACCCGCCGAGCGGAAAGAAAAGGCCCTGCGGCCGCGCGCTGGCGCCCCCCCGCGCCGCGAAACCGCAGGGAGAACGGGAACGCGCCGGGCGCGGACGCCCGATCCACGTCGCCCCGGACGGCTTCGATTTCGACAAACCCTACGAAAGCGCGGAACCGCGCCCAGTGGCCGCGCCGGTCGACGCCATGCAAGCACACGCCGCGCCGCAACCGGAACACCCCCACAACCCGCGCCGCGCCGTCGCCGCGCTGCTAGGCGGCCTGGGACGGAAATAGATCCGGTTTTCAGTTCAGGAATTCAGCCACGGCGAAAGGCGAAAATCTTTAGCCACGGAGAGTACGAAGAAAAACAAAGTCCTTTTAACCACGACGAACATGACGGGCACGACGAAAAACAAAGAACCCCCGTCATTCCCGCGAACGCGGGAATCCAGGAACTACGTTTATGGATTCCCGTGTTCACGGGAATGATGGGTTCTTTCTTTGTTTTTCGTCATGTCCGTCGTGTTTGTCTGATTAATGCTTTTCTTTCAGGTTTTCTCCGTGTTTTTCGTGCCCCCCGTGGTTAAGCATAGGTTGGGGTAAGCAAAGCGAACCCCAACAAAACCACCTTGCATGGGTCAAAAGCGAAACTAATGACTCCCAGCGTTTTGGCGTCATTGTCCGTCCATTGACGTTGGGATTCGCTTCACTCATCCGCAACGCAACCTGTTCGCGCTGTCCGCGGCTCGTCTTCGTAGCGGGGTCGATTTGGAAATGGCCCACCCCGGACCGGGCAGAAAAAACGCGCCGCCACGGGCGACGCGGCGAAACTTTTTTGACCACGGAGCATGGGGGAGAACACGAGAATCGGCGCAAAGTTCCGGCGATCCCGCTTTTCCGGGGCAAGGCCGTCTGGCCCGGCGTTTACGCGGCGAGTTTTCCTGGAAACGGCGCCGCCGGGCGCGGCGGAAAATCTGCGTCCGGCTCGCTGCCTCATCGCAAAACTGGCTCCGGTTTGAAACCCCGCCCTTCAGGGGGGCGCGAAGGTCGAAACCCTGGCTTGAGGGCTGGAGGTTCGACCGTGGCGACCTGGGAGGGGCGCAAACCCCTTCCAGGTTCGTCGACCGCGACAGGCATGACGCCTGTCGCCAATGAATTGCCTTTATTTCGGCCAGTTGGCCCAGTCGGGCACCATGCCCAGCTTGTCGGGAATCCACATCGACAGTTCCGGCACGAACTGGATGACGATCAGGGTGACGATCAGCGCGATGAAGAAGGGCATCAGCGGTTTCATCACGTCTTCGACTTTCTTGCCCGCGACGCGCGCGCCGACGAACAGCACCGGGGCGGAGGGCGGCGAAATCACCGCGATGCACATGTTGAACACCATCATCATGCCGAAATGCACGGGGTGGATGAAGAACGGCTCGGCCTGCGCGATCGGCAGGAAGATCGGGGTGAAGATCAGCACGGCCGGCGTGGCGTCGAGCGGGATGCCGATGACCAGCAGGATCACCATCATCAGCATCAGGAAGGCCACCTTGTTGCCGCCGGTCACGGTAATCATCCAGTTGGCGATCAGTTCGGGGATGTCGGCGAAGGTCATCGCGAAGCTCATGATCGTCGAGAGGCCGATCAGGAAGATCACCACCGAGGACGTGCGCGTGGCGCTCATCAGGATGCGCGGCAGATCCTTCACCCCGATCGTGCGGTAGATGAACGACAGGAGCAGGGCGTAGGCCACGGCGATTCCCGATCCTTCGGTCGGGGTGAAGAAGCCCTGGACGATGCCGACGATGACGATGACCACCAGCAGCAGACTGGGCAGCGCCCGCCAGAAAATCAGCAGCCCTTCCCTGGGCGACGGGAAGCCCGGCCCTCTCAGTTCCTTGTGCTGGCGGGCGTACCACCAGACGATAGCCATGCAGGTGAGGCCCCACAGGATTCCGGGAATGTAGCCGGCCAGGAACAGCGCGCCGACGGACGCCTGCGACACCATGGCGTACACGACGGTGGTGTTGGAGGGCGGGATCAACATGCCGGACGGGGCCGAGGCGATGTTGACCGCGGCGGCCCAGTTCATGTCGTAGCCGTCCTTTTCCTGCGCCGGACTCATCACCGCGCCGACGGCGGACGCGCCGGCCAGCGCTGACCCGGAGATGGCGCCGAACATCATGTTGGCGACGATATTGGTGTGCATCAGCGCGCCGGGCATCCGGCCGGTCAGCGCCTTGGACAGGTCGATCAGGCGCGCCGCGATGCCGCCCTGGTTCATGATCGCGCCGGCCAGCACGAACAGCGGGATGCACAGCAGGTTGAAATTGTCCACGCCGTCGAAGATTTTCTGGGCGCTCGTGTAAAGCCCGCGGTCGGCGTCGGGCATGAGCAATACGAGCGCGAAGGCCGACGGCAGGCCGATGGATACCGCCACCGAGACGCCGATGGCCATCAGCCCGAACATGCCGCCGATCAGGATGATCGTGACCAGCAGCGCGTCGCTCATTTCGTCGTAGCTCACCGCGAACCAGACGGCGAACGCCAGGAGCGCGATGACGCAGATTCCGCCAAAGGCCCTGGAGGCCGTCGAATTCCTGTTTTCGGCCATGATCAGATTCCCTCGTCCTGAAGTTCGGAAATGTCGATGTCGTCCTCGTTCCTGACCTCGTTCTTGCGCGCGATGGCCTCGCCGATGTGGATCAGCGAGTAAAGAACGATCAGCGCGCCGGAAATCAGCAGCACCGAATAGAGCTGGCCTTCCGTGAACGGCAGCAGCTCGACGCCCTGGTCCCACGTCTTGGAAACGTAGCGCCAGCCGCCGTAGATCATTACCCAGACGGCGAAGAACGCGACGACGGTGTGCGCGACGCATTCGACGATCCGGGCGACGATGGCGGGAAACCGGCGCACCAGGAAGTCGATGGCGACGTCGTCGTTCTCGCCGATTACATAGGCCGCGCCCACCAGGCCGAGCCAGATGAAGACGTAGCGTCCCATCGCCTCGGTCCAGGCGTAACCGGTCTTCATCAGGCCGAGGGGAATGAGCACCTGACGCTGGGCCACCTGATACACGACCAGGAGGACCAGGACCGAGAACAGGAAGATACAGGCCCAGCGCAATACGAATTCAAGACCCCTCTCAAATGCTTGGATGGCTTTCATGGCCTCCCCTTCTTGGTAAAACGGACGGACACGGCAAAAAAACGGGAAAGACTCCGTTTCTTTCCCGATTTTCGCCGCGTCCGCCGCGCCCGACCGCTCATGAGCGCGGCGGCGGACTTCGATCAATCGCGCGCCGGCGCAAAAATCGACGCGGGCGGCGAATCAAAGAGACGGACGGATTTCCCAAACCCAGGGGTTGCCCGCCGCCTCCCTTCCCGGATATTACTTCTTCGCGAATTTCGCGTTGGCCGCCTGCACGGCGTCATAGAGCTTCTGGCGTACCGGGTTGTTGATGGATTCCTTGACCAGCGGCGTCACGGCGGCCTTGAAAGCGGCGACGTCGACATCGGTGACGAAGGTGGCGCCTTTCTTCTTGGCGGCCTCTATCGACACGGGGATGTATTCCTTATAGAACCCTTCGTTGGCCAGTTTTGCGATTTCGGGCACCAGGCCGAGCAGCGCCTTGCGATCGGCCTCGGGCATCTTGGCGAGAACGTCGGAGTTCATGATCAGGTAGTCGGGGATCATCAAGTGCTGCGTGTAGTTGTAGAACTTGGCGACCTCGTCGTGCTTGAGCGCGTCGAACACCGTCTCGTTGTTTTCCGCGCCGTCCAGCGTGCCGGTTTGCAGGGCCGAATAGACATCGCCCTGGCCCATCGGCGTGGCGACGGCGCCCATCAGCTGGATCATCTTGACCTGCGAGTCGGATTGCTGTACGCGGATTTTTTGCCCCGTCAGGTCGGCGGGGTTGCGCACGGCCTTCTTGGTGTAGACGTTGCGCGTGCCCGCATAGACCAGGGCCAGCACCTTGATGTGCTTGTTGGCGATCATCGAGTCCTTGAACTCGCCGACGATCGAATCGTCGGTGAACACGGCCTGCTGCGCCTCGTAGCTGTCGAAAACGTAGGGCAGGTTGAAGACGATGGCGTCGGGGTTCATCGACTCCATCACCGGACCGCCGAGGTAAGCCATATCCACCGAGCCGTCCGCCACGTTGTTGACGACGGCGGCCTGCGTGCCCAGCGTCTCGTTGGCGTAGCCCTTGATGGTGTAGCAACCGCTCGTGGCCGCCAGCAGGCGTTTGCCGAATTCGACGGCGGCCTTGAATTGCGGATGGGCCTCGGTCTGATTGAACGCCAGCTTGAATGTGGTCGGTTTCTTGCATTTCGCCTCGGCGGCGAGGGCGCCGCTGCTGTACGCGACCGTGCCGATCACGGCCAGGGCGAGGCCGCCGGCCCGGATTGCATTGCGGATTTTCATATCGTTATCTCCTTTTGATGGGGTTGTTACAGGGTTGACGCGACTTGTCGATCTTGCCGGGCAATCGACCGTGGCTGCCCGCCGCGACCGGCCGGCGCGAGCATCGATCCCGCCGGGTGCGCCAAGTATAAAGAGGTTCCGGTGAGTTGGACAGGGCCGTTTCACCGGCGGCATGAGTAAATGTCCACAGTCCGCGCCGAAAGCCGCGACCCGGCCGGAAACAGGATAAACTTTGGCTTTCGCCGCCCCGCGTCCGCCGCCGATGTTCCTGCTTCGTATCGCCAAGATTTTCAGCGTCGCCCACCGCCACGGCATCGATGAAATGCTCGTCGGGCGCGAGGCGGGCGGCCGGCTGGCGGCGCTGTGCCGTTTCCTGCGCCTCTGGCGGCGCAACGACGACGCGCAAGCGGTGCGCCTGCGCCGCTTCCTGGAAGACCTGGGGCCGATCTTCGTCAAGTTCGGCCAGGTGCTGTCGACGCGCCGCGACCTCCTGCCGGTGGACATCGCCGACGAGCTGGCCAAGCTCCAGGACCGCGTGCCGCCGTTCCCGGCGGACCGGGTGCACGCGCAGATCGAGACGGCCTACGGCCGGCCGGCCGGCGAAGTGTTCGCCGCGTTCGACGAGACGCCGGTGGCCAGCGCGTCGGTGGCGCAAGTCCATTTCGCGCGCCTGCGCCCGGAAGACGGCGGCCGCGAGGTGGCGGTCAAGATTTTGCGCCCGGACATGGAGGGCGTCATCGCGCACGACCTGGCGCTGCTCGACACGGCGGCCGGCCTGCTGGAAAAGCTGTGGAGCGACGGCAAGCGCATGAAGCCGCGCGAGATCGTCGCCGAGTTCGCCAAATACCTCCACGACGAACTCGACCTGATGCACGAAGCGGCCAACGCCTCGCAGCTGCGCCGCAATTTCAGGGACTCGAAACTCCTGCTGGTGCCCGAGGTGTACTGGGATTTCTGCAACACCACGGTGATGGTCATGGATCGCATGAACGGCATTCCGATCAGCCACAACGAGGCGCTGGCGGAAGCCGGGATCAGTCTCACCGAGCTTTCGCGCGCGGGCGTGGAGATTTTCTTCACGCAGGTTTTCCGCAACGGCTTCTTTCACGCCGACATGCACCCCGGCAACATTTTCGTGGCCGTGGACGGCGCGGACAAGGGCAAATACATCGCGCTCGATTTCGGCATCGTCGGCACGCTGACCGACACCGACAAAAATTACCTGGCGCAAAACTTCCTGGCCTTTTTCCGCCGCGACTACAAGGGCGTCGCCACGGCGCACATCGAGGCCGGCTGGGCGCCGCCGGACACGCGCGTCGATGAGTTCGAAGCGGCGATCCGCACGATCTGCGAACCGATCTTCGACCGCCCGCTGCACGACATCTCCTTCGGCAAGGTGCTGCTGCGCCTCTTCCAGATTTCGCGCCGCTTCAACGTCGAGATCCAGCCGCAACTGGTGATGCTGCAAAAAACGCTGCTCAACATCGAGGGCCTCGGTCGCCAGCTCGATCCCGGCCTCGACCTGTGGAAAACGGCCAAGCCCTTCCTCGAACGCTGGATGAGCGAACAGGTCGGCTGGCGAGCGGCGCTGCGCGGCGTGCGCGACGAATCGCCCAACTGGGCGCGCGCCCTGCCGCAACTGCCGCGCCTCATGCACCGCGCGCTCCGCCGCGAAGGCACGGAATCGCTCGCGCCGATCCTCTCCCGCCTGGTCGCCGCCCAACGCCGCCAGAACCGCCTGCTCACGCTGATCGCGGCGCTGCTGCTACTCTGGCTGGCGGGCGGGTATTTCCATTTTTTTTGACCACGGCGAAAAACGAAAATCCATAACCATGACGGGCACGGCGAAAAACAAGCGCGGAAAACCTTAACCACAGCGAGCACGACGGGCACGACGAAAAACAAAAAGTGAGAGAGAATCCCCGTCATTCCCGCGAAAGCGGGAATCCAGCGCGTACATTCCGGCGCGAAGCGCCGCAAGAAGCAACTAATTAGCGACAGGCATTCATGCCTGTCGCTGTGAACGAACCTGGAAGGGGTTTGCACCCCTCCCAAGTAGCTACGGTCGAAACCCCGGCCTTCCAGGCCGGGGTTCCAGC
>JAIRPF010000065.1 GCA_031257115.1 Accumulibacter sp.
AAGGGGTTGGCACCCCTCCCAAGTAGCCACGGTCGAAACCCCGGCCTTCCAGGCCGGGGTTCCAGCCTTCGCACCGCCCTAAAGGGCGGGGTTTCAAACCGGAGTCAGTTTTACGATGAAAAATTCCTCGTCATATCCTTGCGCGCCGGAATCCGGAAAATCCTTCGGCTTCCCTGCCGCCGATCCGGATTCCCGCGTTCGCGGGAATGACGGCATCGTTCCGGGTGATGTCGCCCCGGCCTTTCTGGATTCCCGTCCGCGTGGGAACGACGGGATTTTTCTCCGTTTTTCGCCGCGATCGCCGTGGTTGAAAAGATTTTTGCCTCTCGTCGCGTTCATCGTATCTGTCGTGGTTAACGCTTTTCGCTTTCGCTTTTGTCCCTCGCCGCGGCTGAAAAAATTCCGCTTTCTTCCACAGAATTCCCTGGTTCGGATTTTCCATTTTTCCTCATGAATACCGTATCCGCAGTCTCTTCTCCGGCGCCCGCCGCCGTGGCTCCCTGCGTTCGGTGGACCGTCTCGCAGGTCGAGGCGCTCTACCGGATGCCGCTGATGGATTTGCTGTTCCGCGCGCAGCAGGCGCACCGCGAGCATTTCGACCCCAACGCGGTGCAGCGCTGCGCCCTGCTGTCGATCAAGACCGGCGGCTGCCCCGAGGATTGCAGCTATTGCACGCAATCGGCGCGCTACAAGACGGACACCGGGCGCGAGGCGCTGATGCGGGTCGAGGAAGTGGTGTCCGCCGCCAGGGAAGCCAAGGCCAAGGGCGCCACGCGCTTCTGCATGGGCGCGGCCTGGCGCGGGCCGAAGGAGAGCCAGATCGAGGTCGTCTCGCAAATGATCCGCGAAGTCAAGGCGCTCGGCATGGAAACCTGCGTGACCCTCGGCATGCTCAAGGACGGGCAGGCGCAAAAGCTCAAGGAGGCGGGACTCGATTACTACAATCACAACGTCGATACCGACGCCGATTTCTACGACCAGGTCATCACCACGCACACGCACGCCGATCGCCTCGACACCATCGCGCAGGTGCGCGCGGCGGGGATCAAGGTGTGCAGCGGCGGCATTCTCGGACTGGGCGAATCGCGCCGCAACCGCGCGGCGATGGTCGCCCAGCTGGCCAACATGAATCCGCCGCCCGAAGCGGTGCCGATCAACAATCTCGTGGCCATGCCGGGCACGCCGCTGGCGGCCACCGAAAAGATCGACAATTTCGAATTCGTGCGCACCATCGCCGCCGCGCGCGTCGCCATGCCGGCGAGCTGGATCCGCCTGTCCGCCGGGCGCGAGGCGATGAGTCCGGAAATGCAGGCGCTGTGCTTTTTCGCCGGCGCCAATTCGATCTTTTATTGCGACAAGCTGCTGACGGCCAGCAACCGCGACGTCAACGCCGACCAGGCGCTGTTCGAGAAACTGGGATTGCGGGCGATTTGACCGGGAATCGGCGGCTCATCCCATCCCGCGACGAGCGCGCGCGAAAACCGCCGGAACGCCTGGGAGAATCCGGCAAGGCGGAATGGATGAAAAAGACGGGAATGCGTTTTTTCGCCGCCTTGCTGCTCGCCCTTTGCGCCTCCGCCGTCATGACGGCCCGCCGGGCGGACGCCGCCGCCCCGCCCGCCTTTGAACTCCTGTGGCGGGACGCGGAAACGCGCGGCCTGGCTTGGCGCACCTTCGACGCGGCGGGCAAGCCGCTGGACGCGGCGGATTTCCCCGATCCGCCGATTCCGCCGGGACGGGGCGCGCCCTTCGTCCAGAAAGCGCCGCTCGGCAGCCTGTGGAAACTTTTCGTCTACCTCTGGCTCGTCGAGACCGATCATCCCGCGCCGCCGTATCGCTGCGCCGGGGCGCGGGGCAAGACGCCCGGCGCCGCGAAATTGCGCGAGGAAGAAGCCTATTGCTGCGATCCCGGCCAGTCCATCGACCGGGACGCCGCGCTGGTGCGCTCTTGCGGGCTGTTTTTCGCGCCGGATCGCCTGGGCCTCACGGCCGCCGCCTGGCGGGATTTCTGGCGGGCCGGGGCCATGTCCATGACATCCACGGCCTCCACGGCCTCCGCATCCTGGCTCGCCGATCTCGCCATGATGCGGCCGGAAACCGTGGTCACGCCCGCCGGCATCCTGCGCGCGCTGGAGGCCGCGCCGCCGCGCGCGCGGGAAAAAGCGATGGCGATCCTGCTCGCCACCGCCTTCGGCGCGAACGGCGAGGCGGGCCTGGCGCGGCACATGGGCGGACAGTCGCGGGTCAAGACTTTCTCGTGGTTCCGTCCCGACGACGGCGGCAGGCGCTACGGCGGCGGCGCGGGCTGGCTCGCCGACGGCACGCCGGTGTGGTTCGCGGGCGAGGGCACGGGACAGCAGGTCATGGCGAAATTCGGCAAGACGCTGGCGGCGGCCCTGCCCGCGACGCGGACGCCGCTCGCGCCCGGCTGCGTCCGCGTCCGCCTGTTCGCCCGCCATCCGCTCACGCGCGTCGAGCGCGCGGGCGGCGGGCGCGCCGACGCCGGAACCTTGCGCGGCGATTACGTCGCCGTGTTCGAGAAAGGAAAAAACGCGGCGACGCGCCTGCCCTTCCGCGCCGGCGGCGAAATCCGCCTGTCTCTCGAAAACGGGCGTCCCCGGCTGGAGGCGCGCCTGGGTCTGGACGATTACGTCGCCCGCGTCCTCGACCGCGAGGCCGACGCGACGGCGACCGAGGCCGCCCGCGCGCTGGCCGTCGTCGTCCGCGCCTATCTGCTCGACAAAGCGGCGAAACATGGAAACTGCCTCGTCATCGAGGACAGCAGCCACACGCAGCGCGTTTCCGCCAATCCTCCCAGCGCCGCCGCCCGCGTCGTTGCCGGGTTCACCAGCGGTCTCGTGCTCGCCGGCGCGCCGGTCGGCTTTCACGGCGACAAGGCGGGCGAGAACCGCATGGCCTGGACGGAGGCACTGGCCGCCGGCAAGGCGGGGAAAAGCTGGGATGTCATCCTGCGGGACGCCTTTCCCAAGGCGCGGCTCGCCGCCCTGCACGACCCGACGGGACTCGATTGCCGTCCCTTTCCGGCGGCCGAGCGCTGGCTGGGCGCGCGCGCGGAAGGCTGGCGGCGCGCGCTGCGGGAACGCCTGCCCGGCTTCGAACCGCCCCCGCCGCCGCAAATCTGTCTCCTGCCTTACGGCAATCCCTTTTCCGAGCAGGACCGGAACCGCATCCACCTGCGCGCCCTGAAAACCGTCGAGGACCGCATCGCGCTGGCGCACGAATACCTGCATCTCGGCCTCGCCGGCCACCCGTCCGGACACGACGAGGCGCTGGTCGAACGCTGGGCGCGAAACCTGGCGGGAGATTTGACGGGAAACTTGCCGGAAAACGGCCATGAATGACGCCGGCGCCCCGGCGCGGATCGGGCGGAGCGCGTTCGCCGGCCCGCTTTTCCTCCAAGCGGCCCCGGCGCGGATCGCAACGGCCGCGCGCGCGGCGGCCCTCGGTCTCATCGTCCTGTTCCGCGCCGCGTCCGCCCTCGCGCAGGAACCGCCGATCGTCCGTCCCCTCGGCGGCTGGAATCACGGCGGCGCGATCGACCGCGAAGAGGAAGCCGCCGTCGCCTATCCCTACAACCTGATCGACCGGGGCGCGCAACGCGGGCGCGCGCTCATCCAGGGACGGCTGGCGGGCGCGCGCGACGCGCAACGATCCGGCAAAACGCCGTCGCACTCGCCGCCGACCCTGGTGGTGAACGGCAATCCCATGCCGCTTTACGCCGACGGCGAGGGGCGTTTCGCCCGGCCCTACGCCTTCGGCCCCGGCTCGAACAGCGTCGAGCTGAAGAGCCGCGAAGGAGAATCCCTGCAACGCCTGCAATTCTACGAAGCCAATCCCGCCCGTCCCCGTGCCGGGCTGCGCGCCATCCTCTCCTGGGACGACCCGCGCGCCGAGGTCGACCTGCACGTGCTCACGCCGGACGGGCAGCACGCCTTCTGGGCGGCGCCGGTACTGAACGGCGGCGGCGGCATGGACGTCGACAGCGTCGACGGCGCGGGGCCGGAGATTTTTTCCGTCGTCGCGCCCATGCGCGGCCTCTACCGGTTCTACGTCAATTACTGGGGCAATTTCGACGAAGGCGGCTATCATTTCAGGGAAACCCGGCAAAAACCCATCATCACCTGCCGCATCACCCTGATCCTCAACGAAAACACCCCCGACGAACGCCGCGAAAGCCACGTCGTGCCATTGCGCAGAACAGGCGATCTGACCCCGGTGCGCGCCCTCGTTTTTTGAGCGGCTCGCCACGGCGAAGGGCGAAAAGCGTTGACCACGATGGACACGACGGGCGCGGCGAAGCGGAAAACTTTTGCTTTTCGCCGCGCCCGCTATGATTAAATGACTTTTTATTTTTCTGTAATGTCAGTAATGTCCGTCAAGCTCAATTCGGTGCGCCTCATCGGCGGCGCGTGGCGGCGGCGCGTGCTGCGCTTTCCGGACGCCGAGGGGCTGCGTCCGACGCCGGACCGGGTGCGCGAGACCTTGTTCAACTGGCTGGGGCAGGATCTGTCGGGATTGTCCTGCCTCGATCTCTTCGCCGGCAGCGGCGCGCTGGGTTTCGAGGCCGCTTCGCGCGGCGCGGCGCGGGTGGTCATGGTCGAGCGATCGGCCGGAACCGCCGCCGCGCTCCGCGCCAACGCCGAACGGCTGGGGGCGGCGGGACGGGTGGAGATTGTGCGGGCGGATGCGGTAGAATTTGCGTCCTCGCGGGGCGGACCGGCTTCCCGTTTCAACGTGCTGTTTCTCGATCCGCCGTACCGCCAGGGCTGGCTCGACCGCCTGGAGCCGATGCTTCCGGGGTTGCTGGCCCGCTCCGGCGCGATGTACGTGGAAGCCGAGACGGCGCTGGAGGCTTGCGGCGGCTGGCGCGTCGCGCGTCGCGGCAAGGCGGGGCAGGTTTATTATCATTTGATGCGGAGCGAAGAATCCGATGGCGCTCGATAGACGGATGGCGATCTATGCCGGCACTTTCGACCCCCTGACGCGCGGGCACGAGGACCTCGCGCGCCGGGCGGTCAATCTGTTCGACAGCGTGATCGTGGCGATCGCCGCCAGCCACGCCAAGCATCCTTTCTTCACGCTGGACGAACGGGTGGAAATGGCGCGGGAAGTCCTGGCGTGTTATCCGCGGGTGGAAGTTTGCGGTTTCGACGGCTTGCTCATGGATTTTCTCCATGAACGCGGGGCGAAGATCATCCTGCGCGGCTTGCGCGCGGTCTCCGATTTCGAGTACGAATTCCAGATGGCCGGGATGAACCGCAATTTACATCCGGAAGTCGAAACCGTGTTCCTGACGCCCGGCGAGAAATACATGTTCATTTCGGCGACGATGGTGCGCGAGATCGCCTTCTTCGGCGGCGACGCGAGCAAATTCGTCCACCCCATTGTCAGCGAGAAGCTGAAGCAAAAGGTGACCGGCCAGGCATCGGCCGGTCTCCGCCCTTCATGAATGGAAAGAAAATCATGGCCTTGATTATCAGCGATGAATGTATCAACTGCGACGTTTGCGAACCGGAATGCCCGAACGGGGCGATCACGCAAGGCGACGAGATCTACGTGATCGATCCGGCGAAATGCACCGAGTGCGTCGGCCATTACGATACGCAGCAATGCGTCGAGGTATGCCCGGTCGACTGCATCGCCAAGGACCCGTCGCACGTCGAGAGCGAAGACGAACTCCAGGCCAAATACGAAAGACTGACCAGCGCCTGACCGGACGCGGCGGACACAGCGGGAAGCAAAGGAAAGAGGCTGCCGTATCGGCGAACGCCGGTATCCAGTCTGGAATCTCCCCTCGATAGGAAGAGGCTTATCCAGGGCGCTTCGCGCGAGTCTCCTTCCTCAAGAGGAAAGCCGAAGCCCCCGGCGCGAAGCGCCGCGAACCAAGCCTCCCTCTTGAGGGAGGTGGCCCACGGCAAAGCCGTGGGCCGGGAGGAGTTTGGCGGTGGAATTCCCAAACGCGGATGAACAGACACATAAACGGAAACTCCGTCATTCCCGCGTGGGCGGGAATGACGGAGTTTCCCTGTCTGCCTGCCTTTTCGCGCGGCGCGGCCTTTGCTCAAACCGGAATTCCCGACAGCCGCCAAATCCATTGGAGCGCTATGCACGGAAGAAACGGGGTGGGTGGTACGGTTGCTCGTGGCGGATAGGCGGCAATGTTCGGGGGCGGTGGTTTGTGGCGGGCGAGGGCACTCGCCTTGCGTCTTTCGCAAAATGCTTGCCCGCGCTGTAAAGGAATAAACGAAAAACGCGCCAAACCGGAAACGCTTCAAGAAATTCCGCCACGCCCGGCGCGGTCGAATACGGGGACGCGCGGGGTCAATGTTTCGCGGGGGTCTTGGCGCGCGCGGCGAATTCATCCTGGAGTTTCTGGTCGCGTTTCATTTGCAGGGCGTTTTCGCTGGCGAAGTGCCGTATCGACAGCGTATCGAACGCCTTGAGTTTTTTGCGCTGCTGCTGCCACTGCATCTGGCCGGCGGCGGTATTCCGGGCGCGCAGGGCGACGGTTTCGCGCTGCTGTTCGATGGCTTCGTCGAGGCGGTTCATGAAGTGCTGGAAATTCTGCCATTCGAGCTGCGTCAGTCCGTTTTGCGCCGCCTCGCGGAAACGGGCGGCGTATTCGTCGCGATAACCCAGCAGCATGTCCAGCTTGGCCTTCGCGTCCTTTTCGTTGGCGATCAGCCGGGCCAGGTTGCGCGTCGCCTCGTCGGCGCGGTCCTGCATCAGTTCGAGGATGGTCTGGAGGGGAAAGGGCTTGGTCATGGTCAGGATTCGCGCTTGTCGCCGAACGTGGTGGCAAGCTGGCCGAGGCTGTCGTCGAAATCGGATCGTTCGGTGAGCGTCTGTTGCAGAAAGCGCTCGAACGATGGGTAAAGGGCGATGGCCTGGTCGAGCATCGGGTCGGAACCGGCGACGTAGGCGCCGACGCTGATCAGGTCGCGCGAGCGTTGATAGCGCGAGTAAAGCTGCTTGAAGCGGCGGATCAGCGCGAGATGCTCCGGCGTGATGAGGTTGACCATGGCGCGGGAAATCGACTGTTCGATGTCGATCGCCGGATAGTGCCCGGCGTCGGCCAGCAAGCGCGAAAGGACGATGTGCCCGTCGAGGATGGCGCGGGCGGAGTCGGCGATCGGGTCCTGCTGGTCGTCGCCCTCGGCGAGCACCGTGTAGAACGCGGTGATCGAGCCGCCGCCGTCGGCGCCGTTGCCGGCGCGTTCGACGAGCTGCGGCAGACGCGCGAACACCGAGGGCGGATAGCCGCGCGTCACCGGCGGCTCGCCGATGGCGAGCGCGATTTCGCGCTGGGCCATGGCGTAGCGCGTCAGCGAGTCCATGATGAGCAGCACGTGGCGGCCCTGGTCGCGGAAGTATTCGGCGATCGCCGTGGAGTAGGCCGCGCCCTGCAAGCGCATCAGGGGACTCACGTCGGCCGGCGCCGCCACGACCACGGCGCGCCGCAGGCCCTCCTCGCCGAGGATCTGCTCGATGAATTCCTTCACTTCGCGGCCGCGCTCGCCGATCAGGCCGACGACGATCACCTCGGCCTCGGTGTAGCGCGCCATCATGCCGAGCAGCACGCTTTTTCCCACGCCCGATCCGGCGAAAAGGCCCATGCGCTGCCCGCGCCCGACGGTCAGCAGGGCGTTGATGCAGCGGATGCCGACATCCAGCGAGCGTTCGATCGGCGCGCGCGACATCGGGTTGACCGGCCGCCCCTGCAAGGGCCGCAGCGTATCGGCGAAGACCGGGCCGCCGCGATCGAGCGGCCGGCCGGCGCCGTCGATCACGCGGCCGAGCAGCGCGTCGCCGACCGGCAGCAGCTTGGCCCGGTCGACGGCCCGCCGCCGGGCCGGCATGGGCTGCCCGACCTTGGGACGGACGGCCTGGCTGTCGAGGGCGACGACGCGAGCGCCGGGCGACAGGCCGTAGACGTCCTCCGACGGCATCAGAAAAAGACGCTCGCCGTTGAAACCGACGACCTCCGCCTCGACCGGCGAGCCGCCGACGGGAATGATCCGGCAGGAACTGCCGAGCGGCAGTTTCAGCCCGGCGGCCTCCATGACCAGCCCGTTGATGCGCGTCAGGTGCCCGCTGGGCAGCAGCGGCGCGGCCTGGGCGACGGCATCCCGGCAGGTGTCGAGGAAAGCCCGCCAGCGTTCGATGTGGCCATTTTGCGGCCCATTTCGCTGATCATTTTGCGTTTCGCCGTTCATGCCGCGTTTATCCCATTACGTTTCCGGTTCATTGGTGAATCGACACAAAACCTTTTTACCACAGAGACGCGGAGAAAATCTTTTTGATGCCTTTTCTCAGTGTCTCCATAGTCAATGATTTTATAGTCCACGGATTGGATTGAAGCGAAGCGAAAACCCGGCAATCCCGATTCCGCGCTTTGCCCCCGGTTTCCGCGCCGCCCGATTGCCGCCGCCAGACGGCGCGAGCCCCATGCCGCGCGACAGACCCATAGGTTAGGGTAGACATGGCGACCTCCAACGAAACCAGACGGAGTCTTTTCGGCGAAAGGCGATACCGGCCGATTGGGCGGCCGGGGCGGACGTGTTTGCGGTGATGAAGAGGCAAGGATGTTGGGGTTCGCTTCGCTCCCTCAACCTATGCAAGCTATTTTATGACACTGCCGAAAAAGGACGATTCCGGAAAGGCGGTTGAAGGTCGGCGAAGGATGCAGCCAAGCCGGGCGTATCCTCCGATCATCTGGTGTGATTTCATTTCCAGAGCATTCTTCGTTTATTCCTTTACGATGCAAGCTGAACGTTTTGCGGGAAACCCGCGAATGCGTCACCATCTTTCACGCGAAGCGCCACAATAAAAATCTCCCTCTCGAGGGGGGTGGCTCGCGCGACAGCGCGATACGGAAAAAGTCTGGTGCTTGAATTTCAGAGGCGAATGTTTGGTGAATGGACTGGATTTCGGCGATAAAAGGGGTAACGGTTTTCTGTTCATCCGCGTTGGATGATTCAACCGCCCAACTCCCTCCGTCATGCGGCTTGCGCCGCGTGACACCTCCCGCAAGGGAGAGGCTTTGATTGGAGCACGAACGTCCCGCCCGCAAAAAGCGAACGAAGCGGGCGGGGCGCCCGCGCTCCAATTCATAGGCGGGAATGACGGAAGGCGGGTGGCGGATCAGCGGCGACCTGCCGCCAGCGCGCGCAGGCGGGCTACCCGTTCTTCCATCGGCGGGTGTGTGCTGAACAGGTTGGCGATGCCGCCGCCGCGCAGCGGGTTTACGATCATCATCTGCGCCGTGGCCGGGTGTTCCTCGGCGGCGGCCATCGGGATGCCGCGCGCGTAATGGCCGATTTTCGTCAACGCGCTGGCCAGCGCCTCGGGGTCGCCGCTGATTTCCGCGCCGCCGCGATCGGCCTCGAATTCGCGCGCCCTGGAAATGGCCATCTGGATCAGCGCGGCGGCCAGCGGCGCGAGCAGGGCGATCGCCAGGCTGGCGATCGGGTTGACGGGGCGGCCTTCGGAATCGCGCCCGCCGAAGAACATGGCGAACCTGGCCACTGCCGAGATGGCGCCGGCCATCGTCGCCGAGATCGTCGAGATCAGGATGTCGCGGTGCCGGACGTGCGCCAATTCGTGCGCCATCACGCCGCGAATCTCGCGCGCCGTCAGCAGGCCGAGGATGCCGGTCGTCGCCGCGACGGCGGCGTTGTCCGGATTGCGCCCGGTGGCGAAGGCGTTGGGCTGCGCTTCGTCGATCAGGTAGACGCGCGGCATCGGCAGCCCCGCCCGTTGCGCCAGTTCGCGGATCGTGGCGTGGAACTGCGGCGCGGAAACCTCGTCGACTTCGCGGGCGTTGTACATGCGCAACACCATCTTGTCGGAAAACCAGTAGGCGAGGAAATTCATCGCGCCGCCGAAAACGAGCGCCATGACCATGCCGTCGGCTCCGCCCAGCGAGGAACCGATGACGCCGAACAAGGCCACGATGGCCGCCATCAGAATGCTTGTCTTCAGCCAGTTGCCGAACATGGTGATCTCCTGTGCAAAATGTTTCCGCTTCTAGATTGCGACGCGGAAAGGATTATTCAAGCAGCCTTTTCAGGAAGCAACTAATTAGCGACAGGCATTCATGCCTGTCGCTGTGAACGAACCTGGAAGGGGTTTGCACCCCTCCCAAGTAGCTACGGTCGAAACCCCGGCCTTCCAGGCCGGGGTTCCAGC
>JAIRPF010000071.1 GCA_031257115.1 Accumulibacter sp.
GCTGGAACCCCGGCCTGGAAGGCCGGGGTTTCGACCGTAGCTACTTGGGAGGGGTGCAAACCCCTTCCAAGTTCGTTCACAGCGACAGGCATGAATGCCTGTCGCTAATTAGTTGCTTACCCGGACAGGTTTCACCGTACACTGTGGCCCTGAAACACCGCGCGCAGCTTTGCCAAATGCGCCTTGGCGACTTCATGGCCGACATGTTCCGGAGCAGGCTACCTTTCCGGCCACTTCCGGCGATCCCTAAACCACCTCTACGCGCTTCTCCGCATTTCTTCCCGCCCAAGTCTTGAACTCCCCGCGAATCGCCTGCCGCCGATTGCCCTCGACCTGTTCCAGCGCCAACAAGGTGCCATGTTGCTGCTCTGCCTTCGATCAGCGCGAGGAGGGATCGGCGCGGGCCAAATCAAGACCATTACAATTGATCAACAGGCACGGAGAGCGCGACCGTCTCATTTCCAACGCATCGGAATGAGTCTATAATCAAGGCCATTCCCAATGCGGGAATTCCGTGAATCTTTGTTAAACCAAAGAGTTACGGTCTGGATGACGGTTTGCGGTGGAATTCCCAGACGCGGATGAACAGAAAAACCGTCATTCCTTTGATCGCTGGAATCCAGTTATTCATCAAATATCCACGCCTGAAACTCAACCGTCCGAATCCTTCCGGCTCGCGGCTTCGCCGCGAGCCACCTCCCTCTTGAAGGAGGTTTGTCCAGCGCGCTGCGCGCGGAACATGCAGGGGATACGTTCCGGTCGTTCGTGGAAATGACGATAGTGATGGAACCGGAGAGGGTAACGGCGAAGGCAACGGCGAGCCGGATTTCCGCTTGTCGAGGGAATGACGAAGAAATGGACCCCGCCACCACTTGAATCGAAAACGCTCCAAAAGGTTTTCGATTCTTGCCGCGCCCGCCGTGTTCGCCGTGGTTAAAGGGTCTCGCTTCTCGCCATGACTGGAAAAGCCGCAAACGCTTTAGGCCCGGTCACGGAAACACCGCGTGGCCGGGCCTCGGCGGGCTGTCAGTCGTCGTCCAGGCCGACGTCTTTCTTCTGGGCGGCGAGTTGTTGCTGCGTGGACATCGGGACCGGAGCGTAGTGCGAGAAGGCGATGCTGTAGGAGCCTTGCCCCCCGGTCAGCGACTTCAAGCGGCCCTGGTACTCGTCCAGTTCGGCCAGCGGTACCTTGCCGCCGATGGCCATGACGCCGGCGCCGCGGGGCTGCGTGCCGGTGAGTTGGCCGCGCTTGCTCGACAGGTCGCCGGAGAGGTCGCCCACGGCGGCCTCCGGAGCCAGTATCTCGATGTCGACCACCGGTTCCAGGATGATCGGCGAAGCGGCCTGGATGGCCTGGATGGTCGCTTTGCGTCCGGCCGTGAAGAAGGCGATGTCCTTGCTGTCGACCGGGTGCGATTTTCCGTCATGCACGATGACGCGGAGGTCGTGGACCGGGAAACCGCCGACGACGCCGTCTTCCAGCGCCTGGCGCACGCCTTTTTCGACCGAGGCCATGAACACGCCGGGGATGACGCCGCCCTTGGAGATGTCGGCGAATTCGAAGCCGGCGCCCCTTTCCAGCGGCTCGACGCGCAGCATGACCTCGCCGAATTGCCCGGCGCCGCCGCTCTGTTTCTTGTGCCGGCAGTGTCCCTCGGCCTTCTTGGTGATGGTTTCGCGGTAGGCGATCTGCGGCGGTTTGGTGTTGAGGTCGATCTTGTATTGCTGGGACATGCGCGCCAGCTTGGCGCGCAGGTGCATTTCGCCAAGCCCGCGAATGACGGTTTCGTTGGTCGTGGCGTACCGTTCGATCTTGAAGCACGGATCCTCGATTTCCAGCTTGTGCAGCACGTCGAACAGGCGCTGTTCGTCGGCCTTGCGCTGCGTCACGACGGCGAGTCCCTGCATCGGTTCGGGAAATTCGAGCGGCTTGAAGTGAACCTGGTCTTCGTCGTGCGAGTCGTGCAGCACGCAATCGAACTCGATTTCCTCGACCTTGGCGATGGCGCCGATTTCGCCCGGAAAGAGCGCGTCGACTTCGACGTATTCCTTGCCCTGCAAACGGTAGGGATGCCCCACCTTGAAGGCGCGCTTGGCCTCTCCGACGAACAGCGGGGTTTCCTTGCGGATCGTTCCCTGATGCACGCGGAATACGCCGAGCTTGCCGACGAACGGGTCGCTCACGATCTTGAATACGTGGGCGATGACGTGCTTTTCGGGGTCGGGGGATGCCTCGAAAGGCTCGTTGGCCGGCCCCTTGAAGAGAGACGGCGGATTGCCTTCCGCCGGGTTCGGGGCCAGCCTGACCAAGGCGTCGAGCAGGCGCGCGATGCCCGCGCCGGTTCTTGCCGAAACGAACAGGATGGGAATCAGGCGTCCGGCGCGCAACGCCTTCTCGAAAGGCGCGTGCAAGTCGTCGAACCCCGGATCGACGCCGTCTTCAAGGTATTTGTCGAGGAGCGCCTCGTCCTCCTCGACGATCTGGTCGATGAGCGCGCGGTGCGCGGACGATACCGAGTCGAAATCGCTTTCGCCGCCGTCGCTGCCAAGCACGTCCACGACGTCCTGCCCCTGGCGCGCGGGCAGGTTCAGCGGCATGCACTCGTTGCCGAAGCGCTCGCGTATCTCGCCCACCAGCTTGGGAAGGTCGACGTTTTCCACGTCGATCTTGTTGATGACGATCATCCGGCAGAGCTGGCGTTCGGCCGCCAGGCGCATCATGCGCTCCGTGGAAAGCTCGATGCCCGTCTGCGCGTTGATGACCACCAGCGCGGTATCGACGGCGGCGAGCGCCCCGATGGACTGCCCCGCGAAATCCGGATATCCGGGCGTGTCGACGATGTGAACCCGCGCGTCGAGCCAGTTGAAGCTGGCGATGGCGGAGTTGATGGAATGTCCCAATTCCTTTTCCTGCGGATCGAAATCGCAGACCGTGTTGCCTTTTTCCACCGATCCCTTGCTGCTGATGGCGCCGGCCTCGGCGAGCAACGTCTCGGCAAGAGTCGTCTTGCCGGCGGAACCGTGGCCGACGAGCGCTACAGTACGAAGGTTGATCGTGTTGTTTGAACCCATGTTTTCCCCCAAGTGTCACAAAAATGGCCCGTCCGGAGCAAAACCCCGGCTGAGCCGCCGGTTACGCAAAATTGATGCCACGAATCCATTCTACCCCGAATGTCCGGTTAACCAAGCGCCGGATGGATCGCGCGCCGCCCAAGCGCGTTTTTGGGCTAAGATGTCGGCCGTTCATTGACCGTTTCCCGCCATGTGTCCATCCGACCCGGAAGGCGCGCGCCTTCATTCCGACGGCCTCGACGTGGTGTGCCTTTGCGCCGAATGGTGCAATACCTGCCGGGAATACCGGCATGAGTTCGAACGCCTGGACGGGCAGTTTCCCGAAGTCGGTTTTTTCTGGCGGGACATCGAGGAAAACGCCGAGCGCCTGGGAGACCTGGAGATCGAGAATTTTCCGACGATTCTGGTGCGTCGCCGGGAATGGGTGCTTTTTTTCGGCGTGATGCCGCCCCAGGCGGAACACCTGCGCCGGCTGATCGAAACCTTCCAGGCGCAAACGATCGAACAAAGCCGGAATCACGCGACGTCCAGCCCGGAACGAAGCGCATGGCAGACGAACCCCGATCTCGCCGGGCTAGGGCGCGACGCTGAGGAAAGCGATTGACCGCGGCGGACAGGGCGAAAGGCAGGGAAATTGACCACGATGACCACGACGGGCACGACGAGAAAAATAAAGAAAGAACCCGTCATTCCCGCGAACGCGGGAATCCAGTTCGTTATCTCCAGCCCGAAGGGCTGCAAATTTAGAGGATGCGGCGCTGCGCGCCGGAAGGTATGCGATGGATTCCCGCTTTCGCGGGAATGACGGGAATCTGTTGGAGGTTACGGGAATTTGCGGGCGTTTGATTCAAAAACGCTCTAAAAACGAACGAAGCGAGCGAGGCATCCGCGCCCCATGTTCCAGCTCAGCCTGCCGCGTTCAACCGCCATTCCCCCTTCATCGACTGCCTGACTTCTTCCGGCCTGCGGCTTCGCCGCGGGCCACCTCCCTCAAGAGAAAGGCTTTTTGGTCAGCGCGCTGCGCGCGAAGGCGTGGGGACGAGCGAGGGCGGCAAGCCCCCGCGATTTTTCGCAAAGCGCTTTCCCGCACCGTAAAGAAACGAACGAAAAACATTCCGAAGGTTTGCGACGATGGATGGCCGGCGCGGCCTACGCGGGAGCGGGAGATGGAAATTTCCGGGGGGGGTACGCACCCGTTTTTGCTGGGTCTCCCGAATTTCTCGCCGCGCTCGCCGGAATCATCCGCTTTTTTCGCTCAATCCAGCACGTGCGAGGCGAGGCCATCGGCCAGTTTGGGTTCGAACCAAGTGGATTTCGGCGGCATGATTTCGCCGGCGTCGGCGACGGACATCAGTTCGGAGAGTTGCGTCGGGTACATGGCGAAAGCCACGGCCATTTCGCCGCTGTCCACGCGCCGTTCGAGTTCGGGCAGGCCGCGAATGCCGCCGACGAAATCGATGCGCGTGTCGCGGCGCAGGTCGGCGATGCCGAGGATCGGTTCGAGGATTTGTTCGGAGAGCACCGAGACGTCGAGCCGGCGCACGGGATCTTGCGCGGGCACGAGTTCCGGGCGAATCGCCAGGCGATACCAGCGCCCGCCGAGAT
Organism: Accumulibacter sp.; assembly: GCA_031257115.1. Lineage (GTDB taxonomy): Bacteria > Pseudomonadota > Gammaproteobacteria > Burkholderiales > Rhodocyclaceae > Propionivibrio. The sequence continues at coordinate 4,678 of JAIRPF010000071.1, forward strand.
ACATGCCGAAGGTTCCCGCGCGATCGGGCTTGGCCGGCGCGGCGGACGGCGCGACGGCGCAGCGTTCGCCGACGGCCGCGAGGAAAGCGTCGGCGGACAGGCCGTTGAGATCGCGCACCACGCGGTTGTAGTCGAGGATGCGCATCTGGCGGGCCGGAAAGATGACCGCCAGGAAATACTCGGCCGAATCGGGCAGGCCCCTGCCCCGCCTTGCCGCCGCGACGCGCGAGGCGGCGGCGGAACGGTGGTGGCCGTCGGCGATGTAGAGCGCGGGCATGGCTTCGACGGCGGCGCCGATGCGCTCGATCGCCGCTTCGCCGTCGATGCGCCAGACGGTGTGCCGGATGCCGTCGTCGGCGGTCACGTCGGCGATCGGCGCGTCGAGGGTGGCCGCGGCGACCAGGCGCTCGGCTTCTTCGCTGTCCGGGTGGGCGAGCAGAACCGGACCGGTCTGCGCGTCGAGCGCCTCGATCTGGCGCACGCGATCGTCCTCCTTGTCCGGGCGGGTGAATTCGTGCTTGCGGATGCGGCTGGCGTCGTAGGCCGCGACCGACGCGCCGGCGATCAGCCCGGTCTGCGTATGCGCGCCCATGACCAGCCGATAGGCGTAATAACAGGGCTTGGCCTCGCGCATCAGGATGCCGTCGCCGATCAGTTTTTTCAGGTTTTCGGCGGACCTGGCGTACACCTCCGGCGCATGGTGGTCGATTTCCGGCGGCAGATCGATTTCGGCCTTGGAAATGTGCAGGAAGGAATACGGCTTGCCGGCGGCCCGCGCGCGGGCTTCGCTGCTGGAGAGCACGTCATAGGGCGGCGCGGCGACGGCGGCGGCGTGTTCGGGATACGGACGCAAGGCGGCGAAGGGGCGGATCAGCGGGCGGGCGGCGGTCAATTGAAACTCCTTGGCGAAGGTGGATAAACGCTTCCAGCGCGGAAAGCGTGGAGAAATTCATGAGAACCGGATTCTACCGGCAAGTCCGCCAAAATGCGCCCCGCTTCCGGTTTTCCGCCGCGCGGCGCGGATTGGATTCTCGATGATCCCGGTGGATACCAATATCCTGCCGGACGCGCCGGAAAACGATCCGAACCGGGTCGATTGGCCATCGCGCCGGCCACGCGCCCGGTCGCGGACACCCGGCCCTGCCGTCGTGGAGCGTGGGTGGCGGAGCGGCCCGATGCGTCGGTTTCACTGAGGCAGCGTCCGCCACGGCCGTCCGTGACACTCGCCGCGCGAAGCGACGCAAGCCAATCCTTCCTCTCGATGGAGGCGCCGCATCAAAAGCGTAACGGGGGAGTTGGGCGGTTCAGCCTCCGAAGCCGTCCGTTCTTCCGGGCAGTCTCTTGCTCTGACACAAGCGCCGGCTCCTTCCGACTCGCGGCTTTGCCGCGAGCCACCTCCCTCAAGAGGGGGGGGGAATGGGGCGCGAGCGTTTTGCCCGCGAAACGAACGAAGCGGGCGGGACGCCCGCGCCTCATTTTTGATGAGCAAACCGGATTCCCGCCTACCAAGGGAGTGACGGGAACTTTCTTCGCTTTTCGTCGTGCCCGTCGTGGGTAAACAAGCCTCCGCATATGCGCGCGCCGGCGGCGGCGAGGACTCGTCACGCCTGGAGCAAAAACACCGTCGGCCGGCGGTCGATGTCGGGGAGTTCCTTTCGTTGCCATTCGTCGCGGCGCATCGTCACGATGCGCTGGCCGGGCAGGGTGAGGTCGTTGGAGACGGCGACGCGGGTTGGCGGAGCGCAGGCGGCGAGCAGCGTTTCGAGCATTCGCCGGTTGCGGTAGGGCGTTTCGATGAACATCTGCGTCCGGCCAAGCCGCCGGGATTCGCTTTCAAGTTCCAGGATGCGTTTCCTGCGCCGTTCGTCCCCGGTCGGGAGATAACCGTGGAAGGCAAAATTCTGTCCGCACAGCCCGGAACCCATCAGGGCCAGCAGGAGAGAGGAAGGGCCGACCAGCGGGATCACCGCGACGCCGGCTTCGTGCGCCAAGGCGACCAGCGCCGCGCCCGGATCGGCCACGGCGGGGCAGCCAGCTTCGGAGACCAGCCCGACGTCATGGCCGGCGAGCAGGGGCGCGAGCAGGCGCGGGAGCGAATCCGGCGGCGTGTGTTCGTTGAGTTCCTGGATGTCGATTTGCCGCAACGGCGTTTCGGACGGCAGGGATTTCAGGAACGCCCTGGCCGAGTTGGCGTTTTCGGCGACGAAAAGCGAGAGCCGTCCGGCGCGTTCGACGACCGGCGCGGGAAGAACCTCCCGCGCGGACGACGGGCCGAGCGGGACCGGAATCAGGTAAAGCGCGCCGGTCTTCATGGGGGGAGACTATAAGCGACGGGTACGGCGGAAAGCAAAAATCATTGGCCACGGCGGGCACGGCGAAAGGCAAAAACGGGAAGCGGTAGGGCGTTTTCGATTCAAGCAATGACGGCTCCCCTTCCTCGTCATTCCCGCGAACACGGGAACCCAGTTCGTTGCCTTCGGTCTGAAGGGCCGCGAATTCAAAGGATGCGGCGCGATACGCCGGAAGGTACGCGCCGGATTCCCGCTTATCAAGGGAATGACGGAAATTTGCTGGCGTTCGATTAAAACGCGTCACCTCGGCGGAAAATCTTTTCAACCACGAAGAGCACGGAGCGTGCGGAGAAAAGCAAAGGCTCTCGAAAAGGTTTTCTTCGCGTTCTCCGTGAACTCCGTGGTCAAGGGTTTTTCGCCGTCGGTCAGAAAACGAAATCCATCGAGACGCTGAATATCGTCGCTTTTCCGTTCCATTTGTGATTCAACGAATCCATGTCGGTGGTGGTCGCCACCATGTTCTTGCCGCCGCGCAGATAGTCGACCTGCGCTTTCAGCGCCATGTTCCGCCGGAAATCCCAACGCGCGCCCAGCGTGAAGGTTTCGCTGTCCAGACGCATGCCCGAATTCTTCATCAGGCCGTCGAGCGCGTCGTTGATCTGCTGGTAAACGGAATTGACGGGAGGATACACGGTCATGACCAGGCCGCTCTTCAAGGTCTTGGGTTTCGTTTTCGACCGCGAGTAGCCGACATAGGGCGTCACGTCTCCCACGCGCCGCCCGATGAACGCATGGAACCCTTTTCCGTTCGGCAGCGTGGGAGTCTCGTAACGCATACCGTCCAGCACGAATTGCATTTGCCACGCGCCATCGTCGTAGCCCAGGCCCAGCGATTGGTAGGACGCCGTCGTGCCCTTGATGGACAGCTTGTCAGCGGCGCGTAACGCTGGCGATATGTCCATGCCCAGGGCGTTCAGGGCCGCGCATTCAGGGGGCGCGGCAGACCCTCTTTTGGGGTCGCACATGTCCAGTTTTTCGCGCGCACGCCTCACGATATCGCTCTCGTTGACCAGTTTTGCCCTGGCATAAAAATAGCGGAACTGCCAGGAGCCGACCTCGTAGCTGATTCCTCCCTTCGCCGTTTTCGTGCCGCTGAAGTCATAGCGGGGAAAAGCCTCGCGCGCCAGTCCCACCGCCGCGTCGAGGCTCAGCACGCCTTCTCCGACCGGCAGGTTCCAGCGCGCGCTGGCGCCATCGACGTAATTCATCGGGACGTTGTAAGCCTCGCTGACCGGCCGGATCGGGATATACGAATAGCCGACCATGCGCGTGTCGGCCAGCATCAGCAAATCGAGCGGAACGCGCCCGATCCGGACGAAAAAGCGGGGATCGAGATCGAATTTCAGGTACGCTGCGGTCAGGTTCGGTTTGAACGAACCGTGCTCGTTGTAGTAGGACGCCGCCTGGAGCGTGGCGCCGACCTGATCGTTGAAACGGTATTGCGCCTGTATGCCCAGCAGCGAATCCTGTTTGGCGGACCAATGATTGTCGATTCCCCTGGGTTGCCGGATGCTGCGCAAAATGCCCACGTCGCCGTTGGTCGAGCGCGCCGCGCCGAGGGTTCCGAAACCCTGGATGGAAAAGTCGCTGGAAAAGGCGCTCTTTTCGGCGTCGGCGGCCGGCGCGCGGCCCGTCCAGCAAATCGCCGCGCCGAGCAGCAGCGGAATCATCCACGCCCGCCGCGCCTGGAAACGCCCCGGACCGGAACCGGCTTCGCTCGCCATTTCGGCGCTTTCCACTTTTTCCATCGGGGCCACCGTTCTCCCATTCACACGATTCTTACACATGAAACGATCTCCGTTCATTTGAGACATACAAGGCAATTATCGCACCATCGGCAAATCAAGAAGGCGCAAAAAGTATCATTCTGCTTGAAGTTTTCGTATTTCCCATGAAATCAACCGCTTGGAAAACGATCCCGGATCGAAAGCGCCATATCTCCGATACTTCTGATTTATCGGTAAATCGATGGAAGAACTTGAATTTCACGCTGTCCGGCCGCGACCCCGCGCGGCGGGGCATTTTTCACGCCCGATCATTCACGGACAAAAATCCGGCTTGGCGCGTGCCCCATCGATGGCCGCGTCTGATCGCAGGCGCTGGTGGATGGTATTGCGGCTGACGTCCAGCATCAACGCCGCTCTGGATTTGTTACCGCCGCAATGGCGCACCATCTCCCTGATGAGGGACGTAGTCATGTTTTCCAGATTGCCGATCCTGACGGTGAGAATGCCGGGGGCATCGACATCAGCGGATTTCGGCGTGCTAGCTGGCGCCTCGTTGAAAAGCTCCTGGAAAAAATGCTTATCCAGATGGTCGACCCGGTCACGCAAGATCATGTAGCGTTCGACGAAATTCTGCAACTCTCGTATGTTGCCTGGCCAAGTATAGCCTTCCACGAGTTTCAGCATGGTCTGCACATGACGATTGGCAGAGCCGGCGCCGTCATCAAAACGCTGGACGAAGAACAGCATGAGTTTCTCGATGTCTTCACGGCGCTCGCGCAACGGCGGCAACACGATGCTCAAAACGTTGCGGCGATAATAGAGGTCGCTGCGCAGCGTCTGGTCGGCCACCTTTTTTTTCAAATTTTCGTTGGTGGCGGCGATAATCCGTACATCCACCGGAATGACGCTGTCGCCGCCGACGTGCATGACCGATTTTTCCTGGATGACACGCAACAGTTTGCCCTGGAGCGATGGTGGAAGCTGGTTGATTTCGTCGAGAAAAATGGTTCCCTTGTGGGCGCGTTCGAACAGGCCCGGCTTTCCACCCCTCCTGGCGCCGGTGAAGGCCCCCTCGTCATAGCCCATCAACTCGCTTTCAAGCAGGGTTTCCGTCAACGTGGCGCAGTTGATGGCGACGAACGGGCCGTGTTTCTTCGAACCGGCATTGTGGATGCTTTGGGCGAAAATCTCTTTTCCCGTTCCTGTTTCACCCTCCAGCAGGATGGTGGTGTCGTACTGCGCGTAGATTTTGGCCCGCTCGATGATTTCCTGCATCACCGGGCTTTCGCTGACGACATCGTCGAAGGAATAGGTCGCTACCATGCCCTTGTTCTGCTGGAAACGGAATTTGCTTTCCATTCCCTGGATTTTGGAGGCTTTCTGCAGGATTCCCACCAACCCCACGGTCTTTCCTCCGTCGATGATCGGCTGGCGGGTGGAGAAAAACTTGTTGTGTTTGTAGGTGATGAGCTGATCCACCTGGGAAACGTCGCCCTGAAGCACGGCCATCCACGAGTTATCGCTGGTGAGATCGCAAATGTCCGCGCCCAAAACCTGATCGCCGGAAAGGCCGAGCATGGACAGGGCGTTGCGGTTGCACATCCGGATGACGCCGTTGACGTCGGTCTCGATGATCCCGTCCGGAATGATGTCCAATACGGTTCTCAACCGCCCCATGTTGAGGATTTCCTTGTCCATGAGGTTCAACAGTTCCCGGGTTTTCTCGTAGGCGCTTTGCAGGGCTTCTTCGCGGTAGATGATCTGGACGGCGTTGAAGTTCATGAACTTGGCCATGCGGACGGCCGTCGGCCCGCCGATGATCAGCGCGTATTCGCGGAAGGCCTCGCGCGCCAGCAACCCGCGCAGGTCACTTTTCGTGCGATAGTGATAAAGGTCCACGGCATTGTGGACGAAATACGCCAGACGATCCTCGTGGATGCGGTTTTGCTCATGGAGCACGAGGGCGAATTTCTGGTTGGTGATTTTCAGGGCCAGTTCAGCGTACTGGATGGTTTCCAGGATGTCGATATAAGTGGGATACGAAACGATCAGGGGAACGGGAATCAGCGGGCGGATTTCGGCGGCGATTCCGGGAGCGCAGATGACGGCGCTGATGTTGCCGAAATCCAGGTGGCCGAGTACGGTATTAACGTCGTCAACGCCAATATCCTGAAAAATCACGACTTCGTCGGCATCAAGAACGCTCGTGTCCTTGATGGTGCCAGACCAGATAATGGCGACTTTGCGCTTTTTGGACTGCATATCCGTTTCTCTGCATCAATCGCGCCCTGAATTTGCGCACTAATGTCCTATAACAGTACATCATTTTCAAACAGAAACGCAATCATTTGCAGCAAAAAGGACGGTTTCGACCGAAAACTCGTCTGGCACGATCATTGCTTCGCATGGAACGCGTCTGCTTCACTTTCAATAACGATCAATGCTGAACGACACCGGGCATATTGACAGCCCTGAAACAAGGAGGAATTCCAATGAAATCATTCAAACGACACATTCTGGCCTTCCTGGCGGCTTGCAGCGCGTTGACCATGACAAACGCCGGCCTGGCGCAGGACAAGGTGCGAACCATCTTCGGCACGGGGAACAGCGGCGGAGTGTATTACATTCTCGGCGCTGGCATGGCGGACATCATCAACAAGAACTCGAAGATTCTCGATGTCACCGCCCAAAGCACGTCCGGCACCACGGAAAACCTCAATCTGGTTAACTCGGGTGAATTCGGCTTCGGTTTCACCGTGTATGATTCCGCGTATTTTGCCTATATCGCCGGGCGGGAATTCGAGGGCAAGCCGAAACTGGAAAACATCCGCATCCTCATGATGGGACACGTCGGCATGCATGCTTCCGTGGTCTGGGCGGATTCCCCCTATAAGTCTCTCGGCGATTTCAAGGGCATGAAGGTTTCCACGTCTCCCGGCGTCGCGGCGTATCTGCTGGATCATGCCACATACAAGCCGTGGGGTATCGATCTGCCCAAGGGGAAAACCCCGATTCTCTCCTACACGGACCAGACGACCGCCATGAAGGATGGCACGATTCCGGTCGGCAATTACAACATGGCCCATCCGGCGAGCACCATTCTCGATCTCGCTTCCAGCAAGCCGGTCCGCCTCCTGGGGCAGACAGAGGAATCCATGGCGGCCATCCTGAAAGAGCATCCTTACTGGATCAAGGCCGTGATTCCCAAGGGCACGTACAACGGGCAGGACCAGGACGTAATCACTATCGGTTTTCCCTATGCCATCGTCGTCAACAAGGACATGCCCGACGCGGCCGTCAGGGAATTCCTGAGACTGTGCTTCGAAAACGATCTGAAGGCCATTCATCCCGATGGACGGTATTACTCCAAGGACAACAAGGATTATCCCGCCGAGCCACTGGTTCCCTACCATCCGGCGGCCAGGGAATATCTCAAGGAAGCGGGACTGTTGAAATAGCGGCAAGAGTCATTTCGGTGGCCGTACACCAACTGCCTCTGGAGTGACAGTGTTCGCGGCGGCGCGGCTGGCCGAAAAAGCTGGATTCACCGGGAGGCGCGCCTGGAAAGCGGGATTCGCGCGTATCGCTTGACGAAACGGTGTTGCCGACAAGGCAAATACCGCGGCGGGTGGCGCGCACACCCAACCATGATTACGGCGGGTTTGACGGAAGAAAACAATGGACACATGCAATAAATTTGTGGACTGGCTCGTCAAGGGACTGGCGATAAGTTTCGCGCTCTTCTCAATCACCATTCCCGTCGTCCTTTATGACGCGCTGACGGCGCGCAGCATTCATCTGTTGTTCGCCCTGACCCTGGCGTTCCTGAGCGTCGGCATTCTCAAAAACGAGAAGCGCAACGCATTCACCAACGCTTTCTATATCCTGCTGGCCGCCGTCACCACGGCCTGTTGTCTGTACGTCATATTCAACGCCTATGATTTGCAGCAGGAGCGCTCCGGCCTGTTTACCTTCGAGGACAAAGTCGTCGGCGGCATTCTCATCGTAATGGCGATCATCGCCACGTGGCGGACTTTCGGCAACGTCATGACATTCATTGTTCTGGTGTTCATGGCTTACATGCTCTTCGGTCAGTATCTGCCCTCCGCCATCGGACATCCCGGCGTTTCCGTCAATCGGGTCGTTGGCAATCTGGCGCTGTCCACAGAAGGCATGTTCGGCTCGCCCGTGGCCGCGACCACGTCCGTCATCAGCGCTTTCATCATTTTCGCGGCCTTCCTTGAAGTTTCCGGCGCGGCCGCCCTGTTCATGAGTCTGTCCATGGCCATATTCGGACGGTTTTCGGGAGGCGCCGCGAAAGTGGCTGTCGTCGCATCGTCGCTGTTCGGCGCCATCTCCGGAAGCGCCGCCGCCAACGTCGCCGGAACCGGAACGATCACCATTCCCTTGATGAAAAAATCCGGATTCGAGCCGAAAATGGCCGCTGCCGTCGAAGCCACGGCATCCTCCGGTGGACAAATCATGCCGCCGATCATGGGCGCCGCTGCATTCATCATGGCGGAGGTTCTAGGTACGCCCTACACCACCGTCATGGTCGCGGCCATCGTCCCGGCCATCGTTTACTATGTCGCCATATTCTTTGGCATTGATCTCTACAGCCGCAGATTCGGCATCGAGGGCGTCGCCTACGATGGCCCCAGCGGTATCGAACTGCTGAAAAAGAAAGGACATATGCTGCTGCCGCTGATCATCCTCATCGGATTGATCGCGGTCTACCAGACATCGCCGCAATACTCCGCCCTGTGGGCTACATTGTCCATCGTCGTGGTGTCCTTCTTTCGCAACGAAACACGGTTTTCATTCAAAAAGATCATCGACAGCCTATACGCCGGGGCCATGGGCGTTCTGACGATTTCCGTCATTTGCGCCGCGTCCGGCCTGATTATCGGGGTGTTTACGACCACGGGCGTCGGCCTGAAGCTCTCCTCCGTCATCATCAGCATGGCCGGGAGCAGTCTTGCCGGGCTGCTGGTTCTCGCCATGGTGGCTTCACTGATCCTGGGCATGGGCGTGCCGACGGTGGCGGCTTATCTCATTCTTGCCATTCTCGTCGCGCCCGCGCTCACGAAATTCGGAGTGATGCCCATCGCGGCGCATATGTTTGTCTTTTACTTTGGCATCATTTCCGCCATTACGCCGCCAGTCGCCATCGCCGCCTACGTCGCCGCCGGTATCGCCGACGACAGGCCAATGCGCGTCGGATATCAGGCATGCGTCCTCGCTCTGCCGGCATTCCTGGTTCCTTACGTCTTCGTATATCAGCCCGCCCTCCTGATGCAGGGAACGATTAGCGAGATCGTTCCTGTCGTCGCGACCAGCATCGCGGGGGCGTTCCTCTGCGCCGTCGCCGTGCAGGGGTACATATTTTGCGGACTCAACGCCATGGAGCGGGTCTTGGTCATGGGCTGCGCACTCTGCGCGTTGATACCGGAACCCATCACCGACGCCGCCGGCCTGATCGGCGGAGCAATCATCATCGGCAACTGCTATCGCGTTTCGAGAGCGCGGAAAAACTCCGAACCGCCGATGCCGCCGCCCGTGTCTTTCCAGTAAAGCCAAGACGGTTTGCGTTTTCAACAACCACTAGGGGTATTTCATGTCCGTTGAAATCAGACTTCCGCAAATATCGATGACGATGATCGACGGCGCCATCGCGCGCTGGGTCAAACAAGAAGGGGATATCATCCGGGAGGGGGAGATTCTCGTCGAAATAGAGACGGATAAAGTCGTCAGCGAACTGGCTTCGTCGGCGACCGGCGTTGTGCGCTCCATCGCCGCCGCGGAAGGAGACATCGTTCCGGTCGGAGGCCTGCTGTGCGTGATCGCCGCCGAGGGTGAGAGCATCGCGGCCCCGACGACGGCGAACGCCCCCGCGGCGCCCACGAAAACGGATCGCGCCGCGCCGGTTGCCGCGCCCGGGCTTTCCGGCGCGCCCCGCCGGGCCTCGCCCCTGGCCCGCAAAATCGCCGCCGAGAGAGGAATTCGTCTTGACGGTATCGCCGGCAGCGGGCCTGGAGGCATGATCGTGCGCGCCGATCTTCCGGAAGCGGCCGCCGCTCCCGCCCGGAGCAAAGCTCCCGCGCTGGCGAGCCTTGCAAGCGACGAAGACGCCATCGTTCCTTTCGAGGGTATCCGGCGCGCCATCGCCGCGAATTTGATGAGGAGCAAGCGCGCCGCCGCCGACGTCACCACCGTGGCGGACGTAAACATGGGCGCGGTCCGCGATGTCCGGAAGGTTCTCCCCGTCTCCTACAACGCTTTTGTCATCATGGCGACGGCAAAAGCACTCCGGGAACACCCGGCGATCAACGCCTTCGTGGAAGAAGATCGTGTCATAGTGAAGAAGCACGTGAACATCTGCGTTGCGGTGGCCACGAATCAGGGCTTGTTGACGCCGGTGATCCGCGATGCCGACCAAAAGAACATTCTGTCCATCGGCGAAGATCTCGCGGATTTGGCCAAGCGCGGACGGGAAGGGCGTCTCGTCGCCACCGACTACGAAGGCGGTACTTTCACCATCACCAATTCGGGGGTGTTCGGCTCCGTGCTGTTTACGCCCATCATCAATCATCCGCAAAGCGCGGTTCTCGGGCTGGGACGCATCGCCAAAACGCCCATTGTGTCGGAGAACGACGAAATCGTGCCAGCCTTGATGATGTTCATGTCGCTGACCTACGATCATCGCTCGATTGACGGAGAAGCGGCCGTGACGTTTTTGCAGCGTATTCGCCACTACCTCGAACACCCGGCGGAAATGATGGGGCTGAAAAAACCCTGATATCCCCGCATGTTTTTTGAACGGTTTCAACACAATGCCAAGGAGAGGCTCGTATGGCGCAATTACAAAAAAAGGACCTTCTGGAACTCTATCGCTGGATGTTATTTTCCAGGACGACGGAAGAACGCATGACCGAATATCATAAACACAGCCCGCTTCCCGAGCTTCCCCATTCGGGCATCGGGCAGGAAGCGATTTCCGCCGGAACGGTTTACGGACTGCGTTCCGATGATCAGATTCTTCCGTCGTTGCGTACGCGCGGCGCTTTCATCTTCAAGGGAATTCCCGCTCGCACCATGATGGCCGGCGCTTTCGCCAAGGTCACGGGCGCGGCGCGCGGCAAAAATACCTCGCACCACATGGGACATCGCCAAGCCGGGGTGATCGCCGGTTCGGGCGTGGTAGCCGCGCACATTCCGGTGGCCGTGGGCGTTGGTCTGGCCGCCAAGCTCCAGAAGAAAGATTACATCGCCGTGACCTATTTCGGAGACGGCGCCTGCAACCGCGGCGATGTTCACGAGAGCATGAACATGGCCTCGGTGATGAAGCTGGGCGTGGTTTTCGTCTGCGAAAACAATGGCTATGCCATTTCCACCCCAGCCTCTTGGCACACGGCCATTT
>JAIRPF010000072.1 GCA_031257115.1 Accumulibacter sp.
GCTGGAACCCCGGCCTGGAAGGCCGGGGTTTCGACCGTAGCTACTTGGGAGGGGTGCAAACCCCTTCCAAGTTCGTTCACAGCGACAGGCATGAATGCCTGTCGCTAATTAGTTGCTGGGCCTGGCCGCCTCGATCAAGCCAGAAGAAGCCGGCGCGCCAACACACTTTGCATATCCCGGCGGGCATCGACGATCAAATAGATGACGACCTGGCTTTCCAGAACCCGGTAGATTACCCGATAAGGCTTGAACAGGGCCTGACGATATTTCCTGATGCCCAACGCCGCCAGTTCTTTTGGATAACCGCCACGATCGGGGAACTCCTTCAAGCTTTCGACGACTTCCATCAATCGATCGAGGACGTGATCGGCGCTGGCCGCGCTGTCGGATTCGGCGATGTAATCGTAGATGGATTCGATGTCCCGCTCCGCGCCATCGGTGAGCATGACCGCGTAATGACTCGGTCTCCTGGCCATATCAGGCGGCGATACCTTTCGCGCGCAAGCGGGCGACGACGCCGGCCGCCGGCTTGACCCGGCCGGCGGCGACGTCCTGGCCGCCAAGCGCGAGTATTTTCAGCAAGGCCAGGGTTTCCTGGGTCTCTTCGAAAGACACGACGTCCTGCAACACGGCCTTGGCTTCGCCATTCTGGGTGATGACCAAGGGGTCGCCCCGTTCGCCAAGACGCGCCAACACTTCGGCGGCGTTCGCCTTGAGATAGCTGATGGGCCTGACTTGCAAGGAATAGCGCACGCTCATATTCTCCTGACCGGATGAGACTGAATATAGTCCTTTTCAGGTCTTTATGCAAATCTCCAGCCGATGCGCCCGCGCTTGCGGCGCAGGCCGCGTCATGTCGCCATCCCCGAAACGCGGCCAGGCGATGCTCGACCTCCGCCAGTGTATCCGCGTCGATGCGCGGCGTGATTTGCCGTTTCGCGCGGCATCATCAGCCGCCAACTCCCAAAACCCCCTCGATCTCGCGCACCCTGGCGGCGACGAGGGCGGCGTCGCCGCGGGATTCGACGTTCAGCCTCAACAACGGCTCGGTGTTGGAGCCGCGCAGGTTGAGCCGCCAGCTTGCGAATTCGAGGCCGAGGCCGTCGGTTCGGTCGATCGCGGGGTTTTCGGCGGCGAAATGGGTTTCCACTTTCCGTAGCGCGGCGCTCGTGTCCGCCACCTCGAAATTGATCTCGCCGCTGCAAGGGTAGGCCGCCTCGCGTTCTCCCACCAGCGCGGAAAGCGGCTTGCCCGTCCGGCTCATCAGTTCGGCGACGAGCAGCCAGGGGATCATGCCGCTGTCGCAGTAGGCGAAATCGCGGAAATAGTGGTGCGCGCTCATTTCACCGCCGTAGATCGCGTCTTCCTTGCGCATCCGCTCCTTGATGAAGGCGTGGCCGGTCTTGCTCTGGATCGGCTGGCCGCCGAGGCGGGCGACGACATCGATGGTGTTCCAGACGAGGCGCGGGTCGTGGATGATTTTCGCGCCGGGGTGTTTTTGCAGAAAGGCTTCGGCCAGCAGGCCGACGATGTAGTAGCCTTCGATGAACCTGCCCGTTTCGTCGAACAGGAAGCAGCGGTCGAAATCGCCGTCCCAGGCGATGCCCATGTCCGCCCGATGCCGGCGCACGGCCTCGGCCGTGGCGGCGCGGTTTTCCGGCAGCAGCGGATTGGGGATTCCGCTGGGAAAGGCCGGGTCGGGCCGGTGGCGAATCTTGATGAATTCCACCGGAACGGCCATCGCCGCGAAACGCCGCTCGATGGCGTCGACCACGTGCCCCGCCGCGCCGTTGCCCGAATCGGCCACCAGGCGCAAGGGACGCAGGTCTTTCGCCTTGACGTAGCCGAGCAGGTGATCGGCGTAGGGTTCCAGGATCGATTGCCGCGAAAGCGCGCCGCGTTTCTGGGGCGCGGCGAAGGCGTTTTCTTCCGCGAGCCGCCGGATTTCCTTCAGCCCGCTGTCGCCGCTGATGGGCCGCGCGCCCTGGCCGACGAACTTCATGCCGTTGTAGTCCAGCGGGTTGTGACTCGCCGTCACCTCGATGCCGCCGTCGACGTCCAGGTGAAACGCGGCGAAGTAGACTTCCTCGGTTCCGGTCATCCCCAGGTCGACGACGTCGGCGCCGGCGTCCATCAGCCCCTCGGCCACCGCCCGCTTGAGCGCCTCGCTGGTCTGCCGGACATCGCCGCCGACGGCGACCCGCCGAGGCTTCAGAGAATCCCCGAAAGCGCGGCCGATGCGCCGGGCGATGTTTTCGTCCAGTTCCGCGCCCAGCCTGCCGCGAACGTCGTAGGCCTTGAAACAGGTCAGCGGCGCGGCCATCATTTTCCTCCCTGGGGCCGCTTCGCCGGAACCCGCCCGTAGATGTCGTCGAAGCGCACGATGTCGTCCTCGCCAAGGTACGCGCCGCTCTGCACCTCGATCATCACCAGCGGCAGCAGGCCCGGATTTTCGAGACGGTGCCGGTGTCCGGCGGGAATGTAGGTCGATTCGTTGGTGTTGACGAACCGCTCGCCCCCGCCGTTGACCACCTTCGCCATGCCGCTGACGACGATCCAGTGTTCGCTGCGGTGGTAGTGCATTTGCAGGCTCAGGCAAGCGCCGGGCTTGACCTCGATCCGCTTGATCTTGAAATTGGGGCCGGTTTCCAGCACGGTGTAGGTTCCCCACGGGCGGCTGACCGTGCGGTGCAGCTTGTACGCCTCGTGCCCGCCGGCCTTGAGCCGCGCGTAGAGGTGCTTCACGTCCTGGGCGCGCTCGCGCCGGGCCACGAGAAGCGCGTCCGGCGTGTCGACCACGATGAGGTGGTCGACGCCGACCGCGCCGATCATGCGCCCGCCGCCACGGATGTAGCAGTCATGGACGTCGTGCAGGGCGACGTCCTGGCATTCGACGCGGTTACCCTGCGCGTCCGGCGCGATGAGATCGCCCAGCGCGTCCCACGAGCCGATGTCGCTCCAGCCGATGTCGCAGGGAACCACGGTGACGTTGGAGGATTTTTCCATCACGGCGAAGTCGATCGAATCGTCCGGCACTTCCGCGAAGCCGCCGGCGTCGAGGTCGATCTGCGAAAGGCCCTGGCCTTCGAGCGCCGTCGACCGCGCGAGGCAGGCGCGCGTGGCCGTCAGGATGGCCGGGCAGTGGCGCTCCATTTCTTCCAGCAGCGCGCCGGCGGAAAAGCAGAACATGCCGGAATTCCACTGGTAGTTTCCCGACGCCACGTACTCCCTGGCTTTTTCGAGATCCGGCTTTTCCACGAAGCGCCGGACGGCGAAGCCGAGGACGTTTCCGCCGGATTCGACCGGGCGGCTCCTGTCGGCTTCGATATAGCCGTAGCCGGTCTCCGGACTCTCCGGCTCGATGCCGAAAGTCGCCAGTTTTCCCTGCCGCGCGATGGCCGTGGCGCGCGATACCGCCGCCGCGAAGGATTCCTGGTCGTTGATGAGGTGATCGGCCGGCAGCACCAGCATCACGGCGTCCCGTCCGTGCGTCCCGGCGATCGTCAGCGCCGCCGCCGCGATCGCCGGCGCCGTGTTGCGCCCGAAAGGTTCGAGGACGAAGCCGTTGGGCAGGGCGATCCCGCGCGATTCGGCGGCCTCGCCGTAATCGTCCCGCGTCTTGAAAAGCAGCTCGCGGTTGGTGACCGTCATCATTTCGACGACGTTCGGCAGCGTCGCCCCGCGCAGCCAGGCTTTCTGCAAAAGACTCTGCCCGTCGGACAAACGGATGAAGGGCTTCGGGTGCGTCTCCCGCGAAACGGGCCAAAGCCGGGAGCCGGCTCCGCCGCACAGAATGGTCGGAATCAGTTTCATGGCGTTACGTCATCTCGTGGCCGGGAACGGCCCAGGAAAAATGCTACTCTAATATCTTTCCCGCGCCGGAACAAGCGGAAACGCCGTCCATCGCAGTGCCGTCCATCACGGCCCGCCGCGCCATCGCGCGGGCGTCCCGGTCAGTCCGGCGAGCGCGCCGCCTCGGCGAAAGCCATGCCCGCCCCATCCTTGGCGGAGAGGATCGGAGCGCCGCCGCCCAGCGGCCAGTCGATCGCCAGGGCGGGGTCGTTCCACAGGATGCAGTGCTCGAATTCGGGCGCGTAGTAATCCGTCGTCTTGTACAGGAATTCGGCGTATTCGCTCAACACGAGGAAACCATGCGCCAGTCCGGGCGGAATCCACAATTGCCGCTTGTTGCCGGCGGAAAGGATCGCCCCGGCCCACTTGCCGAACGTCGGCGAATCCCGGCGGATGTCGACCGCGACGTCGAAGACCTCGCCCAGCGCGACGCGCACCAGCTTGCCCTGCGCTTTCGGCGGGCGCTGATAGTGCAGACCGCGCAGGACGTTTCTCGCGCTGCGCGAATGATTGTCCTGGACGAAATCGACGTCGAGTCCGGTGGCTTCGCGGAACGCCGTCCGGTTGTAGCTTTCATAAAAAAACCCGCGCGCGTCGCCGAACACCCTGGGTTCGAGGAGCAGGACATCGGGAATGGACAGCGGAGCGGCTTTCATCGGAGGCTTTCCAGTGGGTCGTGAAATTCCGGATTCCGGCGATCGAAGGAATGGCGGCGCTTTTCTCCGGCGGCGGCGACCGGCCGCCACCCCCGCCACCATCCCCGCCGCCGGGACGCGATTCGCTTTTCGGTTTTCATCCGCGAACCTTGTCCCTCAGCAAACCGGAAAGATAAGCGCCATAACCCGATTTGGCCAGCCGCCGCGCCGTTTCCTCCAGCCGCGCGTCGTCGATCCAGCCGTTGCGCCAGGCGATTTCCTCCAGGCACGCGACCTTGAGTCCCTGCCGGTTTTCGATGGTGTGGATGAACTGGCTGGCTTCGAGCATCGATTCGTGCGTCCCGGTGTCGAGCCAGGCGTAGCCGCGCCCCAGGGTTTCCACGGCCAGCTCGCCGCGTTCCAGATAAAGCCGGTTCAGGTCGGTGATTTCGAGTTCGCCGCGCGCGGACGGCCTGATCGTCTTGGCCAGCTCGACGACGCGGCCGTCGTAGAAATACAGCCCGGTCACCGCGTAACGGGATTTCGGCGCTTTCGGTTTTTCTTCCAGGCTGATCGCGCGCCAGCGATCGTCGAATTCGACGACGCCGTAGCGTTCGGGATCGCCCACCGCGTAGGCGAAGACGGTCGCCCCGGACGGCCTCTCGGCCGCGTTCCGCAGCAGGGCGGCGAAGTCGTGCCCGTAAAAGATGTTGTCACCGAGCACGAGCGCCGAGGGATCGCCGCCGATGAACGATTCGCCAATCAGGAAAGCCTGGGCCAGACCGTCGGGAGACGGCTGCACGGCGTAGCGAAGGGCGACGCCCCACTGCCCGCCGTCGCCGAGCAGGCGCTCGAAGCGGGGAGTGTCCTGCGGGGTCGAAATGACCAGGATGTCGCGGATTCCCGCCAGCAGCAGGGTGCTGAGCGGGTAATAGATCATCGGCTTGTCGAAGATCGGCAGCAGTTGCTTCGAGACCACCTGCGTCGCCGGATACAGGCGAGTCCCGGAACCGCCCGCGAGGACGATGCCCTTACGATTTCCCATGATTTTCTCCGTTGTTCGTCGATGATTGAAGCGCGAGCGTCCCGCCCGCGAAAAAGCGTTTGAAGCGATCGATCCGCCCGCGCTCCATTCGATCAAAGGTTCCCGCGCTTGCCTCTTTCATGGAATCCTCTTTCCGTTTCGTTGGGGTTTCGCTTTGCTTACTCCAACCCATGCGCGCCGCCGCGCGTCGGGACGCGGCGGCGCTTCCTCCGCCGCGTCGTCCTCCGGCGGAATGGGCGGCAGGGCGCGGAGCGGGCGGGCGAAAAGGCTCAAGCCCAGCACGACCGGCCAGGCAAGAAATCCGCGCCGGAAACGATCCGGCGGCGCGGCGGACGGAATGGGTTTCATTTCCGATTCATTGAAGCGTTTCGGTTCATTGGAACATTTCGGTTCATTGGAGCGTTTCCGGTTCAGGCGATGACAGTGTTTCCCCTCTCCCCGTCATTCCCGCGAACGCGGGAATCCAGCGCGTAGACTCCGGTGCGCAGCGCCGCATTTCAACGGGAGCGTGGGCGTCCCGTCCGCAAAAAGGCGAACGATGCGGGCGAGACGCCCGCGCTCCATCCGATATTCGCGGCCCTTCGGGCCGGAGACAACGAACTGGATTCCCGCTTTCGCGGGAATGACGGGAATTCGCGGGCGT
>JAIRPF010000074.1 GCA_031257115.1 Accumulibacter sp.
GCTGGAACCCCGGCCTGGAAGGCCGGGGTTTCGACCGTAGCTACTTGGGAGGGGTGCAAACCCCTTCCAAGTTCGTTCACAGCGACAGGCATGAATGCCTGTCGCTAATTAGTTGCTGGCCGTCCGCTGGCGTCCCCTCTCGACTGGCTCAAACAGGCCAGCGCCGAGGTAACGAAGGTCATGGAAAAACTCAAGGACTTCACCGGCGATGACGCGCGCGGTTTGACGCTCGTTGAACGGATGGACAAAACGGGCGCGCGCTTTTTGGCCGAGGGAGTCGTCCCGGTTCAGCAAAAACTCGCCGAAAGCCAGTTCACGGAAGCCATCGCCCTCTTGCTCAAGCAAACCAACCCGCGTTTCGAGGAATTCCGCGAAACGATCGCGGCGGTCAATGGCTTCGCGGTCGACGCCGCGAGCCGCCTGGTCCAGACCGCGGCGGAGAGCGCCAGAATGGAATAACCGGAGCGGCGATCGCCGCCAGCCCGGCCAGCGTCGTTCCGGCCGGGTTTCCGCGCGCCCGCGTTCCATTTTTTCACCGGCGCGGAACGCGCGCCGGAATGGTGTAGTCTATCCGGATGCCCGAACCGGGAAAGCGACCTTATGGAGGGAGTATGCTCAAAGCCATGACCACGGCGGCGCTGATTCTGGCCGCCGCCGGCGCGTATGCGCAGGACGATTTGACCATCGCCAGCCTGGCGAACGGCAAGGACACCAGGGCGCAATTCGGCAGAATGACAAAAGGCCGCGACCTGCCGCGATGGGTCACGAAAGGCGGAACCAACAGCCCGACGCGCGAGGTCGGGCTTGGCGGCGCGCGCTACCGGGTGCTGAGCGCCTGCAAGCCCCACGACTGCGCGTCCGAACGCATGGCGGTGCTCTACTCGGCCGACGGAAAAAAGATGGCCGGCGTGTATTCCGTCGTCAACGAAAAAACGGCGAGCGAAAAACTGGTCTGGCTGAACGTCGACGGCAAGGAATCCATCGACGGCAAAACGGTACTCTACGCCGCGCTGAGCGGCAGCTTGGAAAACCACCCGCAGGCATTCGACTTCAAGTAATCTGGAAAGCGGCCGGGGAAAGCGTCAACCACGGAGATTCGGAGAAAAGCGAAGGTTTTCAAAAAGTTTTTCTCCGCATTCCCGGTGAATTCCGTGACTAACTCGGCGAGGCAAGTCCCCGGCCTTGCCGTGGCGCCGTTGCCGTCGGCAGGGAAAGCGCGTCATTGCGTTTGAAACAGGGCGGGATATTGACGCAGCGAAATCGATCGACCGTAAAGTCGGAGGGTGGCGTTCTGACACTTCGCGTCGTTTCACGGAAGTCACCCGTCGCCACGCCGTGGCGTTTGCGCAAACGGGGGTTCAGAAGGCGGCGGCGATGACAAAAAGAACCGCGCCTGATCGAAAGTTCAAATCATTCCATCCGGGACGATCCTGCGCGTTTGAACCGGAAAACCGAACGCTTCCATCGCCATCGTCATTCCCGTGAACGCGGGAATCCAGCGCGTGAATTCCGGTGCGAAGCGCCGCATCTTTTGGGTTTGAATTCGCGGCCCTCCGGACTGGAGGCAAGGAACTGGATTCCCGCTCGCGCGGGAATGACGGAGGAAGGGAATGTCATCGCCTGAATCGAAAATGCTCTGAATTCCATCGCCCGGTTCCTTCCGTTTCGCGCTGCCGCGTAAGCCGCCTCCCTCAAGAGGAAGGCTTGTCTCCGCGCCAAATTTGCCTTTCGTCGCGCCCGCTGTGTCTTCCGTTTCGCAAAAAATGATATTTTGTCGGCCTCGCCTTGCCGTGTCATGGAATCATCCTCGGCGCGTCTGCGCGTCTCGTTTCCGTGGCGAAATGGAATTCTCCCATGCTCTACCGCATCGTCTGTATCGTCTTTCCGCTGTTCGCCGTGGTGATGGCGGGGTTTTTCTACGCCAGGAAACGCAATCCGGACATGTCCGCCGCGAATCGCGCGAACATCGAAATCTTCCTGCCGGCGCTGATCTTCGCGGGGCTGGCCGACAAATCGTTCAACCTTGCCGACAAGCTCCCGCTCGCGTTCGGCGCGGCCGTGGTCGTCATCGGATCGGGATTGCTGGCTTGGCCACTGGCGCGGCCGTTGCGCGTTGATCCGCGGGCGCTGGTCTCGACGGCGATGTTCAGCAATGTCGGCAACATGGGATTGCCGCTGATGCTGTTTACCTTCGGGGAACGGGCGCTCGGCGCGGCCGTGGTGCTGGCGCTGGTGGTGACCGTGTTGCAGTTCGTCGTCTCGCCGTGGCTGCTGGGCGGGCGGTTCTCGCCGGGCGCGCTCTGGCGCGAACCTTTCCTGCTGGCGGCGGCGCTCGGCATCGCGGTGAGCCTCGCCGGCATCGCGCCGTGGCCGCCGTTGATGTTCGCCTGCAAGCTGCTGGCCGATGTCTCCATCGGGCTGATGATCTTTTCGCTCGGCGCGCGCCTGGCCGCGACGCCGGTCGGATCGATGCTCGGCGCGGGGCTTGCCGGTGCCGTCGTGGCGCCCGTCACGGGGATGTCGCTGGCCTGGCTGTTCGGAACGCTGGCGGGGCTTGCCGGGCCGGACATGGACATCCTGTTTCTGTTCGGCGCCTTGCCGCCGGCCGTGTCGTGCTTCATCCTCGCCGAACGCTACCGCTGCGAACCCGACAAGGTGGCGGCGATCGTCGTGATCGGCAACGCCTCGGCGCTGGCGTTCATTCCTTTCGCGCTGGCCTTGCGGCTCTGAGTTCCGGCCGGATCGCAAAAAACGGTTGACCACGGAGCGCGTGGAGAACACGGCGAGACAGCAACTAATTAGCGACAGGCATTCATGCCTGTCGCTGTGAACGAACCTGGAAGGGGTTTGCACCCCTCCCAAGTAGCCACGGTCGAAACCCCGGCCTTCCAGGCCGGGGTTCCAGCCT
>JAIRPF010000079.1 GCA_031257115.1 Accumulibacter sp.
GGCGGCTTTTCGCTGCAAGCCTTGGCCGGCGGCGCGCGGCGCGTGCTTTCCATCGACTCGTCCGCCCCGGCCCTGGCGGGAGCGCGGGCGAATCTGGCGATGAACCCGTGGCTGGACGCCGCGCGCGCGGAATGGCTGGAAGCGGACGTGTTCGAGGCGCTGCGCGTCTTTCGGCAGGAGGAGCGCCGATTCGACCTGATCGTGCTCGACCCGCCCAAGTTCGCGCCCACCGCAGCGCACGCCGAACGGGCGGCGCGCGCCTACAAGGACATCAATCTGCTCGGTTTCCGGCTGCTCGCTCCGGGCGGCCATCTGCTGACCTGCTCGTGTTCGGGCGGCGTCGGACTTGAACTTTTCCAGAAGATCGTCGCCGGGGCCGCCGTCGACGCCGGCCGCGACGCTCGCATCCTGCGCCGTCTCACCGCCGGCCCGGATCACCCGGTCGCGCTGCATTTTCCGGAAGGCGAGTACCTCAAGGGGCTGCTGCTCCAGGTGGATTGATTCCATTTTCAAACCGTCAAATGCGCCGGCCGAGCAGGATCGGGTAAGGGAGCGCCAGAAAAGGCCAGAAGCTCGCGGTCAGGCGGGTGAGACCGTTGAAATTCAGGAAATGCCCCTGCCGCCAGGCGGCCAGCGCCGCGACCGAGTAAGGATTGAACGGCGCGATGTTGACGAGGACGGTTCCGCCCATCAAGGCCAGACCGGCGACCGCGATGCGCGCCTGGATCGGCAGCAGAAGCGCCAGCGCGAGCGCCACGCCTCCGCCCAGGACGCCCAGCTCGGCGCCGGGCGTCAGCCAGGCCAGCGCGTTTTGCGGGCCGACGAGTATCGCCGTGGCCAGCGTCCGGATCGACAGGGCGGCGAGGAAAAACCACGCGATCGCGCGCGGCGCGGGATGGCTTCCGGAAAAAACCATGCCCGCGATCAGGCCGACGGCCAGGGTGTCGCAGGCGATGACTCCGGCTTCCAGCGCGAAAAACGACGGCGCGTCGTAGGCAAGCCCCGGCGGGATGTCGAACACGTTGCGCAGGTCGCCGGTGCCGAACAGGAGCGTTTCCGGGGACAACTGGGCGAGCAGCCACAGCGCGGTCAGCACCAGCCCGTACTCGGCATACGGAATGGCGGCCAGGCGGCGCTGCCGCGCGCGCAGGACGCGGGTAAAGAAACGCTCTTCGCGGCAAAACGACAGGGCGGCTCCCAGGCTCGCGCCGAGGCCGTTGCAGAGCAGGTCGACGCTGGACGGCACCCGCGAAGGCAGGTAAGACTGGAGGCTTTCGAGCGCGAGGCTCAGGGCCGCGCCGGAGGCGATGGCGGTCAGCGAGGCGGGCAGGCGACGCATGCGGTGTCCGAAGTTTCGCGCCAGAAGAAAGCCGAGGGGAAGATACGCGGCGACGTTGATGGACAGATCGAACGCCGTCCAGTAGCGGGGCCAGGCGGCTTCGAGAAAAACGAACGGCGAAAGGCCGGGCGCGCGCCATCCCGAAAAAGGGTGCAGACTGGCATGGACGATCAGCGCAAGGTACGCGATCGCCAGATAGCGCGGCAAGCGCGAAAGAGGCCGAGGGTCGTCCTCGGCGGGCAACGGCGCCTCCTTCGGAACTCCGGCGGACTTCGCCTGAAAAGGGTTCAGGGACGGGATTTTGCCTTCCTCCGCGAACGATGGCCGGGCCGATCCGGCCTTCGTCCAGTTGACGAAACCCGAGTCGGCCACTAAACTCCGGTTGTATCCACGCTCCGGGCGTGGAAATTATTACACTTTTCCGTGGTTCCGCAGCGGATTTCGTTCAGTTTTTGGGTTTCGTTCAGTTTTCGCAGCAGTTTTGCCCTGCGGCATTTCGCTCTTCTGCCGCTCGAAAGGGCATTGCATTGCACCGCCTATGACCGATTGTCGCACGGCAAGTCTCATTTCCGTTTGCGCGACGACAACAGTGAAAGGAAAGAGCATGTCCATATCCGTCACGCTACAGAAGTCGGTGGCCCGTGGCCTGGATGCCGTCTCGAGCATCATGCAGCACGTCGTAATGGTTGCCGGGGTGTCGCTTCTTCTTGGCGTCACCGGTTTCGTTTTCAGGGGATCGGAAAAAAATCCGGAAGTGAAGGACGCCCCGCCGATGGCCAGCGCCGTGAGCGCGGCGTTCGTTTCCACGGGGGACGCCCCCAGGATGAAGCTCGGAATCCCCGAAAGCCTCGACGCGGCGGTGTCGTTGAAGCCTCATATCACGGGAGTGCTCGACTACGTGAAGCGCCGCTATCGCGTATCGCCGGAAGCGGTGCTGCCGGTGTTCGAGGTGGCCGAGCTGATCGGCCGGGAACGGCGCATCGATCCGCTGCTCATCCTGGCGATCATCGGGGTCGAATCCGGCTTCAATCCCTTCGCCGAAAGTACGATGGGCGCGCGCGGCCTGATGCAGGTCATACCGCGCTTTCACATGGACAAGGTGCCGAAAGGTCTGGGCGTCCAGCATTTGTTCGACCCGGTCGTCAACATACGGGTCGGCGTCCATGTGCTCGAAGAGGCGATCCGCCGGCGCGGAGGTCTCGCGGCCGGGCTGCAATACTACGCGGGGGCGTCCGATTCCAGGGGCAGCTACGCCAACAAGGTGCTGGCCGAGAAAGCGCGCCTGGAAAAGGCGGCGCGCCAGAAGGTGGAATCCGACGCCTGAGTCGCTTTCTGCCCAGGACCGCAGCGAATATCTTTTTGGCCGCGGTTGATACGGCGAGAAGCGAAAGAGGCTCCGTCATGCCTTTGGTCGCCGGTTCCCGGAACGGCGATCGGGAAACCCGTGAACTTTCTGGACCGTGGCCCTCGCCGGAAGGATGAGTGCTCTTCCACGGGGTCGCCGTGGCCGGTCGTCATGGGATAATGGCTCCCTTTTCAAAGCGGCTTCTCATGACGATCCAATGGTTTCCGGGACACATGACCTCGGCGCGCAAGAAGGCGGCCGAGACGATGGCGGTTGTCGACGTGGTCATCGAGGTGGTCGACGCGCGCCTGCCGGAGGCGAGCACCAATCCGATGGTGCATGAATTGCGCCGGCAGCGGCAGCGTCCGTGCCTGAAGGTGCTGAACAAATCCGATCTGGCCGACCCGGCGGCAACGCGCGAATGGATCACTTGGTACGACCGTCAGCCGGGCGTCAGGGCGGTGGCCGTTTCAGGCAAGAACGCTGGCGAGGTGGCGCGCCTTCCCGGTCTGTGCCAGGGGCTCGCGCCGCACCGCAACGACAACGTCAAGCCGCTGCGCATGATGATCATGGGCATCCCCAACGTCGGCAAGTCCACGCTGATGAACGCGCTGGTGGGACGCCGGATCGCCAGGGTCGGCGACGAGCCGGCGGTGACCAAGTCGCAGCAGAGCCAGCCGCTCGGCCCACGGCAGTGGATTACCGACACGCCGGGGCTGATGTGGCCGAAGATCGAGCACGACAGCGACGGCTACATGCTCGCCGCGAGCCACGCCATCGGCCGCAACGCCGTCATCGACGAGGAGGTGGCGGTGTTCCTCGCGGATTTGCTGCTGGCGCGTTATCCGGAACGCTTGTCCGGGCGCTACGGTCTCGCGGTCGACGGGCTGGACGGCGTGGCCGTCGTCGAGGGGATCGCGCGGCGTCGCGCCTTGCGCGCGCGCGGCGGGGCGCCGGATCTGGAAAAAGCCTCGCTCGTCCTCATGCAGGACTACCGCGACGGCAAACTTGGGCGCATCAGCCTGGAGACGCCGCAAACGCGGCGGGCGATGCTTGAACGGGGATCGGGATCGGCCAGCGAGACGGCGGAGCCGCCGGAAATCATTCCCGGTTCCTGACGTCCGGCCCTGTATCCCTGACCGTGGCCTCCGGCCGGGCCAGGATGTCCTTTACCATCGGGACGGCGAATTTCCAGGCGTACAACCCGCCCCACGTCAGCAGAACGGCGACAACCACGAACTCGACCAGCGAGACGATGAGGTTTCGCTGCTGGCGGCTGATTTTGCGCCCAGGATCGGTGGCGCCGCATTCCGGGCACGCGAGCGCCGACGTATCGACCTGGTGGCCGCAGGCGCGGCAGGAAACGAGCGACATGGATGATTCCTCCTGATGGGTGCGGAATTGTATCCATGAATTGGAGAGAGCGGTTAACCGGCGGGCATGGCGAAAGGCAAGGATTTCAACCACGAAGCAACCACGATGTAGCCACGGAACAACCACGGAAAGCACGGAGGACGCGGAGAAAAGCGAAAACCTTTAAAAGGTTTTTCTCCGTGTCCTCCGCGTCCTCCGTGGCCAATGTTTTTTATTTCCGCCACGCCCGCCGTGGCGGAAAAGCCGTTCAGCTCTTGCGGCTGGCCATGAAGCGCGCGTACTCGTTCTCGCCTACCCGGTACCAAAGGTTCTGGTCGTCCATGAACTTCTTGTAGTCGTCGTAGATTTTCTTGAATTCGGGGTTGGCCGCCGAGGTTTCCGCGAAGTATTCCATGGCCGCCTTGTAGCTCGCTTCCATGACATCCCTGGGGAAGGGCAGCAACTTGGTGCCCGTGGCCAGGAGCGTTTTCAGGGCGATCGGGTTGTTGGCGTCGTAGCGCGCGTTCATTTCGGCGTCGGTGTCGGCGCAGGCCGCCGCGAGGATGGCCTTGTATTGCTCCGGCAGTTCGGCGTACTTCTGGGCGTTGATGTACGTCGAAATCTGCGGGCCGCCTTCCCACCAGGCCGGATAGTAATAGTACTTGGCGACCTTGTTGAAACCCAGCTTCAGGTCATCGTAGGGGCCGACCCATTCGACCGCGTCGATCGTTCCCTTTTCGAGCGCGGGATAGATGTCGCTGCCGGCGATCTGCTGCGGAATCACGCCCAGCTTCATCAACACGGCCCCGGCCAGGCCGGCGACGCGCATCTTGAGGCCCTTGAAATCGGCGGGAGTCTTGATTTCCTTGCGGTACCACCCGCCCATCTGCACGCCCGTGTTGCCGCTCACGAAAGAGACGATGTTGTATTTCTTCAGGAAGTCGCCGATCAGCTTGCTGCCGTTGCCGTGCCGGTACCACGCCTTGATCTGGCGGGCGCCCATGCCGAACGGAATCGCCGTGTCGATGCAGAACGTGGGATCCTTGCCGAAATAGTAGTACGAGCAGGTGAATCCGGTTTCGACCGTGCCGTCCTTGACCGCGTCGAGCACGCCCGCGCCCGGCACGAGTTCGCCGGCGGCGAACAACTGGATCTGGAACTTGCCGCCGGACATGTCCGAAATGCGCTTGACCAAGTATTCACCCGATCCGTGCAAGGTATCCAGGCTCTTCGGGAAGCTCGACGCCATCCGCCATTTGATCGTCGGCGCGTCCTGGGCGATTGCCGGGGCGGCGACGGCGCCCACCGCGAGGCCCGCGCCCGCTTTTTTCAAAAAGGAACGTCTTTCCATGGTTTTCTCTCCGTTGTGTGATGAATCGATCGTAAACTTCAATCCAGACCCGCGGCAACACGCCGGCCATGACGGGAAACGCCGACCACGGGGAAAAGCAATCCGATGGCATCGATGCGCTTTTTCGTGGTCTACCCTGCCGCGCCCGCCGCGTTCGCCGCAATTAACCGTTTCCGGGATTATAAACAAAGCGCGCCCGCCATTTCAGTTTTTTGGGCTTTCCGGCGCGGGAACGCGGAAAATCAGCCCGCCGCGATCCTCATTTCGCCGACCAGGATCGACCCCACCTGCCGCGATCCGCGCACCAGCACGTCGTTGCCGACGGCCGCGATGTCCAGGAACATGTCCCGCAGATTGCCGGCGATGGTGATTTCCTCGACCGCGTGCCGGATCTCGCCCCCCTCGACCCAATACCCGGCGGCGCCCCGCGAATAGTCCCCGGTCACATAATTGATGCCGTGTCCGAGCAATTCGGTGACCAGCAATCCGCGCCCCATTTTCCGGATGAGACCGGGAAAATCCTCCGCGCCCGGCGCGACGATGAGGTTATGGCAGCCGCCGGCGTTTCCCGTCGTCTGCAAGCCGAGCTTGCGCGCCGTATAGGCGCTCAGGAAATAGCCCTGAAGCTCGCCCGCCGCCACCACCGTCCGGTCGCGCGTGGCGACGCCGTCGTTGTCGAACATGCTGCTCGCCAGCGCGCCCGGCAGATGCGGACGCTCATCGATGCGCATCGCCGCCGGGAAAACACGCTTGCCGAGGCAATCCATCAGGAAGGACGTTTTCCGGTACAGGCTGCCGCCGCTCGCGGCGTGCACGAAGCTGGCGACCAGCGACGCGGCCAGCGGCGCTTCGAACAGCACCGGCGCCCTGCACGTCCTGATCCTGCGCGGGGCGAGCCGGGACAGCGCCCGGCGGGCCGCGTAATCGCCGATGGCCTCGGGCGAGGCGATCCCGCGCGGATCGCGCGCGGTCGAATACCAGTCGTCGCGCTGCATCCCGTCGCCCTTGCCGGCGATCACGGAGCAGGCCAGGTAATGCCGCGACGTCGGGTAGCCGCCCATGAATCCCAGGCTGTTGGCGGCGATGAACTGTCCTTCCTGGACCGATACGCTGGCGCCTTCCGAATTGGTCACCAGCGGGCTGACGGCAAAGGCCGCCTGCTCGCAGCGCCGCGCGAGGTCGGCCGCCGCGTCGATCGACAGCGGCCAGGGATGATACAGATCGAGGCTGGCGAATCCCTGCTCGCGGCCCGCCAGCAGGGCGGCTTCCGGAAGACCGGCGCAAGCGTCTTCCGCCGTCTGGCGCGCGATGCTCAGCGCGGCCCCGACCGTCTCGCGCAGCGCGGTCGGGGAAAAATCCGAGGTGCTGGCGCAGCCCTTGCGCCGGCCCAGGTAAACCGTCACGCCGATGCCCTTGTCGCGGTTGTACTCGATGGTTTCGACCTCGCCGCGCCGCACGCTCACCGACTGCCCGAACCCCTCCGAAACGTCGACCTCGCAATCGCTGGCGCCCGACCGTCGGGCATGGTCGAGCACGTCCTGGGCCAGGCAGCGGAGCGCGTCGAGGGAATGGCCGAAGCGGGCCTCGCGGACGGTGGCGGCGGATTTTCGAGACATGGAAATCACGGAAGAAGCGGCAAAGCCGTTATGATAACAGCCCGCGCCGCGTGCTCCCGTTCGCCCGCCGCGCATGGCCACGGCGGGCGCGGAGGAAATCCGGAAAAAACGATCGACCGCGATGTGCACGACGGGCACGACGAAAGGCGAAAAGCAAAAATCATTTGCATGAAAAGGTTTTCATCGTGTACGTTGTGTTCGTCGTGGCTGGAAGGATTTTCGCCTCCCGCCGTGGTCGATTCAGTTTTTTCCCCCGAAGTGAATGCCGATGAAACGCTCTGACGACGAACCGGTCGAACTCTCCAAAACCAGGCGCAAGCGCGCCATGGAGGAACTGCAAGCGCTCGGCGAGGCGCTGACGGCGCTGCCCGCCGACCGGCTGGACAAGATCGAACTCCCCGACGGACTGCGCGAAGCCATCGGCCTGGTCCGGCGCATGTCCCGCCAGGACGAGGCCCGCCGCCGGCAGATGCAGTACGTCGGCCGCCTGATGCGCGGCGTGGACAGCGAGCCGATCCGCGCCGCCCTGGCCGACGCGCGCGGCGACTCCACGGCGGAAACGGCGCGCCTGCACCGGCTGGAGCGGCTGCGCGACGCGCTGCTGGAAGACGAGGCGTCATTGCGCGGAATCGTCGCGCTCTATCCGGACATCGACCCGCGACGCCTGCGCTCGCTGCGCCGCGCGGCGCTTGAGGAAAGGGAACGAAACGCCCCGCCGCGCAACTATCGGGCGATCTTCCAGCTCCTCAAGGATGCCGACGCGGCGAAAGACAAAAAGCCTTAATCACGACGGGCGCGGCGAGAATCTTTTTCGTTTTGCGATATTCATTCGACGCCGGGCCGTGATTCTCCACGGGCCGGATCGGTAAGAAAAACGGCTCGCGCGAAGCCGTGGACGGGAAAGCCGGGCCGCCGTTTGGCGCGGCGACGCCGGGGTTTTCATCCGCGTCCGGAAATGCAAACGCCCAACTCCTTCCGGCCCACGGCTTCGCCGTGGGCTACCTCCCTCAAGAGGGAGGTTTTTCGCGCCGGTGGCTTTGCCAGGTGGCGAATATCGTCCACGCCGCATATCGTTCGGCTTTCCGTCTTTCGTAACGCACGGGGCTGAACCGGGAACGCTCCAGACGCGGTCGTCAATCCCCCGCCGTCGTCCTGGGTACCGGCTTTCGCCGGCATGACGGGTTTCCTTGCCTTTCTCTATATTTCTCCGTGCCCGCCACGGTCAAGGCTTTTTGCTCTCGTTTTTCGTCGCGCCCGTTGTGTTTGTCGTGGTCAACGCTTTCCGTTCCGGCATTTCGCCGTATCCACCTCAGGCCGGCAGCGGCGTGGGGAGTGTCGGGGCGCGTCCCGTGGACAGGTAGACGCGGCAGCGTTCGATGTATTCTTGGGTGCTTTTGGGCATCGGGGTTCGGGCGCGGGTGATGAAGAAAGTCAGGTCGCGTCCGATGCGGATCAGCTTCAGGCCGTCCGAAACGTTGTGCCTGTCGGGGATCGCTGCCACGTCCTCGTCCGGCGAAAAATTGGCCAGGCGCTCGCCGGCGGCCACCATGCGCGACCAGACGTCGAAAATGTCCGGGTCGGTGCGCAGGGTTTCGGTCTTGACGCGCGCGGCTTGCGCGAAGTCGCGGACCAGCGGCTCGATCCGCGCGAACGCCGGGATCTTGGCGAACGTGTCGGCCATCGCGTCGGCAATCCGGTCGATGTCGCGCTTGGTCTGCCCGATCTTGATGTAGCGGCTCTCGTAGAACTCCTCGATCGGCATCGTGAAGGCGCGGAAGGGTTCGCCCCAAAGCTCGTCGATGCCTTCCTCGCCGCTGCGATGCTGGACGCAGTGGCCGAGTTCCATGGCTTCGAGCAGACAGCGCCCGCATTCGCGCATCAACTCGTTGCGGCTGTTGATCTCGACGCCGCACGCTTGCAGTTCGACGAGATTGCGGAAGATGTCCGCCGCCCGGTTGAACAGCGATCCGGCCAACATGCCGGCCTTGACGCGCTTCAACGCCGGGTCGGATTCCGCCTCATGACTCTGGCGGGCTTCCGCCAGGCGCGAGCCGGGAATGTTCAGGCCGTGCTCGGTGTGGTTGAAAAGGCGCCGCGTCAGGGCTTCGATCAGGCTTTTCTTGGCTTCGAGCGAGTTGGCCGAGGCCGGGTAGGTCCTGATCCAGTAACCGCCGTAAAAAACCCGTTCGCGCCCATCGATGACGCAGCGCGCGCCTTCAACGGGGTTGTCGCCGGAAAGCAGGGCCTTGCTTGACAGATCGTTGTTCATCTGAAGAAAAATGGCTGACGATGGCGTGTACGGCGAAAAAATGAAGAGGCGCTTCATTCGCGGTCGCCCGCCGGGTGATGGCGCGCGAGGCTCGAAATCCCCGGTAAATCCCTGACTCCTGTCGTGTTCGCTGTGCCGCCGTGGTTCGGATTGAGGTTCTTGGACTTGTGATGTATACCGTTTTCCCGCTTCGTGAGCGGATTTCGCGGATTGTACGCCGGATGCGGCGCGCCGGTTTCGATTCGATACCGCCGGACGGGCACGCCGCGCGTAAACTGTTGCGTCCGCAAGACACTTTTCGGGCCGTTCCCGCTTTTTTGCGGCGAGCCGCCGTATTTTTCAGCGCGGCGGGCGCTTTTGCCGGAGGCCCAGGGCTTCGTTGAGGGCCAGCGCGGCGATGACCAGGACGCCCCCGGTCAGCGTGGCCGGGGAAGGCTGCTCGGACGCGCCCAGCCAGGCCCAGGTGACGCCGAACAGGGCTTCGAGCAATCCGAGCAGCGCGATTTCGGCGGCCGGGAGCGCGCGCGACAGGCGAACCAGCAGCAGGCAGGGAATCGCCAGTTGAACCACGCCGAGCAGCGCCAGCAGCGCGATGTCGTGGAGGGAGGCTTGCAGCGGCCAGGCGAAGGGCAGCGTGACGAGCGACGAGAGCAGCGCGCCGATGAAGACGGCCAGCAGCATGTCGGGCGGTTCCGCGCCGCCGCCGCCCGCGCGCGCGGCCGATTGCAGCAGCGTGTAATTGGTCGACGAGGCGAACAGCACGATGAAAGCCACCAGCGAGCCGGTCAGCGACGCCCCGGCGGCGGCTTCCTGGCCGAACATCCAGCCGATGCCGGCGCCGCCCAGGGCGATCGCCGCCCAGGTGCGGGCGGGCAGCCGGTGGCGGAGGAACAGCCGGGCGAAGATCGCCGTGATCAGCGGCCCGGCGGCCAGCGTGACCAGCACGTTGGCGACGGTGGTCAGCGTCAGGGCGATCATGAACGCGGTATACATCACCGCCCAGCACGCGCCCGACGCCCAGACCGGCCAGCGGGCCGCCGCCAGGCCGCGCGGAAAACCGGGGCCGCGCATGACGCCCAGGGCGATGAACAGGCTGGCGGCGTTACACAGACTGCGCCAGAAAGTGACCTCGAAACCCCGCGCGGCGTCGAGCTGCCGGGTAACGACCCCGGCGATGCTCCACATCAGGGTAACGAGAACCATCAGAAACACGGCGCGGCGGTGGGTCATGACGAGGCGAGGAAGGCGGGACGCAATGCCATTTCCGGATCATCGCCGCCGCGAAGACGCGCCGCGAACAGCGCGGCGAGGCGAAATCGACAAAGTCGACGATGAACAGGAAATGGAATGAAGCGATTGAGCCACGGCGGGCGCGGCGAAAATGAAAAACTCCCATTGTATGCGATCCGCTTTCCGGCATGGCCCCGAAAAAGCGGTAAATGATTTCCTCGCCAAGCGGCGAAGCAGGAACGAAAAGCCTTGGAGCGTTTTTGGTCTAACCCTGTACGTCATGCAAGACGAAAAAGTGAACGATACGATACGCAGGCGGATGATATTCGTCCCCACAAAGCCACCGGCGCGAGGCACCGCAAAGTACGTCCCGGGATTTCCGCGTTCGCGGGAATGATGGGTTCTTTCTTTGCTTTTCGCCGTATGCGCCGTGGTTAAAAGAATTTTGTTTTCCTCCGTGTTCTCTGTGCCCTTCGTGGCTAAAGGTTTTCGCTTTTGCTTTTCGCCGCGCCCGTCGTGGTTGGGCTGCTTTCTCCCGGATTCGAAACTTGCCGATTTTTGTTAGCGGCGCAAAAAAACGCGGGGCTATGATGCTTCCACGTTGTTGAGGCAGGCGATGGCGTTCGTGGATGGGCGGTCGTCGCGGTGGGAAGCGTTTGACGGTGTTCCGCGCCAAGGGGGAAAGCCGGGAAAGACCAGGAATTCGGGACGCGCTCGTTGTTTTTGCCGGGCCGGGATGTTCCGGGCGTTATCGGGAATCGGGATAGGGCATGTCGACTTTTCACGACGGCACGAGGCCGGAAAACAAAGAGCGCATCATCCAGGAATTCGTTCCGGGCAAGCAGGTCACGCTGGCGCACCTGATCGCGCATCCGTCCGATGATCTGTCGCGGAAGATCGGCGTTCCGGGAACGGAGGCGATCGGCATATTGACGCTGACGCCGGGCGAGACGGCCATCATCGCGGGCGACGTGGCGACCAAGGCGGCGGCGATCCAGATCGGGTTTCTGGACCGCTTTTCGGGGGCGCTGGTGATTTGCGGTTCGGTGGGCGCGGTCGAGGAGGCGCTGGCGCAGACCCTGAACGTGTTGCGGGGCCTGCTCGATTACACGGTGTGTCCGCTGACGAGGACGTGAGCGATGGAAGAAGGGCGTCGTTTCGTGCTGCTGGGCGCCATCGAGGCGGGAAAGACGACCTTGTTCAACGCATTGACGGGGAGGCAGGGCTTGGCATTGAAGACGCAGGCGATGGAATACGAGCGAGACGCCGTCGATACGCCGGGCGAGTTTTTCAGCCATCCGTGCATGTATCGCGCGCTGATCAACACGGCGGCCGACGCGGACACCCTGGTGTACGTGCACGCCTGCGACGACCGGGAATATCGCCTGCCGCCGGGGCTGCTGGAGGTCAACGCCGGCAAGCGGGTGGTCGGCGCGATCACCAAGATCGACCTGCCGGGGGCCGACGCCGGCGCGGCGGAACGCTTGCTGCGCGACAACGGCTTCGACGGCCCGGTGTTTCACGTTTCCGTGCATCGGCCGGAAACCATCGCGCTGTTCAAGGCGCATTTGTATGGATTGGAAGAGCGGAGGACATCATGAAGCGACTCATTACCGCCAGCGTGGTGCGCGCCGAGCACGCCGCCGGAACCAGGCGCATCGCGGCGCCGCGCGGCGAGTGCATCGTGACGCCGGAAGCGCGCACGACGGCCGATCAGCTGGGCATCGTCCTGTCCGAGGACGCGGCGGCGGTGGCGGCAGCGGACTGCCCGCAAAAACCGCCATCGGACAGCGATCTGGCGGCGATCCGCGCGGCCGTATTGGCGCGGCTGCCGAAGGGAAGCGTTCCCGATGACGTGGTGGATCAGCTGGTCAGGAAAACGGTCGACGAGCAGCGCCGGAAGGAAAGCGGCGCGGAGAGCGCGGCGGCGGATTCGGCGGATTCCGCGCCCGAGGCGGCCTATGAGGCGCAAAAAATCGCGCATGGGATCAAGCTGGTCAAGGGCGCGTCCGTTCGGCTGGGACTGTTCGACGGCGCGGGCCGGGAAAATCAGGTGGGCATCGCCGACGTGGTGACCGCCGAGGACGGCAGCGCGATGGCGGCGGGCCTCATGAGCTGGGAGAAATGCTTCTTTCCCTGGACGCTCAATTACGACGAGGTGGATTTCGTCATCGAGGGCGAGCTGCACATCCGCTGCGAGGGGCAATGCGTCGTCGGCAAACCGGGCGACGTGATTTTCATTCCGAAGAATTCGAGCATCGAATTCGGCACGCCCAGCCGGGTGCGTTTCCTGTACGTCGCCTATCCGGCCAACTGGGCGGACTGCTGAAAGCCGGCCCTATCCGCCTATCCGCCTATCCGCCATGAAAACCTACATCACCGAAACGTGGCTGCGCGAACACGGCGCGATGGCGGCGGGAACGTGCCTGCGCCTGCCGCCCGGCTCGGTGTTGACGCCGGCGGCGCGGACACTGGCCGCGGATCGGCGACTGCAAATCGTCTACGAGGACGAAGCGGGCGGCGGAAGCGCGCCGCCGGGGAAAGCGGCGCAAGGAAAGGCGGCGGATTCAAGGGCGGCGGATTCGGCGGCGCGTCCGCGCGTCCATCCGCTGACCGGCAGGGAGCGGGGCGAGCGGCCTCCGGCGGCGCGTTGCGCGCTGTGCCGGCAGGATGTCGGCAAGAAGCCGGACGCGCTGACGCATCTCGACGCCGATACCCTGGTGCCGAAAAACGACGCGCGCATTCGCTTCCGCGGCCGCCTGGACAGCGCGATCGCCTGCGCGGTCTGGCTGCAGGCCGAGTGGGAGGAAAAACGGCGCGCCATGCCGGACGGAGCGGCGGACCCTCTTTTCACGCGCCTCGAACGGGGCTTGGCCGATGTGCGCTCCGCCCTGGGGGCGGCGCTGCGCGCGGAAGTGACCGGCGAGGCGCTGCCGCCGCCGCGCATGGGGCCTTTCGACGAGGAAGCGATTCACCGCGTCTCCCACGATCCGTGGCGCTATCTGGGGCACGACCACGTGGTTCCCGAAGTCTCCCAGGGCCTGTCCGCCGCGCGTCTCAATCTTTTGCGGGCGGCGATCCGGGAAGCCGAGGCGTGCGCGGCGGAAGTCTACGTCGGGCGCGATTTCGAGGTGGACCGCCCGGACATCATGCGGGGACTCAACCGCCTGAGCAGCGCCGTCTATATTTTGATGATCCTGGCGATCATGCGCGAGCGTCGCGCGCCGCTCAAGGAGGGCGCATGGGACTGAGACGCCGGTGCGTCGAGCGGGCGCTGGCGCGTCCGCGCCGCGTGGCTTTCCCGGACGCGCTGGACGCGCGGGTCATCCTGGCCGCGCGGGAATTGGCGGCGCGAGGATACGCAAGACCGGTGCTGCTCGCGAATCCCTTCGAAATGCGTCGCTTCTGCTGGGAAAAGCGCCTGGGCCTCACGGGCATTCCCGTCGTCGATCCCGGACGCTCGCCGGACAGGCCGCGCTATGCCGGGCATCTCCGGTCGCGCCTGCCGAAAGCCTCGGCGGAGGAAATCGACGCCCGCCTGTCGGAGCCCCTGTGGTTCGCGGCGGCCATGCTGGCCTGTGGCGACGTGGACGTGTGCATCGGGGGAAACCTGTCCGCCACCGCCGACGTTCTGCGCGCGGCCATCCGCGCGCTGGGACTCGCGGAAGGCAACAAAACCGTGTCGTCGGCGTTTTTCATGCTGCCGCCGGAGGATCGCGGCGAGCCGCTCGTTTTCGCCGACTGCGGCGTCGTGCCGCAGCCGACGCCGGAGCAGCTGGCCAACATCGCCCTGGCCGCCGCCGCCGGCTACCGGCGCGCGATGGGAGCGCCGCCCAGGGTCGCCATGCTGTCGTTCTCCAGCCACGGCAGCGCCAGCCATCCCGCCGTCGACGCCGTGCGCCGGGCGACCGCCTTGGCGCGCGAGCGCGATCCCGGACTCGTTATCGACGGCGACCTGCAATTCGACGCGGCGATCGCGCCCCGCGTGGCCGCGCAAAAGACGCCGGGCAGCCCGGTCGCGGGACGCGCCAACGTGTTCGTGTTTCCGTCGCTCGAAGCCGGCAACATCGGTTACAAGATCGCCCAGCGGCTGGGGGGATACGCGGCGCTGGGGCCGATGATCCAGGGCCTGGCGAAGCCGATGCACGATCTGTCGCGCGGATGCCGCCGGGAGGAGATCGTCGACGTAACGCTGCTGGCCATGCTGCTGGCCGGCGAGGACGGGTGAATTCGAGGGAGGCGGCATGATTCTTCATTCATGCGGCCGGTTTTTTCGATGCGTCCCCGCGAGGGGGTTTTAATCAAGGAGAGAGGTACGAAATGGAAGCTTTAGGCATGATCGAAACCAAGGGTCTGGTGGCGTTGATCGAAGCCTCCGACGCAATGGTCAAGGCGGCGCGCGTCAAGCTGGTCGGCGTCAAGCAGATTGGCGGCGGGCTGGTGACGGCGATGGTGCGCGGCGACGTGGCGGCCTGCAAGGCGGCGACGGATGCCGGCGCGGCGGCGGCGCAGCGCGTGGGAGAACTCATTTCGGTGCACGTCATTCCGCGTCCGCACGGCGATCTGGAAGAAGTCTTCCCGATCAAGATGGAAAAAGCGCCGGACTGAGAAGGCGGCCGGGCGTCGCGGGCATGGCCGGCGCGGCGGAAGACGGAGCGTTCGCGCGTTCCGCGCCGCCGCCGTTCCGTGGCCGCGGCCAGGGGTTTTGAGCGCCCGGCGCCTTGCGTCCGGGAGAGGTCTGGATGGGCCGGATGGGCCGTTCGCGCGGCAGGCTTTGTCACGCTTTTTGCCACGCGCGGCGCGCCCTGCCGCCCAGGGAACGCCAAACGGAGTTGAGCGATGAGACTGGCGATCGTGTTGGGGCAGGTGGTTTCCACCGTCAAGCATCCGGGATTCGAGCGGAGCCGCCTGCTGCTGGTGGACTTCATCGACCCCGAGGGCCGGCCGGCGGGGCAGCCCTATGTCGCGTCCGACGACATCGGCGCCGGGGACGGCGAATGGGTGCTGGTCGTGCAGGGGAGTTCCGCGCGGCAGACGATTTCCAACGAGGTGCCGATCGACATGAGCGTCATCGGGATCGTCGACGAGGTCGTCATGGGCGGAAAGATCACTTTCCACAAATAGGAATCCGGATCGGGACGCCGGATTCGGGCCGAAAGCCCGGCGACCCGGCCGTCCCGCCGAACGAGAGGAGTCGTGGCCGTGAATAGTCAGGATGTCGAACAGATCGTAAGGGCCGTGCTCGCTTCCATGGCCTCGCGGGCGGAAGGGGGCGGCGGCGCGCGCCGCGTCGCGCCGGGCGTTTTCACGGAACTCGACGACGCGGTGGCGGAGGCCGCGCGGGCGCGGAAGGCGCTTTCCACCGTCGCCATGCGCGTCCGCGTGACGGAGGCCATTCGCCGCGCGGGCGTGGAGCACGCGCGGGAACTGGCCGAAATGGCCGTGGCCGAGACCGGCATGGGCCGCGTGCAGGACAAGATCACCAAGAACGTCTCCCAGGCGCGGCTCACGCCCGGCCCCGAATGCCTGTCCCCGCTGACCCTGACGGGCGACCACGGCCTGACGCTGATCGAAAACGCCGCCTGGGGAGTGATCGCGTCGGTGACGCCGTCGACCAACCCGGCGGCGACCGTCATCAACAACGCCATCAGCATGATCTCGGCGGGAAACACCGTCGTTTTCGCGCCGCACCCGGCGGCCAGGGGCGTTTCGCAGCGCGCGGTCTCGCTGGTCAACGAAGCCTCGGTCGCCGCCGGCGGGCCGGACAACGTGGTGACGACGGTGGCCAATCCCGACATCGAAACGGCGCAGCGCCTGTTCCAGTACCCCGGCATCCACCTTTTGGTGGTGACCGGCGGCGAGGCCGTCGTGCACGCGGCGCGCAAAACCACGGACAAGCGGCTGATCGCCGCCGGCGCGGGAAATCCCCCGGTGGTGGTCGACGAGACGGCGGACATCGCGAAGGCAGCGCGGAACATCGTCTGGGGCGCTTCGTTCGACAACAACATCATCTGCGCCGACGAAAAGGAAATCATCGTCGTCGACCGCGCGTGCGACGCCCTGAAGGCCGAGATGGCGCGCCACGACGCCGTGGAATTGACGCAGGAACAGGCGAAGCGCCTGCAAGACATCCTGCTGACGAAGATCGGCGCGGACGGGCGCGGCGTGGTCAGCCGCGACTGGGTGGGCCGGGACGCGGCGAAAATCGCGGCGGCGGCGGGCATCGCCGCGCCGCCGGAAACGCGGCTCCTCTACGTCGAAACCGACGCGGATCATCCGTTCGCGCTGACCGAGCTGATGATGCCGGTCATTCCGGTGATCCGCGCGCCGGACGTAAACCGGGCCATCGATCTCGCCATCCGGCTGGAGAGCGGCTGCCGCCATACCGCCGCGATGCACTCGCGCGACCTGGACGCCCTGCACCACATGGCGAACGAGATCGACACCAGCATTTTCGTCAAGAACGGCCCCTGCATCGCGGGACTGGGCTTCGGCGGCGAGGGCTGGACGAGCATGACGATCTCGACGCCGACCGGCGAGGGCGTGACCAGCGCGCGCACGTTCGTGCGGCTGCGCCGCTGCGTCCTCGCGGATTACTTCCGCATCGTCTAGGGCGGACGATGAGCGCGCGCAGCGTGGCGGACTGGCTCGATCCGCGCCTCGATCTGGCGGCGGCCCTGGCGAACCGGGAAGCGAGGCCGGCGGCGGGCGGTTTGTCGCTGGGCATCGACCTGGGGACGAGCGACGTCGTGTCGATGCTCGTCGACGCCGACGCCCGACCCGTCGCGGTGTGCCTGGATTGGGCCGACGTCGTGCGCGATGGCATCGTCTGGGATTTCTTCGGCGCGGTGAAGATCGTGCGCGAACAGCTCGAAAAACTCTCCGCCTGGGTGGGCGACGCCCTGCCCGGCCGCGCGGCGACGTCGTTTCCGCCCGGAACCGATCCGCGCATATCGGTCAACGTGATCGAAGCCGCGGGCCTCGAAGTGGCCGACGTGATCGACGAGCCTTCGTCCGTCGCGGCGCTGCTGCGCCTGGACAGGGCGGCCGTGGTGGATATCGGCGGCGGCACGACGGGCATCGCGGTCGTCGATCGCGGCAAGGTGGCGTATTCGGGCGACGAGCCTACCGGCGGCCATCACGTGTCCCTGGCGCTGGCCGGGCACCGCCGCATTTCGCTCGACGAGGCGGAATCGGTCAAGCGCGACGAGCGCAACGCCCGGCGGCGCGAGGAAATCTGGCCGATCGTGCGGCCGGTTTTCGAGAAGATGGCGGCGATCGTGGAGGAACACTTGCGCGGCCCGGCGCGGCAATACGCCGTCGATACGCTGTATCTGTCCGGCGGCTCGTGCGCCATGCCCGGCGTGCTGGAACTGTTCGCGCGGGTCTTCGACGGGATGCGGGTGATCCTGCCCAGGCATCCGCTCTATCTCACGCCCCTGGCGATCGCCGCCCACGGGCTTCCCCACGGAGAAGGCGCGTGAACGCGCGCGAGATCGGCGAAGTCGTCTATCAGGCCATCGACCTGATGAACGCCCAGGGCACGCGGGAGTTTTCCGTGCCGCCGAGCACGCTGATCGGCCCCGGCGCCATCGCGCGCATCGGCGAGGCCATCGCGGCGCGGGGACTGGGGCGCGTTTTCGTCGTCATCGACGCCATGCTCGACGAGGCGGGACTCGCCGAGGGGATGTTCCGCTCGCTCAAGCGTCACGCCGTCGAAACCCTCGTGTGCCGGCAAAAGCCGGGCGAGCCGGAAAGCGAGACGGTGGAAGCCATCGCCGCCGAACTCGCGGAGGCGCGCTGCGACGGCGTCGTGGCCTTCGGCGGCGGTTCGACGCTCGACGCCGTGAAGGGCGCCGTCATGCTGGCGGCCAATCCGGGCTGGAACGTCCGCCGGATGGCCGACGCCCTGGGAGGCGTGGCGAACGGGCGGGCGGACGCCGCGCGCCGCCGGCTGCCGTTCGTCGCCGTGCCGACCACGGCGGGCACCGGTTCCGAGGCGACCAACGTCACCGTCATCACCGATTCGGCGGAGCGCGTCAAGCACCTGATCGTCCATCCGGACCTGATCCCCGACCTGGCCGTGATCGACGCGTGCCTCACGCTGCGCGTGCCGCCCAGGTTCACGGCGGCCACGGGGATCGACGCGCTTTCGCACGCCATCGAGGCTTACGTGGCGACGCGCGCCACGCCGCTCACGAAGGCGCTCGCCTACCGCGCGATGACCCTGATCGGCGAGGCGCTGCCCGTGGCCGTCGGCCAGGGCGGCGACGTGCAGGCGCGCGAATCGATGATGCTGGCCGCCTACATGGCGGGAATCGCCTTTTCCAACGCCGGCCTGGGACTCACGCACGCGATGGCGCACCAGATCGGCCCGGCCTACGGCATTCCGCACGGCGTGGCCAACGCCATCCTGCTGCCGTCGGTCATGCGCTTCAACCAGCTCGTCTGCAAGCGGGCCTTCGCCGAAATCGGCCACGCCCTGAGCGGCAGTCTCCTGGAGCCGCCGCAGGCCATCGATTACGTGCAGCGGCTCATCGTGGAAGTCGGCCTGCCGGCGAACCTGCGCGGCGCGGGCGGGCAGACCGGCGATTTCGAGGGCTTCGCGCGCGCCGCGCTCGAAGACCCCAGCATCGGGACCAATCCGCGCACGGCCTCATTGGAGCAGATCGTCGAAGTCTATACGCACGCTTTCGAACGAGCAACTAATTAGCGACAGGCATTCATGCCTGTCGCTGTGAACGAACTTGGAAGGGGTTTGCACCCCTCCCAAGTAGCTACGGTCGAAACCCCGGCCTTCCAGGCCGGGGTTCCAGC
>JAIRPF010000087.1 GCA_031257115.1 Accumulibacter sp.
GCTGGAACCCCGGCCTGGAAGGCCGGGGTTTCGACCGTAGCTACTTGGGAGGGGTGCAAACCCCTTCCAAGTTCGTTCACAGCGACAGGCATGAATGCCTGTCGCTAATTAGTTGCTGGAAAAAAAGATACAAATCGGCAGCAAAACTTATTTGCTTACTTCTGATGATACTTATCTTAAGGCAATGGGGAACAATTTTGAACCTCACATGGTAAGTCTCTTTCAAACCCTGATTGATCCTGATGATGTGGTAGCGGACATCGGAGCAAACATCGGGTCGACTTCGATCCTGTTCTCCAGTCTTGCCCGGAAAGTCATATCGTTCGAGCCAAGCCCGTCGACTTATAAAATTCTTGTCGAAAATCTTTCCAGGGCAAACGTCATCAATGTCGAACCGGTCAATTTGGGGCTTGGGAAGCAAGCGGAATCCCTGACGATCACCTTTGCCAGAAATAATCGGTCAGGCGGGTACGTAAGCGACAAGATTCGCCCTGAAGATGGGCATCAAACCGAACAAATAGCCATTGATACATTGGATCATTTCTTTGACAAAGCCGCCGTTCGGCCGACATTTCTAAAGATCGATGTCGAGGGCTTCGAGCCGAATGTTATAAGGGGGGGAGTATATTGCAATGTAATAAGCCCGCCGTCGTCATGGAGATGAATCATTTCTGTCTGGATGTTCTGCAACGCATTACCGTTCCGGATTTCCTGGACTATATGCGGTCGGTGTTTCCTTATCTTTATGCCATGGACGCGGATAATTCACACATGGCTGATCTTCATATACCGGATCAAGCCTATATGGTCATGCACGAGCATGTCGTCCATAACAGATTCCCCAATCTGGTGGGAGGTTTTACAGCGGAAATAAAGCCGAAGCTGGATCGTCTCGTGAAGATCGCGCAAAAAGAACGGTTTTATAAGACTCCGGTGATTGACAATCCATCGGGTGAGCTGGTCGTGGAACAGACTCCAATAGACGTCAAAGCCGGAGACAATTTCCAGATCACCGCCAGCCTATTCAATCAGGGCAAGGAAACATGGCATGGGTATGGAAGCAATCCTGTCCTGGTCAGTTATCATTGGCAGTTGCCTGATGGCAGCGAGTACCTGATCCTTGGTGGAGTTCGCACGCAATTATCCGCGTCCCTCATACATGCGGGGGAGTCCGTGCAAACTGTTATCGAGGTACAGGCTCCCGACCGGAAAGGCAGGTTCAGATTGATTCTGACGCTCGTGCAGGAAGGTGTCTGCTGGTTTGAAGACCGGGGATTCAAACCAGCGATACGGGAAATTGAAATTGTCTGAAGGCGTGTTCAAGCCGCGCCGGAATCCTCCTTGCCATCGGCGATTCTCGACATGACCTGGCCCATCTCACTGAAATTCACGAATTCGTAGCCTTGTCCCGGCCACTTTTCCCCTGCGTAAATTACATACGCGCTGGCGGCATGGGGAACGTCATGCCTGAATTTCACGAGATGGCGGCCAAACGAACGATCCGGCGTCATCGAGGCTTTTATCTCGAACAAATGCAGTTTTCTTGCCTTGTCCAGAATGAGATCTATCTCCACGCCGTTCTGGCTGCGGAAATAGTAGAGATCGGCGGGCTTGCCCGCATTATGGCGCGCTTTCAACGCCTCCATCACCACCAGGTTTTCAAACAGCCCGCCAATGAGCGGATCGCGCGCCACTTGCGCGGGCGATTCGATGCCCAGCAAATGAGCGGCCAGCCCAACGTCCGTGAAGTATATTTTCTGCGCCTTGGTGATGCGTTTGCCGAAATTGTTGTAATAACAAGGCAGGCGGAAGGTAACGAAACTGGCTTCCAGTACGGAAAGCCAGATTTTCAGCGTCGGCGCGGAGATGCCCACGTCGCTGGACAGGCTGTGCAGATTGGCGACCTGTCCCACACGCCCGGCCAACAGCCTGACGAAAGTCTCGAAAGCAATCTGGTTGGAAATGTTGACCATCTGCCGCATGTCGCGCTCGACGTAGGTTCGGTAATAGTCCTCATGAACCCGCTCCGCCGGCAGGTTCTGGTCATGGATGCGCGGCAGGAAGCCCTTGAAGATGTATTCGTCCCGATCAAGTTCGATGCCGCCCGCCCGAAGCTCGGCGATGGAAAGCGGCAGCAGGGTCAAAATGGCCGTGCGTCCGGCCAGCGATTGCGTGATGCCTTCCATCGGGCGCGGTTGGTGCGAACCCGTGAGAATGAACTGGCCCGGCGCTTTCCTTTCATCCACCCACACCTGGATGTGACTGAGCAATTCCGGCGCGCGCTGCGCTTCGTCTACGATCACCGGCGGTGGAAACTGCTTGAAAAATGCCGCCGGGTCGAGCATGGCGAGCTGGCGGATGCTGGGCTGCTCCAGGTTGGCATAGCGATAGGCGGGAAACGCCGCGCGGCACAAGGTCGTTTTTCCAGACTGTCTCGGACCGAGCAAAGTAACGACCTGGAATTGCGTGGTCAATTTCTTGAAACATGGCGTAATGCTGCGCGCGAACATCGTCGGACTCCCAAGATTTGCCGTCTCATACTTCCGCGCAATTTAACTGAAACCAGACATTTTTAAAGTTGAACTTTGAAAATGTCTGGTTTTATGGCAATTCCCCCTTTTTTCATCGCCAGACGATCCGGAACGGATGGGAAAAAAATGCGTATCCGTGGCATCATCCCATGATCGTTCCGTTCGCGTACCCATCATGAAACCCAAACTTTCCATCGAATTCTTTCCGCCGCAAACGCCCGAAGGCGTCGAAAAACTGCGCGCCGCGCGCGTTCGGCTTGCCGCGCTCGGGCCGGAATTTTTTTCCGTCACTTTCGGCGCCGGCGGTTCGACGCGCGAGCGGACTTTCGCCGTCGCCAAGGAAATCGCCGCCGAGGGCCATCGCGCCGCGCCGCACCTCTCCTGCATCGGTTCGACGCGCGCCAGGGTCCGTGAAATCATCGGCGATTACATGCGCGCCGGCATCCGCCGCATCGTCGCGCTGCGCGGCGACCTGCCTTCCGGCATGGCCGAGACCGGCGAATTTCGCCACGCCGTCGATCTCGTCGAGTTCATCCGCGCGGAGACCGGCGATCATTTCCACATCGACGTCGCCGCCTACCCGGAATGGCATCCGCAGGCTCGCGCGCCGGCCGACGACCTGGCCGCTTTCGCGCGCAAGATCGAAGCCGGCGCCGATTCGGCGATCACGCAGTATTTCTATAATGCCGACGCCTATTTTCATTTCGTCGATGCCGCGCGCGCGCGGGGCGTCGACGTCCCGATCGTTCCCGGCGTCATGCCGATCGGCGGTTTTTCCAGACTGGCCCGTTTCTCGGATGCCTGCGGCGCCGAACTGCCGCGCTGGATGCGCCGCAAATTCGAGAGCTTCGGCGACGATGGCGAAGCCATCCGCGCCTTCGGCCTCGACGTCGTC
This sequence comes from Accumulibacter sp., assembly GCA_031257115.1. Lineage (GTDB taxonomy): Bacteria > Pseudomonadota > Gammaproteobacteria > Burkholderiales > Rhodocyclaceae > Propionivibrio. The sequence goes on from JAIRPF010000087.1 coordinate 3,427, forward strand.
ACCGGGCTGTGCGCCCGCCTGTTGGCCGGCGGCGCGCCCGGCCTCCACTTCTACACCATGAACCAGTCGGAGCCGACGCTGGAAATCTGCCGGCGGCTTTCGGAGATGGAAGGCGCGCCCAGGTAAGCCAACCGGAAACGCCCCGGCGCTTTCCGGAACGGTCAGCGCCGCCCGCCGAAAATCGACCCCAGGATGCCGCGAATGATCTGGCGGCCGACCTGCGAGCCGATGGCGCGGGCGGCGGACTTGGCCAAGGCCTCGGCCACCCCTTCGCGCCGCCCGCCGCGCGCTCCGGCCGATCCGCCGGACAAGCCGCCAAGCCCGCCGAACAGCCCGCCGCCGGAAGAAGGCGGCTCCGGTTGCGGCGCGGCGGCGGGCGGCGTTTGCTGGAGCTTTTCGTAAGCCGATTCGCGGTCGACCGTTTCCTCATAGACGCCGTAGACCGGCGAAGCGCGGACGATCGCCCGCCGCTCCTGCGCGTCGAGCGGGCCGATACGCGAGGCGGGCGGCAGGATGAAGGCGCGCTCGACGACGGACGGGCGGCCGTTCTCGTCGAGGAAGGAAACCAGCGCCTCGCCGACGGCCAGTTCGGTGATCGCCGCCGTCGCGTCGAATTTCGGGTTCGGGCGCAACGTTCCGGCCGCCGCGGCGACGGCTTTCCGGTCGCGCGGCGTGAAGGCGCGCAGGGCGTGCTGTACGCGGTTGCCGAGTTGCCCAAGTACCTTGTCCGGAATGTCGAGCGGATTCTGCGTGACGAAATAAACGCCGACCCCTTTCGAGCGGACCAGGCGCACGACCTGTTCGATCTTTTCCAGCAAGGCGGGCGGGGCTTCATTGAACAGGAGATGCGCTTCGTCGAAGAAAAACACCAGTTTCGGCGTGTCCGGATCGCCGACCTCCGGCAGGCGTTCGAACAATTCGGCCAGCAGCCAGAGCAGAAAGGTGGAATACAAACGGGGCGCGGCCATCAGCTTGTCGGCGGCAAGGATGTTGATGACGCCCTTGCCGTCGTCGGTCTGCATCAGATCGTCGATGTCGAGCATCGGCTCGCCGAAGAAGCGGTCGCCGCCCTGCTGTTCGAGCGCCAGCAGGCCGCGCTGGATGGCTCCGATGGACGCGGCGGAAATGTTGCCGTAGCCGGTGGTGAAAGATCTCGCGTTTTCGCCGACGTAACGCGCCATCGCGCGCAGATCCTTGAGGTCGAGCAGCAGCAGGCCATCGTCGTCGGCGATCTTGAACACCAGTTGCAGCACGCCGGCCTGGGTGTCGTTGAGGTTGAGCAGACGGGAAAGCAAGAGCGGCCCCATGTCGGAAATCGTCGCGCGCACTGGGTGGCCTTGCTCGCCGGCGACGTCCCAGAACACCACCGGGAAGCTGGCCGGCGTCCAATCGGAAACGCCCAGCCGGTCGAGCCGCTGGCGAAACTTCGCGTTCTCGCTCCCGGCGGCGGCAAGCCCCGACAGATCGCCCTTCACGTCGGCCATGAAAACCGGTACGCCGATGCTGGAAAATCGCTCGGCCAGGACTTGCAGGCTCACCGTCTTGCCGGTGCCGGTGGCGCCGGCAATCAGCCCGTGGCGATTGGCCAGCGCGGGCGGCAGACGGCATTCGGCCTGTTCGTTTTTGGCGATGAGGAGCGGGTGTGCCATTGCGGACTCCGTGGGAAGAACGATCGGAAAATGGTAGAATGCGCGCCTTCATTATCGATCAATTGCGCCGCGTTTTGTTGTCCCCGAAAGACACCGCGACAACGCACACGCCCGCATTCGAACGGGGGAAAAATCATGGCCGGACATTCCAAGTGGGCCAACATCCAGCACCGCAAGGGCCGCCAGGACGAAAAGCGCGGCGCGGCGTTCTCCAGGGTCGCCAAGGAAATCACCGTGGCCGCCAAGATGGGCGGCGGCGATCCGGCGTTCAACCCGCGCCTGCGTCTGGCCGTCGACAAGGCCAAGGCGGTCAACATGCCCAGGGACAAGATCGACAACGCCATCAAGAAGGGAACCGGCGAGCTTGAAGGCGTCGATTACGTCGAAGTCCGCTACGAAGGTTACGGCATCGGCGGCGCGGCGATCATGGTCGATTGCGTGACCGACAACAAGACGCGCACCGTCGCCGAAGTCCGCCACGCCTTCTCCAGGCATGGCGGCAACATGGGCACCGACGGCAGCGTGGCCTTCCTGTTCAGGCATTGCGGGCAACTGATCTTCGCGCCCGGCACCGACGAGGCGAAACTGATGGACGCCGCCATCGACGCCGGCGCCGAGGACGTGATTTCCAGCGACGACGGTTCGATCGAGGTCATCACCCCGCCCAACGACTACATGGCGGTCAAGGACGCGCTCGAAGCCGCCGGCTTCAGGGCGGAGTTCGGCCAGGTCACCATGAAGGCCGAAAACGAAACCGAACTGACCGGCGAAGACGCCGTCAAGATGCAGAAACTGCTCGACGCGCTGGAGTCTCTCGACGACGTGCAAGAGGTCTATACCAGCGTGGTGATCGCCGAGTGATTCCGGGGGAAGGGTAAGACCGTATTTCTTCTTCCGCCATGAAAAAGCGGACGGGTGATGAGTGGCCGTTTTCGTCGGGCGTTGTGGGAAACCAGATGGCTCTAACCCCTTTCAACTTTGCCCTGTTTATCGGTGCGATTTCGCATGAATCGATATAGGTTGGGGTAAGCGTGGCGAACCCCAAGGCAAGCAGTAAATCGTCATGCCGAGATGTTGGAGTTCGTTTCACTCATCCCAACCCATGCGGGCTGAGGCTGCGCAAGGTCAGGAAGATGTCGAGGCGGATTGAACGGCTTGAGCCAGGAGTAGATAATGGACGGACTTCCAGCGAACTCATGCGAACCGGGAAGACCCCTGGGACAGGCGAAATGAGGAGAGATTGACATGGAACACACAACTTGCTTTGAGCGCCTTGCAGGGATTCCCCGGATTTTCCTTGGTGGCGTGCCAACTTGCCAGCGAATATGAAAGTATTCAATAGAGACAACCTTGGGCACAGCGTGGGCGTCCTGCTCCCGGAGCGGGATCGCAAATTTCTGAAAGAAACCGCAAAGGCCAAGGGGCTGACAAGCAGCCAGTTTTTCATGTCGTTGTTCAACAGGGTGAGATACTGTCCTGTCTACGAAATATCCCGGATACTTCACAGGAGGTATCGGGCCGGGCTTGATAATCAGATGGGGACAAAGCCTGTTGTCTTCTACATGGGGTACCAGGGTTTATGGGAGTACTATGAAATCGCCGACCTGCTCGCCATCCCGAAGTCGGTCCTGGCCCGCCTCCTGATAGAAGACGCCTGGTTGGCCACGGCGAAACAAGACAGCGCCCTGCGACTTGCCGTGGAATCGCCCAGGATGGAGTTCGCCACCACGCTTGATCAGCTCAGGAAGTCAGAGGGTTTGACGAAGGCGGAACTGGCGAGGCGGCTTGACACCACAGCCAACTACGTTACCAGGGTACTCAACGGCGAAGTGAATATGACCATCGAGTCGGTGATGAAATTCGCGCGTGTCATGGGGCACCGGGTGCGTCTGGAAATCACTCCGGATACCGTTGAACCGCCGGGAGATCGGACCACAATGGAGAGTAAGCGTCCAGAGCCAAACAAGATCCCGACGCCCGCCAGGGTTTCGGTGGAAGAAGCGGACATGGAGCAGCAAGGGCCGGAGGTGCGCAATACCCGGCCTGAACCCACGAATCCAGTGAATCCCTCCAGGAAACCCATGCGTGCTTCAACCACGAAGGGCACGGAGAAAAACCTGAAGGAAAAGCAGTAACCACGACGAACACGACGGGTGCGACGGAAAACAAGGAAAACCCGTCATTCCCGCGCCAGCGGGAATCCAGGGCGTATCTTCCGGCGCGAAGCGCCGCACGAAAAGCCTCCCTCTTGAGAAAGGTGGCTCGCGCGGTAGCACAAGTCGGAAGGAGTCGCGGCGGCGTTTTTTCTCGATCGCGTCTGGAAACATGACCGCCCGACTCCCTCCGTCATGCCTTCAGCGCGACATCTCCCTCAGGAGGGAGGCTTGGCTTGCGGCGCTTCGCGCCGGGGGGTACGCGCTAGATTTCCGCCTGTCGACGGAATGACGGAAATTTTCCGGCGGTTACTGGAATTCATAGGCGTTTGATTCAAAAACGCTCCAATCACGGCGGCATGGCGAAAGGCGAAAATCTTTTCAACCATGACGAACACGGCAAAAAACGGGAAATTGCTTTTCGCCCTTCGTCGTGATCGTCGTGCCCGTGGTCAATCGCCTTTCGAGATTTTTGCCGTGTCCGCCAAGCCGATATGAGTTTCGCGGTAAATGGCTTCAAGCGTGCTCGCGTAATCGTCCCAGGCGAGTCCGTCCACCGAGAGCGCGCGCCGTTTCGTGCAGCCGTCTACGGCGCCGACCGCGACCATCGCCTCGAGTATCGCGCGCTCTTGCTCCGGCGCGCGGATTGCGAGCCGGCCCGCCAGCAGGGACAGGGCCGCCGCCAGCGCGTAGGCGCCCCAGTTCGAGATGCCGGCGGGAATCGCGTGGTCGGCCGCCGTGGCGCTGAAGATCGTCTCGCCGTGCTCGATGTATTTGCAGAGCGCGCCGCGCAAGCCGCCAAGCCCCAGCTCATTGCCGCCATCGCCGATGGCCAGCGTCGTGTAGTCGCGGCCTCCGGGGGGCGCCAGGAGGCGGTCGGCCGAAACGGCGAGATCGTCGAGAATCTCCCCGCGCATCGAATAACGATGGCCGTCGGGCGCGTTGCCCGGACGTTCGATGGCCACGACGTGAGTCGGCGCGAACGAGGCGAGCAGCCGGTCGATCATGGCGTCGGCTTTTTCCTGCGGCTGTTCCAGAAGCTCGACCGGCGTTCCGCTTCCGCTGATGTCCCGCCCGGCGGCCAGCAGAGGCGCGCTGAACTCGTCGGTCAGCAGGACGACGTCTTTTCCGAGCAGCCGCAAGGCATCGGCCAGCGCCAGCACGCCGGGCGGGCCGTCCGTTTCGCCGATCGATTCGGAACGGACGCAAAACCCCGTGACGATGATGACGCGCCGGGCCGCCGCCAGCGTTTCGGCCGCTGGCGCGAGCAGGTCCGGCGGCGCGTGCGCGGCCAGACCCCGCGCTCCGGGATCGCGGCGGGAATGGCGTTCGATTCGCTGAAGCGTTTCGAAAATCGTGTCCATGAACGTCTGTCGGGCGGTGAAGAATGGGCGGGCTGGCGTCACGCGGCAACCGGATCGAAGTGTAGCCGAAGCGGCGCGGCGGGCGGGATTCTGAAAGCGGCGTTCATTGTCTCCGGACGGTTCTCCGGAAGCAAGCGCGTGGACCGAGCTGGCATCTGCCGCGCTGAAGGCTGTCGAGCGGCGTCCGCCGCGAAGCGCCGCAATTTACGCTTTGGATTCCCACTCATCAAGGAAATGACGAATCGTTCCGGTTTTTCGTTCCGGGCCAATATCGATGGAATGCCGGTTGGAACAAAACTGGTCCGTTCCCCTCGAAGAATGGGAAAACGCTCCCGGCGGTCAGGCGGGCGTTGGAAGCGGGAGTGGTGATGGAAAGGATTAATTTTTCCCTCCATTTCCTGGGGGAGAGTGCTAAGCTAGGATCATCGGAATCAGCCTCGAATGAACAATCCGTCAATCATGAAAATAGCTTACCTTGAAGATGACGCCGGGTACGCGGAAGTCGTCGGTGGATGGCTGCGCGAGGCCGGTTATGACGTCGACTGGTTTTCCAGCGGTGTGGAGTGCGCGCGCGCCGTGATCGCCGGGAGCTACGACGGCTGTCTTTTCGACTGGATGGTGGCGGATCTTTCGGGAATCGAAGTCCTGGCCCGGCTGCGCATCCGGTTGAACCAGGCCATGCCGCCGGTCGTGTTCGTGACCGGGCGCGACGGCGAGCGGGACATCGTCGAGGCGCTCGACGCGGGGGCCGACGATTACGTCGTCAAGCCGCTCTCGAAGCCCGTCCTGCTGGCTCGCCTGCAAGCCGTTCTCCGCCGGCACGGCGTCGGCGAGGGATTGCCGAGCGTTCAGGAATTCGGCCGGCTGACCGTCGATCACGACCGCCGGCTGTTTTTTCTCGATGGCGATGCCATCAAAATGACCGTGCGGGACACCGACATGGCGCTGTATTTTTTCAAGAACATCGGCCGGCTGCTGACGCGCGATCGCCTGATCGAGATCGTCTGGGCGCGTTCCCTGGAAGCCGGCGGGCGCACGGTCGACGTGCATGTCAGCAAGATGCGCCACAGGCTGGGGCTGACGCCGGAGTTCGGTTGGCGTCTCATTGGCGTGTATGGCCGCGGATACCGCCTCGAAAGACTGTGATCGACGATGGGCCGTTTTTCCATGAGCCGTTTTTCTTTTTCCGCCTGTCTGGCGATCGCGTTCCTGGCGGCGGTCGCGCCGGCCGCCGCCGCGCCCGGCGGGGAGGATGAAACGGTTCCCGCCTGGCGCTATACCGTCGAGCCGGGCGACACCCTGATTTCCATCGCCAGGCGCTATCTGGCGCGCGCCGGGGAATGGCCGGGCATCCAGAAAAGAAACGGCATCGCCGATCCGTACCGCATTCCGCCGGGAACGGTGGTGCGCATTCCCGCCGCGATGCTGCGCCGCGAGCCTGGAACGGCCCGGCTGGAAAAGATCAACGGCAGCGTGCGCTGGCGCGACGGGGACGGCGCGTGGCGCGCGGCGGTCGACGGAACGGCGCTCGCGGCCGGCGCGACGGTGGAAACCCTGGACGATTCGAGCGCGCTGCTGACGCTCGCCGACGGCGCGCGCGTCGCCATCGGCCCGAATTCCACGCTGGCGCTCGACGCGCTGAACGTCCATGCCGGCGGGCGGATGACGGACACGCGCCTTCATCTGCCGCGCGGCCAGGCCGACGTCGAGGCCAATCCGGGGGCGCTCCCGCAGCGGAATCTGCGCATCCGGACGCCGTCGGCGCAGGCGGTCGTGCGCGGCACGCGGTTTCGCGTCGACGCCGACGCGGAATCCTCGCGCGAGGAAACGCTGTCCGGCCGGGTCGGCGTATCGGCGGCGGGCCGGCGCGTTCTCGTCGCGGCCGGAAAAGGGACGCTGATCCGCGACGGAAAGCCGCCGACCCGGCCCATCGCCCTGCTGCCCGCCGCCGACGTCTCGAAGCTGCCGACGCGGATCGAAACCCTGCCGATACGCTTCGATCTGCCGCGGCTGCCCGGCGCCGTGGAGTGGCAAGGGCTGATCGCGCCGGAAGGGGATCGGCTGTCCATCCTGTCCAGCAAGCGGACGCGCTCCGATCGCCTGGTGTTCGCCGACCTGCCGAACGGTGACTACGTCCTGACCCTGCGCGCCGTCGACGGCAACGGCCTGCGGGGGAACGACGCGCCGCACGGCTTTACCGTCCATGCCCGGCCCTTCCCGCCCGGCCTGAACCAGCCCGGTGACGGAGCGGTCGTGCGCGCCGCGCGGCCGCGTCTGGCCTGGGGCAACGTGGTCGACGCCGCGCGCTACCACGTCCAGGTGTCGTCCGGCGCGGATTTCGGCTCGCCGCTGCACGACGTGGTCGTCGCGGGAGAAAGCGGCGACGTCGGCGTGGATTTGCCGCCGGGAACGCTCTTCTGGCGGGCGGCGACGATTTCCGCCACGGGCGAACAGGGGCCGTGGAGTCCGCCGGCGTCCTTCACCTACAAGCCGGCGCCGGGGCCAGTCGACCTTGGGAAGGCCATGCTGCGCGCGGACTCCGAGCGCTTGGCGCTGAACCTGCCGCCGCCGCCGGCGGGGACGCGCTACGAGGCGGTGCTCGCGGCGAACAGGGACATGCGGCCGGCGCTGGCGGACGCGCGGTCGGACGACGGGGCGCTGGACATCGCCAGTCCGGGAAACGGAACCTTCTACCTCGGCGTGCGCTTGGTCGACGTGTCCGACGGAACGCCGGGGCCGCTGTCCGTGCAGAAAGTCGACATCCCGGCGGACAGCGGCCCGTGGTGGCTGCTGCTGCTGTTGCCGCTGCCGCTGTTGCTGTAGCGGGGTTTTTGGCCGAGGCGATGTCCGGGCGCGTTTTCGTGTCTCACCGGACCCGCGGATTGCTTGCCGTGGGACTCGTCCTGCTGCTCATCGCGCTGGCGGGAAGCATGAGCGGCGCGCTGCGCCGGCTGGACAACCTGGTCTTCGACCTGGGCCAGATTCTGTCGCGCGGCGCGGTTCCGGACGATCTCGTCCTGGTGGCGATCGACGAGGAAAGCCTGGGCCAGTTCGGCCGCTGGCCTTGGTCGCGCGAAATCCATGCCCGCCTGATCGACGCGCTGTGCGCGGCGCGGCCGGCGGCCATCGGCCTCGACATCGCCTTCTCCGAACCGCAGTCGCCCGCGGCCGACGCGGCTCTGGCGCGGGCCATCCGGCGGTGCGGCAAGGTCGTGCTGCCGTTGGTGATCGAAATGGAAAGCGCCGGCGGGTCGATCGTCGAGACGCCGCCGATTCCGGCCCTGTGGAACGCCGCGGCCGGACTGGGGCGCATCGGCGTATACATCGACGAGGACGGCATGGCGCGCAGCGTGGATTTGAACGAAGGCGTGGGCGTCGCGGCGTGGCCGCTGTTTGCCCGCGAATTGCTGCGGGTCGGGGGCCTGACGCCGGCCGGGTCCGTTCCGGAACCCTCCGCGCGGATCGCGTGGGGAGCGCGGGAAGCGGCCCACGGCCTCGCGCAGGAGGAAAGGCGGCGTTTGCAGTTCGTGGGGCCGCCGGGCGCGCTGCCGTACATTTCCTACGCCGACGTGATCGAAGGCCGCGTCCCGGCCGCGTCGATCGCGGGCAGGACGGTCATGGTCGGCGCCACCGCCGTCGGATTGGGCGACCAGTTTTCGACCCCCGTTTCCGCCCACGCCCAACCCATGCCGGGCGTGGAAGTCCAGGCCAACATCTGGATCGGATTGCGCGCGGGAACGCTGGTTCGGGAACTTCCGGCGTGGCCGGCGGCGCTCCTTTCCGCCGTTCTGGCGCTGATGCCCTTGCTCTGGCTGCCGCGCCTGATGCCCTCCGTCGCGTTCTTCGCCTCGCTGTTCTGGATCGCCGTCCCGGTCGCGTTCTCGGTCGGCGTCCTGCGCGGCCTGCAATGGTGGTTCCCGCCGGCGGGAGCCGTCCTGTCGGGCCTTTTCGCGTACCCGCTGTGGAGCTGGCGGCACCTCGAATCGGCTCGCCGGCACCTGGACATCGAATTGCGGGAACTGGGCGGCGTCCTGCCCGGCGAGGAACAGGAAGGCGCCGGCGGAAAGGTCGGAAAAATGGGCTTCGAACAGCGCATCGCCTGGGTGCAGGCGGCGCGGCAGCGGGTGCATTACCTCGAAGAACAGCGCCGCGAAACGCTGGCCTTCATTTCGCACGACCTGCGCGCGCCGCTGGCCAGCGCGGTGCAGCGGCTGGAGGACGGCGCGGATTGCCGTCCCGAACAATTGCTGCCGCCGCTGCGGCGTGCCCAGTCCATGGCCCAGGATTTCCTCCGCCTGGCGCGCGCCGAGGCGCTCGACCGCCGGGAAATGAAAACGCTCGATCTGCTTTTCATCCTGCACCAGGCGGCCGACGAACTGTATCCCGCCGCGCGGAACCGGGGAATGAGCATCGAGCGCCGCCTGCCGGAAGAACCGGTGTGGATCGTGGGCGATTTCGAGGCCATCGAGCGTTGCGCCGGCAATTTGCTGCAAAACGCGGTGGCTCATGGATCGCCCGATACCCGGATCGTCCTGGGAGCGGACGTGGAACGCCGCGAGCCGTCCGGGATTTGCGCGCGCTTCTGGGTCGAAAACGAATGCGCGGAATGGCGTCCGGAACGGTTCGAGCGCCTGTTCGAAAAATTCCGCCGTGGAGAATCCAGCCACGAAAACCGCCGTCCCGAAGGCGCCGGACTGGGACTCTATTACGTGCGCACGGTCGCCGGCAAACACGGCGGCCACGCCGGAGCGGAACGCGCCGCCGACGGAAAAATCCGCTTCTGGGTCGAACTGCCCGTGGCCGAAACGACGGATTGAGTTTCCCCGCGCAACAGGATGTTTCCACGAGCCACGTATCGAGGCGGAAATCCTTTGACCACGGCGGACGCGGCGGAAAATCCAAAAAATTGACCACGGCGGGCGCGGCGAGCGCGGCGAAAGGCGAAAATCTTTTCAACCACGGAAAACACGGGAAAAATCTTGATTTCCACCATTCCTTTGATAAACGGGAATCCAGTCCGCCACGGCCTTCACCGGTTCCATCGACATCGTCATTCCCGCGAACGCGGGAATCCAGTTCGTCGCCCCAGTCCGAAGGGCTGCAAATTCAGATGCGGCGCTTCGCGCCGGCGCGGGTCGGAAGGAACCGGGCAGTCGAGGAAAAGGCCGAGCGGTTAAATTTAGAGCGTTTTCGAGTCAAGCGACGACCGCCCCTTCCTCGTCATTCCCTTGATAAGCAGAGGTGACGGAAACGATTTGCAGGCGTCCGATCCAAAAACGCTCTAGCGCTTGGAGAACTGCTTGCGGCGACGCGCCTTGTGCAGGCCGACTTTCTTCCGTTCGACTTCCCGCGCGTCGCGGGAGACGAATCCGGCTTTCGATAGGGCGGGCTTGAGCGCCGCGTCGTATTCGATCAGCGCGCGGGTGATGCCGTGGCGCACCGCGCCGGCTTGGCCGGACTCTCCGCCGCCGGAAACATTGACCGCGATGTCGAAACCCGTCGCCTGCTCGACCAGTTCGAGCGGCTGGCGAACGATCATCCGCCCCGTTACCCGCGAAAAAAACTCATCGACGGGCTTGCCGTTCACCACGATGTTGCCTGCTCCACGCTTCATGTAAACACGCGCCACGGCGCTTTTGCGCCGTCCGGTGCCGTAGTAATGATTTTCAGCCATTTCTCGACCTTTCAGACTTCCAGAACCTTCGGCTGCTGCGCCGCGTGTGGATGGACGCCGCCTACGTAACACTTCATTTTTTTCAGCATGGCGTAGCCCAGCGGGCCTTTCGGCAACATGCCCTTGACGGCCTTTTCCAGGATTCGTCCGGGGAAACGCTGCTGCATCTTCTTGAAATTGGTCTCGCGGATTCCGCCCGGATAACCCGTATGGCGGTAGTACATCTTGCTCTCGGCCTTGTTGCCGGTCACGCGCAGCTTTTCGACGTTGGTCACGACGACGAAATCGCCCGTGTCGACGTGCGGCGTGAATTCGGGTTTGTGCTTGCCCCGCAAGCGGCGGGCAATCTCGGTCGCGAGCCGGCCAAGCACCTTGTCGGTGGCGTCGACCAGAAGCCACTCGCGCTTTACTTCGTGCGGCTTGGCGGAGAAAGTCTTCATTTCCGGAACGGTCCTTTTAATTTGAGCTGGATGGCAGAAAGCCGTGCATTCTATGGCAGTTTTCCGCTTCGTGTCAATCGGTGTTTCGGCTCCCACCTAGGCTCCCATGTGCTGCTGGACGCCGTAGCGCAGGGCGCGGATCGCGTCCTCCGGCGTCATGACGGTCGGCTGGCCGACCGGGCAGAAATAATCGGTATACAGCGCCACGGGGTAGTCGTTGCTCCCTCCCCGGATGGCGGTCCATTTGCTGTTGCGCGCCTTGGACCACGTCCCGTCGCTGTGTCCAAACGCATAAACCCGGCGTTCCCCGGTGGAGCAGCGCATTCCCTCGAAGCCGATGTTCTTCGCTCCCGCCGAACTGATGATGATGACCGAATAGCGGATTACCTCGTCGCCGCCCACCGAAATCGATTTTCCGTCGATCAGGAAACGCTTGTCGGTAATCGCGCCCACCTTGAACGGAATCAGGTTTTCATCCTCAGGAAACGGGGGGAGCTGGATTTCGATTTCCTGCCAGGGTTTTTCGTCGAATTCGCTATCGAAGGGGGCGGAAAGAACCGTTCCCGGAAGATTCAGGAACAGCGCGCCGAAAATGGCGGAAATCCGCGCAAAACGAAGTATCACGGCCATGTTTTCCATCCAGTCGCCACAAGCTTCATTGATCGTTCACGGCCGGCTCCGTTTTCGCGTCGTCGCGCCGCCGGCCGTTTTCCCGCCGCCCATGACAATGATCGGAGCCGAGGAAACGCGCCAGTTCGTTGAGCGCCTGCTCGTAGACCCCGCGCTTGAACTCGATGACCGATTCGAGCGAAACCCAGTAGGTGCTCCACCGCCAAGCGTCGAATTCGGGGTGATCCGTCGCCCGCAGGGAGACGTCGCAATCCCTTCCGAGCAGGCGCAGCAGGAACCATATCTGTTTCTGCCCGCGATAACTCCCGCGCCATTCGCGCTTGACCCATTCGATCGGCACATCGTAACGCAGCCAGTCCCTCGTCCTGCCCAGGACGCTCACGTGCTCCGGAAGCAGCCCGACCTCTTCGTGGAGTTCCCGGTACATCGCCTGTTCGGGGGTTTCCCCGCGCTTGATGCCTCCCTGTGGGAACTGCCATGAGTGTTCACGAATCCGCTTGCCCCAGAAAACCTCGTTTTTCGCGTTACATAAGATGATACCGACGTTCGGGCGATAGCCTTCACGATCGAGCATTTCGTCTAAACCTGCAAATTGTTGAGTTGACCGGATTTTTTCACATTTCACCCGGCTTGGAAAGACGCCCCTTTTCCGGCAGTCCTGTAGAATCCGATCCTTATCCCGAACCACCCATCCGGACGACCATGCGAGTCTCGAATTACTTCATCTCCACGCTGAAGGAAGCCCCTTCGGACGCCGAGATCGTCAGCCACAAACTGATGATGCGCGCTGGCCTCATCAAGCGCCTGGCGGGCGGCATCTACACGTGGATGCCCCTGGGCCTGCGCGTCCTGCGCAAGGTGGAAGCCATCGTGCGGGAAGAAATGGATCGCGCGGGCGCCATCGAACTCTCCATGCCGGCGGTGCAGCCGGCCGAACTGTGGCAGGAATCGGGCCGCTGGGAAAAGTACGGCCCCGAACTGCTGCGCCTGAAGGATCGCCACCAGCGCGATTTCGTCATCGGGCCGACGCACGAGGAAGTCATCACCGACATCGCGCGCCGGGAGATCAAGAGCTACCGCCAGCTGCCGGTGCATTTCTACCAGATACAGACGAAGTTCCGCGACGAAATCCGCCCGCGCTTCGGCGTCATGCGCGGCCGGGAATTCCTGATGAAGGACGGTTATTCCTTCCATGCCGATCACGAAGACTTGCAGCGCGAATACCGTAACATGTTCGACGCCTATTCGCGCATCTTTACCCGGCTGGGGCTGAAGTTCCGCGCGGTCGCCGCCGACACGGGATCGATCGGCGGCAGCGGCTCGCACGAATTCCACGTCCTGGCCGATTCGGGCGAGGACGCGCTGGCCTACTGCCCGGACTCGGATTACGCCGCCAACGTCGAGCTGGCCGAGGCGCTCGCCCCGGCGACGCCGCGCGGCGCGGCGACGGTGGAGATGGCCAGGGTCGCCACGCCGGAGAAAAAACGCTGCGAGGACGTGGCCGAATTCCTCGGCGCGCCGCTGACGCAAACCGTCAAGGCCATCGCCGTCATGCGCGCGGCGGAAGGCGAAACCGGCGCGCGGTTCGCGCTTGTTCTGCTGCGCGGCGATCACGATCTCAACGAAATCAAGACGCAGAAGATCATCGGCGATTTCCGCTTCGCCCGCGACGACGAAATCGTCGCGGCGCTTGGCTGCGCGCCGGGCTACATCGGCCCGGTCGGCGTCGGCGGCATCCCCGTCTTCGCCGACCGGACCGTCGCCGCCATGAGCGACTTCATCTGCGGCGCGAACGTCGCCGGCTACCACCTGACCGGCGTCAATTTCGGACGCGACCTGTCGGAACCCGTGGCGATCGCCGATCTGCGCAACGTCGTCGCGGGCGACCCCTCGCCCGACGGCCGGGGCCGGCTGGAAATCCGCCGCGGCATCGAGGTCGGCCACATCTTCCAGCTTCGCCGGAAATACTCGGAAGCGATGAAATGCGGTTTCCTCGATGAAAACGGTCAGAGCCGGCCCATGGAAATGGGTTGCTACGGAATCGGCATATCGCGCATCGTCGGCGCGGCCATCGAACAGCGCCACGACGAACGTGGCATCATCTTCCCGCGCGCCATCGCTCCCTTCGAGGTGTGCGTCGTGCCGATGGGCTACGCCAAGAACCAGGCGGTCCGCGCCGCCGCCGACAAGCTCCACGCCGATCTCGCCGCGGCCGGAATCGACGTCCTGCTCGACGACCGCAACGAACGCCCTGGCATCCAGTTCGCCGACATGGAACTCATCGGCATCCCGCACCGCATTGTCGTCGGCGAGCGCGGACTGAACGAAGGCAAGTTCGAATACAAGGCGAGAAGCGGCGGCGAAGCGGAAATGGTTCCGGTCGGCGAGATCGGCGGATTCATCCAAGCCAGGCTGTGCGCCGCCTGATCGCCGTTCTTCTTCTGCTCTTCCCCGCCCTCGCCTTGGCTGGGGCGCAGAAATACGAACCGCTCTCCGACAGCGTGCGCGCCGCGCTTTCCAGGGCCATCGCCGACCAGGCGCCGCCCCGCAGCTCGTTCCGCGATCCGTTGGAAGCCGTCGAATGGCTGACCGAAATGTCGCGCCGCCTGGGAAAGCGCGTCCCCAACCGCGAACACCGGCACGAATTCCTGCGCGCCGTGCATTACGAAGCCACCCGCGCTGGCATCGACCCGCAGCTCGTCCTTGGCCTGATCCAGGTCGAAAGCGGTTTCAAAAAATATGCCGTATCGAAGGCGGGCGCGCGCGGCTTCATGCAGGTCATGCCGTTCTGGATCAGGCTGATCGGCCAGAAAGACGACAATCTCTTCCATCTGCGCACCAATCTGCGCTACGGCTGCACGATCCTGCGGCACTACCTGGACATCGAACAGGGCGACCTGTTCCGCGCCCTGGGCCGCTACAACGGCAGCCTCGGCCGCCCCGAATACCCGAACCTGGTGCGCAACGCCTGGCAGAATCAATGGTTCTACGAGAACCGGCGAATTCCGGCGGCCGGCAACGGAAAAGACGCCGGTTGACGCGCCGCCCGCCGGATTCCGTCTTCCGCCGGGACGACGCGCCCATCCACGCCAATGCCCGCTCAATCGACCGACGCCGCCGATATGTGGAACGAATGACATTCGCCCCCGTAGAATTACCGGCGCGAAACGCCGCAAGCCAGGTCTCTCTCAAGAAGGAGGCTTGTTTCAGCGCGCTTCGCGCGGAATATGCGGAAACGGGTGAGAACGGCAAGCCCTCGCGGTTTTTCCGCAAAATGCTTGGCTTGCGTCGTAAAGGAATGAGCGAAAAACGCTCCAATCGCTTTTTCGCCCTTTCTCCCGAATTCACCGCGCCGACAGCATTGCGCCGATCCGTTTTCCGATCCGGTCGCATACGTCGCTGTCCTGGCAGTCGAAAGTTTCCGGCTTGAGCGTGTTGCTCATCCAGGTGATCTGGCGCTTGGCCAGTTGGCGTGTGGCGTAGATGCCGCGGTCGCGCATTTCGCCGCGCGGGATGACGCCGTCTTGCGCTTCCCATATCTGCCGGTAGCCGACGCAGCGCATCGACGGCATTTCCGGCGAGAGCGCGTATTTGCCGCGCAGGCGCGATACTTCGTCCTCCAGCCCGGCGAGGAGCATCGCGTCGAAACGCCGGGCGATGCGCGCGTGCAGCGCCTCGCGCGCGGAGGGGCGCAGGCCGAGCGAAAGGAAACGCCAGGGCGGCCGTTGCGCCCGCCCTTCGCCGATCAGTTCCGACATCGGCCGGCCCGATACGCGAAAGACTTCCAGCGCGCGCTGGATGCGCTGCGCGTCCGTGGCGTGCAGGCGGGCGGCGGCGGCCGGGTCGACGCGGGCCAGTTCGGCGTGCAGGGCCGGCCAGCCGGCGGCGGCGGCCCGCGCGTCGATGGCGGCGCGCACGGCGGGGTCGGCCTGGGGCAGTTCGGCGAGTCCGTCGAGCAGGGCCTTGTAGTACAGCATGGTGCCGCCGACGAGCAGGGGAGTCTTGCCGCGCGCGGCGATCTCGCGCATCGCGGCCAGCGCATCGGCGCGAAAGCGGGCGGCGGAGTAGGCTTCTTCCGGGCTTATCAGGTCGATCAGGTGGTGCGGGAAAATCCGCCGGGCCGCGGCGTCGGGCTTGGCCGTGCCGATGTCCATGTCGCGGAAAACCTGCGCCGAATCGACGCTGATGATTTCGACCGGAAACCGCTCGGCCAGCCACAGCGCGACCGCCGTCTTGCCCGACGCGGTCGGCCCCATGAGCAGAATGGCGGGAGGGTGAGTGGGCATTTCAATCCAGATACGGCGAAACGAAAATTTTAACCACGGAGTTCACGGAGAGCATGAAGGAAAGCGAAAATTTTCAAAAGGTTTTCGTTGCCTGAGACAAAAGGCAGTCAACCGCGACGGCTACGGCGGGCACAACGAAAAACATGAAAACGAGGGGGGTTTTGATTCTCGCCGGGTTTTGTCTTTCGTCGTGTCCGTTGCGTTCGTCGTGGTTAAAAGCCGGTTGATCGATCGTCCGGGCGCGGGCGTCATCGGCGCACGGATCGACGACCGCGTCGATGCCTTGAGCCGGTTCACCGGAACAGACGAAGGCGGCGGCGGCGCGATCCCGCGCAACGGGCGTCCGATCCCGGATGGAATGTTCATCCGGGTTTTTCCGGTGGCAGAATACGGCGTTCCATTTTTTCATTCCGAAGGGCGGCCCGTGCAAGCGTGGGATTCGGTTCGTTTTCGCAACATGATGCCGGACGATTATCCGGCGATGATCGACCTGATGCGCCGCGCGCCCGGCGTGTCCGTGCGCGACGCGGATACGCCGGAGGGCCTCGATCGTTTCCTCGCGCGCAATCCGGGCTTGAGTTTCGTCGCCGAACGGGATGGCCGGCTGGTCGGCTGCCTGATGGGCGGGCATGACGGCCGGCGGGGACATCTGCATCACCTGGCCGTCGATGCCGGCTGCCGGCGCATGGGAATCGCCTCGGCGCTGGTCGGGCGCTGCCTCGCGGCGCTCGAAGCGCAGGGCATCCACAAGACGCACATCGACGTGTATCGGAACAACGCGGCGGGCAACGGTTTCTGGGAAAGCGCCGGATGGACGCGGCGCGACGATACCCATCGTTTCTCGATCGTGCGCGGCGGCGGCGATAACGCCTGACGCCGCGCGATGGCCGGTTCCGTATCCGTTTCCGGGGATTCGTGTACACCATTTGTAAAAAAAGTAGGGGGTCGATAATTTTCTTCGGCGAGGGCATAGAATCCACGGCGCTCGCCGCCCGGCGCCCCGGTGCGCGCGCGATCCAGGGAAAACGCTAGCCCGCGCGAGGGCTTTTCGTCATCGATTCATTGTCTGGAGAGGCTTCATGAAAAAATACACGGCTGAATTCATCGGTACGTTCTGGCTCGTTTTCGGCGGCTGCGGCAGCGCGGTGCTGGCCGCGGCGTTTCCGGGCCTTGGCATCGGTTTCGCCGGCGTGTCGCTCGCCTTCGGCCTGACCGTGCTGAGCATGGCCTTCGCCATCGGCCATATTTCCGGCTGTCACCTGAATCCGGCGGTGTCGGTCGGGCTGTTCGTGGCCAAGCGTTTCGACGGCAGGGATTTGCTGCCCTACATCGTCGCCCAGGTGCTCGGCGGCATCGCCGCGGGCGGCGTCCTTTACCTGATCGCCAGCGGCAAGGCCGGTTTCGCGCCTGGCGGTTTCGCCTCGAACGGCTACGGCGAACACTCGCCCGGCGGCTATTCGCTCGGCGCGGCGTTCGTCTGCGAAGTCGTGATGACGGCGATTTTCCTCTTCGTCATCGCCGGCGCGACGGACAAGCGCGCGCCGGCCGGTTTCGCGCCCATCGCCATCGGCCTGTGCCTGACGCTGATCCACCTGGTCTCGATTCCCGTCACCAACACCTCGGTCAACCCGGCGCGCAGCACCGCCGTGGCCGTTTTCGCCGGCGACTGGGCGCTCGCGCAGTTGTGGCTGTTCTGGGTCGCCCCCCTCGCCGGCGGCGCCTTGGGCGCGTTCATCTACAAGGCCATCGGCTGCGAATGCGGCGGCGCGGGGCGGAAGTAGCCGGCGGACCATCGCGCGATCCCCTCTGGAGCGGAAAGGCGCGCGACACGGGGAGGATAATATCCGCCCGCGTACCGCGAACGCCGCAGTCAATGGGATATGGTAAACGCTTGGGGTCGCCCTTGCGTAAATGTCGATGACTGGCGAGCGGATGGTATCCGCCTCCACGAAAACCGGGTGTGCGCTGGCTTTTTTGCAAAACGCCACGTGTTCATTCGTGGCCGGGAAGCATTTAATTTTGAAATCGAGACTTTTGCTTTCGATTTGCAAGATGCCGGCTGGAGAAACGGCCGGGCATCCGTGATCGATTCACGGCGGCGGCGCTTTTTTCGAGCGTGAGGCGTGTGGCGCGTTCTTCTGGCGGGACTTTGTTACCGATGTCATTTGCTCCGGGGCGTGGAAGCCTGGAACCGTCCTTCCACGGCCGCCGCTTCTTCCAGCACCCAGTCTTCAAAAGCCTGAATGCGCGGCGGTTTCGGCCGTCCGGGATGGTAAGCGAGGAAATAGGCGCGTGCCGTCGGCACACGGATCGCCAGAGGATCGATCAGCCGGCCGGAGCGCAGATAATCTTCGACGAACGCATATTGTGCGACCATCACGCCAAGCTCGTCGATTGCCGCTTGGTACGCCAACGCGGCGTTCTCGAATTTCAATCCGTTGTTGCCGCCGATGTTCAATCCCGGCGCCGCCGCGGACAACCACGCCGGCCAATCCTGCGGCCGGTTCAAGGAACACAGCAGATTGTGTTTCGCCAAATCCTGTGGAGTGCGTAATGGCTGGCCCCGTTTGAGCAAGGCCGGCGCGCACACGAGCAGCAATACTTCTCCGAGCAAGCGCCGGTACCCTGGGCCGGAAGGCGGCGAAGCCCAGGAATAGACGCTGACATCGACATCCTCGCGATCGAAGTCTACCGGTTGATGAGAAGTGGTGATCTGTACATCGATATCCGGGTGTCGCGCGTGGAAACGAACCAGGCGCGGGATCAGCCAGCATATGGCAAAAGTCGGCGGAAGTTTCAGGCGCAGACGCTTCTCGTCCGGGCTTTGCTTGAGCTGCCTGGCGCCCGATTCGATCTGGTCCAGCGCGTTTTTCACGATGCGAAAGTACGTACTGCCCTGCGGAGTCAACTCGATGCCCCGATGGATGCGCTGGAACAATTTGACGTCGAGCCATTTTTCGAGGCAGGTGATATGACGGCTGACCGCACTTTGTGATATGCACAATTCGTCGGCGGCTCTGGTAAAGCTGGTGTTGCGCGCGCAGGCTTCGAATGCCCGTACCGCGTTCAATGGGGGAAGTTTCCTGAACATGTGTCATCCATCTAATTTTGTTATGGCAAGTATGAATAAATTCTCCTTTTGACTCAATGAATTTGTGTCATCTTTATATAAGAAATCATCAAGGAGGAAAGGAAAAGCCATGACAACTTTTGAAAAAACGTCCGGTCGTCAGGAAATCACGAGAATCGTCAGACGATTTTCTGTCGCGCTCATCGCCGTGGCTTGCGCTGGCTTGGCGCAGGCACAGAATTATCCTTCGCGGCCGATTCGCCTGATCGTTCCCTGGCCCGCTGGCGGAGGGGTCGATACATCCGCGCGGATCATCGCGCAGCCGTTGTCGGAACGGCTCGGCCAGACGATCGTGATCGAAAACAAACCGGGCGCTGCGGGTAATATCGGCACCGCGCTGGCCGCGCATGAAAAGCCGGATGGCTATACCCTGCTACAGGCGTCGCTTTCACCCAATGCGGTGAATCCTCACCTGTATAAGAATCTGGGATTCGATCCCGTCAAGGATTTCGAACCGGTGGCGCTTGCCTACACGGTACCGAGTTTTTTGGTGGTTCCCGCTAATTCGCCAGTGAATAGCGCCAAGGAATTGATCGAGTATGCCAAGGCAAATCCGGGTAAATTGAATTTCGGTTCCGGCGGTGTCGGTTCTTCACAACATCTGTTCGCCGTGATGCTCATGGCGGCCACGGGCATTGACGCCACCCATGTCGCCTACAAGGGCACGAGTCCCGCCGAGGCGGCTTTGGTGGCCGGGCAGGTCGATTTCATGCTGGACGTGCCGACGTGCCTGCCATTCGTCGAAGCAGGCAAACTCAAGGTTCTTGGCGTGGCGTCTCCCCAGCGTAACTCGGCGCAGCCCAATGTTCCCACATTGAATGAACTGGGGATTCCCGTGGAGACCTTGACTTTCTATGGCGTCATGGCTCCCGCCAAAACGCCCAAGGAAATCGTCGCCAAGCTGAACAAGGAAATCAACGCCATTTTGCAGACACCGGAAGTGCGCAGCCGGTTGACCAAGCTGGCGGCGGATCCCGGGACGGGCAGCCCCGAGGATTTCGGGAAATTTGTTGCCGGCGAACTTGAACGTTACGGCAAGATCGTGAAACTTTCCGGCGCGGAAAAAATAGATTGACGCGCGCATCAAGGGCCGCTTTCCACGCCGTGAAAAAGCGGCCCGGTTTTTTGCCTGAGAGTCGAAATTCCAGACAGGCGGAACGGACAATCGACCGGACGATATAACCACTGCCGTGATCAGTTGCTTCGGGAATGCGTGCTTCGTATTCTTGGGGTATGGCACGCTTCAAGAGAATGGAAATGAATACATTTCATCCTCCACGGACAATGTTCGAAAAGATTTGGATGGAGCACCAAATCATGGAGCGCGACGACGGCAAGGTCTTGCTGTACGTCGACAAGCATTGGGTTCACGACGTGACCGCGGCGGCTTTCGCCTTACTGCGCCAGCGAAATGTCGCGGTACACATGCCTTCCCGGACGTTCGCCTCGCCGGATCATTACATTCCCACCATCAGCCGGGATATGGCGGATATCGCCGATCCAGAAAAACGCGAAATGGTCGAGGCGCTGCGACGCGACGCCGCGAGCGCCGGAATCTCTCTTTTCGGGCTTGACGATCCACGTCAAGGCATCATGCACGTACTGGGTCCTGAACAGGGGTTGAGCCTGCCCGGCGAGACCGTTGTCTGCGGCGACAGCCATACATCGACTCATGGCGCGATGGGGGCCTTGGCCTTCGGTATCGGCGCAACCGAGGTGGCGCATGTGCTGGCTACCCAGACGATCTGGCAGCACAAGCCGAAAACGATGCGCATATTGGTCGACGGCGCGCTTGGCGAAGGCGTGACCGCCAAGGACGTAATCCTGGCGATCATCGCCAAAGTCGGTGCGGCCGGGGCCAATGGTCATGTCATCGAATACGCCGGAACGACGATCGAATCGCTTACCATGGAAGGACGCCTCACCCTCTGCAACATGTCCATCGAGGCGGGTGCGCGCGCGGGAATGATCGCTCCTGACGAAACCACATTCGCTTACGCCAAGGGGCGTCCCCATGCCCCATCGGGCGAAGCCTGGGAACGCGCCGTTGCCCAATGGCGAACCCTGGCATCCGACCCCGGCGCGTGTTTCGACCAAGAAGTCGCGCTGGATGCAAGCGAGATACTCCCGATGGTTACATGGGGAACCAGTCCGGAAAACGCTCTTCCGATCACGGACCGCGTTCCGGACCCCGCTCAAATGCCGGAGCCGGAAAAACGAGCCGCTTGCGAACGTATGCTCGGCCACATGGGGTTGGTTCCCGGAACCCGGATGACCGACATCCCTATCGATCGGGTATTCATTGGCTCCTGCACCAACGGTCGGATCGAGGATCTGCGGAACGCCGCGTCCATCGTCCGTGGACGCAAGGTGGCGGACGGCGTCGAGGCTTGGGTCGTTCCAGGTTCCGGTCTGATCAAGGCACAGGCCGAAGCCGAAGGGATCGACCAGATTTTCAAATCGGCGGGGTTCCAATGGCGTTACGCGGGGTGCTCGATGTGCCTGACCACCAACGGTGACATGGCCGCTCCCGGGCAACGCTGCGTATCGACGACGAATCGCAATTTCGTCGGACGCCAGGGCGCTGGTGTGCGCACTCATCTGGCCAGTCCGCTCATGGCCGCCGCCGCCGCCGTGACGGGACGGCTTACCGACGTTCGGACACTGATCGAAAAGGCAGAGCAAACATGAAGCCATTCCGCCCCATCGACGCGGTCGCGGTTCCACTCGCGCAACCGAATTTCGACACGGATCAGATTATCCCTTCCCGCTATCTGCAAAAGCTGCGAGACAACGATTTCGGCATTTATCTATTCCGCGATCTGCGGTTTCGCAAGGACGGATCGGAGAACCCGGATTTCGTGATCAACAAACCGGCTTACCGGCAGGGCAAGGTTCTTGTCGCCGAGCGGAACTTCGCGTGCGGTTCGTCGCGGGAACATGCCGTATGGGCGCTTTACGATTACGGCTTCCAGGCTGTGATTGCTCCGAGTTTCGGCGATATTTTTTTCAACAACGCATTAAAAAACGGGTTGCTCCCAATCGTTCTTCCTTACTCGACGGTTGTCGATCTGCTTGCCGCCGTCGAAGCGCTTCCCGGCAGTCATATCCGTATCGATCTAAAAGCACAGACGGTCACGGCGCCAGATGAAACGGAAACGACGCATGCGTTTTCCATTGATCCGTTTTCGAAACACTGCCTGCTCAACGGGATCGATGAACTCGATTACACCTTGGGTTACTTCGACCGCATCAAGGAATTCGAGAGATGTCACAACAAACAGGCGGATATCCGTGATTGTTTGTCTTGAGTTTTTTTACAACGACCCATTACCGGAGAATCGATAAATGAAAATCTTGGTCTTGCCCGGAGACGGTATCGGCAAGGAAGTCACCGCACAATCGGTGAAAGTGCTCAATGCGGTTATCGGCAAACAAATGGTTCTGGAACTGGCCGAGGCGCCCATCGGAGCCGCCGGCGTCGACGCGGCGGGCGATCCACTGCCCGTGGAAACCCTGAAACTCGCGCGCAAGGCGGACGCGATCCTCTTCGGCGCGGTAGGCATTCCGGGCGACGAGAGACTACCTTACATGCAGCGGCCAGGCGCGAGTCTGCTGCGGCTTCGGAAAGATCTTGGACTATTCGCCAATTTCCGGCCGGCTTTCCTGTTTCCGGAGCTGATCGGCGCATCGACGCTCAAGCCGGAAGTCATCGAAGGACTCGACCTCATGATCTTGCGGGAATTGACCGGTGATCTTTATTTCGGCGAGCCGCGGGGTTTTCGCGCCACGCAGGAAGGAGAACAGCAGGGATTCAACACCATGGTTTATTCCGAATCCGAGGTCGAACGCATTGCCCACGTCGCTTTTCGCACGGCGCGCGAGCGCAGGAAGAAAGTCTGTTCCGTGGACAAGGCAAACGTGCTGGAAGCCATGCAACTGTGGCGCACGGTGATGACGCGCGTGGGGGCAGAATATCCGGACGTGGAACTGACGCACCTTTTCGTCGATGCCGCGTCGATGCAACTCATGCGCGCCCCCAAGCAGTTCGACGTGATGGTGACCGGCAATGTTTTCGGCGACATCCTGTCCGACTGCGCGGCCATGCTGACCGGATCGATCGGCATGTTGCCGTCGGCATCACTCGCGCTCGACAAAAAGGGGCTTTACGAACCCGTTCATGGCAGCGCGCCCGACATCGCCGGCAAGAATATCGCCAACCCGTTAGCCTCCATCCTGTCGCTGGCAATGATGTTGCGCTATTCGTTCGATCGGGGCGACCTCGCCGACCGGATCCACCGCGCGGTAAACTCTGTCATGATACAGGGATACAGAACCGCCGATATTTTTCAGCCGGGAATGAAGAAGATTGGCACGGAAGAGATGGGAGACGCGGTTGCCGAGGCGCTCGGGATTCCTGGTGAAGGAATCTGACAATTTGGAATGGGTGTTTTTATTGAACAAGAAATTGAACAGGGGGAATATGCCATGTCGTTGATTCGCAGGCCCAAGGATTTTTATGCCGGGATTTTGTTCATAGTCTCCGGAACTGCTGCGTTGTTGCTTTCCCGGTCGTATCCCCTGGGGTCGGCGTCGCGTATGGGCGCGGGTTATTTCCCGCGCATCCTCGCCTTTCTTCTGATCGGCGGTGGAGTGCTTCTCAGCCTGTTGGCATTGCGATCCACACAAAAAGAAGATACAAAAATCCTCTGGCGCTGGCGACCGCTTGTAATCATTTTGTTTAGCGTTTGTCTTTTCTCTTGGGCTGTCGATTTCCTGGGGCTTGTTGCCATATCCTTGGTGCTGGTCTTCGTCGCCTCGTCCGCCAGCTCTGAATTCCGCTGGAAAGATGCCCTGATCAGCGGCCTTCTGCTTGGTTTGGCGGCGGCGGCCTTGTTCGTCTACGGCCTGGGCATTCCTCTGCCGGTATGGCCTGTTTTTGCCGGTGGAGGTCTATGATGGATGCGCTCCTCGGCAATCTGGCAATGGGGTTCGGCATTGCGTTCAGCCCCGTCAATGTGTTTTATGCCTTTGTCGGCTCCCTGGTAGGAACGCTCATTGGCGTTTTGCCTGGTATTGGGCCAGTCGCCACCATCGCGATGCTTTTGCCGCTTACCTATGGATTGCCAACGGTAACAGCGCTGATCATGCTGGCCGGAATCTACTACGGCGCCTCCTATGGCGGTTCCACGACAGCGATTCTCGTCAATCTCCCTGGTGAGATGTCATCCGTCATCACGGTGCTTGACGGCTATAAAATGGCCCGCCAGGGAAGAGCGGGCGCCGCATTGTGCATCGCGGCATTGGGGTCTTTTTTCGCTGGATGCGTGGCGACGCTGGTCATCGCCGCGTTCGCCCCATTTCTTGCCGACGCGGCACTCAAATTCGATGCCGCCGAATATTTTTCGCTCATGGTACTCGGGCTGGTTTCCGCCATTGTACTTGCCCACGGGTCCATTTTGAAGGCAATCCTCATGACTTTCCTCGGCCTGTTGTTCGGCATGATTGGCACTGATGTCAACACGGGGACGGCGCGCTTTTCCTTTGGCGTGCCGGAGCTGGTCGACGGCATTGGTTTCGTGGCCATGACGATGGGCTTGTTTGCCTTCGCCGAAATTGCGACAAATCTTGAACAGACGGAAGGCGAGCGTAAATTGAATGCGGAACAGATCAGCCGCATCTGGATTTCCTGGCAGGAATTCAAGCAATCGTTTCCGGCCATCTTACGTGGCACCGCCTTGGGATCGATACTTGGTATCCTGCCGGGAGGTGGCGCGACACTATCTTCCTTTGCCTCGTATACCGTCGAGAAAAAACTCGCGAAAGATCCATCCCGTTTCGGAAATGGCGCCATCGAAGGCGTGGCGGGACCGGAATCGGCCAATAACGCCGGCGCGCAAACTTCGTTCATCCCCATGCTGACCCTGGGTATTCCCTCGAACGCTGTCATGGCTCTGATGGCGGGGGCGTTGATCATTCATGATATCCAGCCCGGCCCGCAGATCATGACGCAGACCCCGGACCTGTTCTGGGGTTTGATCGCCAGTATGTGGATTGGCAATGTCGCATTGGTAATCCTGAATTTGCCTTTGATCGGTATCTGGATTCGTTTGCTGAAAGTTCCCTATCGCCTCTTGTACCCCATGATCATTCTGTGTTGCACGATCGGTGCTTTCAGCAGCAACAACAATATGTTCGATGTTTGGGTTGCCATTGTATTCGGCTTTTTCGGTTATATTTTCGCCAAGCTGGAATGCGAGCCTGCGCCGCTTCTATTGGGCTATATCCTTGGCCCACTACTCGAAGAGAACATGCGACGCGCCCTTGTACTTTCTCGTGGAGATTACACTGTATTCGTCACGAGGCCCATATCTCTGACCATGCTGTTGCTGGCCGTGGCATTGCTGATCGTCATCATCGTTCCCTCGGTCAGCAAAAAACGCGAAGTCGTGTTTCAGGAGGAATAGTTTCGATCACGGGTGCCGTCGGACGGATGGTTCTGTATACTGTCGGCTGACGGTGGAATCTTTCCCGTCTACCGATCTCCAACTCCAGCAGTTCCAGCCATGAGCCAGCCCGTCATCGAAGGCAGCGCGCCGATTCCTCATGAAGCCATCGCCGCCTGGGCGGGGCGTTGTCTGGAAAGGCTTGGCATGGCGCCGGCCGATGCCCGGCTGCTGGCGGACAGCTTGGTGCAGGCCAGCCTGTGGGGCATCGACTCGCATGGCATCGGGCGTCTGCCGCATTACATGGAACGCCTGAAGCGCGGCTCGATCGAGGCGCGGCCGGAGATCGTGGTGAAGGAGACCGGCCCGGCGACTGCCCAGGTGCATGGCGGCCGGGGGCACGGGATTATCGTCGCGCACCGGGCCGCCGCCGTCGCCGCCGGGCTGGCGCGCCGATCCGGCGTCGGCGCCGTCGGCGTTTCCGATTCCTCGCATTGCGGCGCGATGGCGCTCTATACGCGCCCGGCGGCGCGCGCCGGATTGGTCGCCATCGCGTTTACGCACGCCGACGCGATGGCGGCGCCGTTCGGCGGCAAGCGCGCGTTTTTCGGCACCAATCCGATCGCCATCGCCTTTCCGCGCGCCGGTCATGAGCCGGCCTGCCTGGACATGGCGACCAGTTCGATTCCGTTCAACCGGGTAATCAACGCGCGCCGCGAGGGGCATCCGCTGCCGCCGGACGTGGCCTACGACGCCAACGGCGATCCCACCACCGACGCGAACGCCGCGCGCGCCCTGATGCCGTTGGGCGGCGCCGAATACGGGTACAAGGGTTATGGCCTGGCGCTGATGATCGACCTTTTGTGCGGCCCGTTGAACGCCAATCCCTGGGGTGCGACGATTTCCAACATGTTTACCGCGCTCGATGAGCCTCGCCGCCTCGGCGCGTTTTTCATCATGCTCGATCCTGGGCGCTTCGCCGGAGGCGAGACGCTGGCGGCGACGGTCGAAACGGTCGCCCGTGCGCTGGCTGCCGAGCCGGGTTCGCCGCTGATGCCCGGCGACCCGGAATTGCGCGCCGAGGCGGAGCGCCGGGCGCGCGGCATTCCGGTGGAGCCTGGCCTCGCCGCGCAGATGCGCGACTGGACGGAACGCCTCGGCGTGGAAGGCGTGGAAGGACTGCCGGCGGCGCTGGAAAAGGGCGATTGACCGCGGCGGGCGCGGATCGCGCGCCACGGAATCCCGGCCCCGTCTGGCAATGCCTTCCGGTTGCACGACAATAAAATTGACGCGGATTGAAACGGCGTTGCATCAAACATAAACGCGCTAGTCTCCGCTAAAATCCGCGAATGGAAAAACGCGACTACACTTCTTTATCTCACGACGAGCTTGTCCGCCTTTTGGAAGCGCGGGACAGGCAAACCAAATTTGGCTTGGTGTGGGAACGTCCCGCGGCCGGCTGCAGCATCGAACAAGACCACGCTTTGAATTCCGATTTTGTCGCCCTGGATTTTGATGCGTCTTTGAGCGCGGGCGACGCGCCTTATCAAAACCTGATTATTGAAGGCGACAATTTTGACGCCTTGCGCCACTTAAAAATGTGTTATTCGGGGCAGGTGAAATATATTTATATCGACCCGCCGTATAACACCGGCAATAAAGACTTTGTTTATAACGACCGATTTATTGACGCCAATGACCTCTGGCGGCACTCCACGTGGGTGGAGTTTATGTATCAACGCTTAACCCTCGCCAAAGAATTACTGCGGCAAGACGGCGTGATTTTTGTGTCGATTGATGATAATGAAGTCTTTGCGCTTGGGATGTTAATGAACAAAATCTTTGGGGAAAAGAATTTTGTGGCGAACGTTATATGGCAAAAAAACTATGCGCCGAAAGGTACAGCCAGACACTTTTCCGCAGATCATGACTTTATTATTGTTTACGCACTTAATGGCGACAATTGGATGCCTAATCTCATGCCGCGAACGGAAAAGCAAAACAAATTGTATAAAAACCCAGACAATGATCCTAGAGGCTTGTGGAGACCAAATAATTTAGCGGCAAGAAATTACTATAGTCTTGGAAATTACAGTATTACTTGCCCATCTGGAAGAGTAATTGACGCGCCACCAAAAGGCTCTTATTGGAGGGTATCAAAAACACGCTTTGAAGAACTCGATAGAGATGGAAGAATATGGTGGGGATTAGACGGCAATAATGTTCCTGCTCCCAAAATTTTTCTTTCAGAAGTAAAGCAAGGGATAGTACCTCAAACCTTATGGACATATTTAGACGTTGGACACACACAAGACGCAAAAAGAGAATTGTTAAGTATTCTTCCTGATGCCGAGTCTGTTTTCTCGACACCTAAGCCACTTCGGTTAATGGAACGAATTATTGCGCTTACTACCGATTCTAATAAAAACGATATAGTCCTAGACTTTTTCGCCGGCAGCGGCACAACAGGCCACGCCGTCTTAAAAATGAACAAAGAGGACGGAGGGAATCGGAAATTTATTTTGGTTTCCAATACGGAAGCCACGCCCGACAATCCCGATAAAAACCTCTGCCGCGATGTATGCGCGGAAAGAATCCGGCGCGTGATTAACGGCTATAACGATGTGGAAGGCTTGGGCGGCAATTTTGCCTACTTGCGCTGCCGCCGCGTCGCGCCCGCC
>JAIRPF010000089.1 GCA_031257115.1 Accumulibacter sp.
GCTGGAACCCCGGCCTGGAAGGCCGGGGTTTCGACCGTAGCTACTTGGGAGGGGTGCAAACCCCTTCCAAGTTCGTTCACAGCGACAGGCATGAATGCCTGTCGCTAATTAGTTGCTATTTCACTTTTCACGGCGGTTGGAGTTCCCTCCGTGTCTGTGGTAAAAAGGGTTTTGCGTCAATCCGCCGTTGGAGAAAAAACGAAAATGAGCAAGGCAATCCGTCTGGCCGTGACCTTGGGGGATCCCGCCGGTATCGGCCCCGAAATCGTGGCGAAGGCGGCGTCCCGGATGCGCGCGGAAATTTCGGCCGGACGCATCGAATTCCTTGTCCTCGGCAGCGCTTCGGCGCTGGACGAAGCCTGCGAACGGACGGGTCTGTCGCGGGAGAGCCTGCCGCTGCGTCTCATCGACGTCGGCCCCGTGGAGGGCGAAATCGTCACGGGGACGATCTCGGCCGTCGGCGGCGAATGGGCTTACCGCGCGGTCGAGCGCGCCGCGAAAATGGTTCTGGCCGGAGAGGCCGACGCCATCGTCACCGCGCCCCTGTCGAAAGAAGCCCTGCACCTGGCCGGACATCGCTTCGAGGGGCACACCGAATTGCTGGCGCACCTCACCGGAATGCGGGACGCCGTCATGATGCTGGCGCACGGCGAGATGCGGGTGAGCCACGTGACGACGCACTGCGCCATCGCCGACGTGCCCGGCCGCGTCACGCCGATCCGGCTGCGCCGCGTCATCGACGCCACGCTCGACGCCCTGCAATGCCTGGGCCTCGAAAAGCCGCGCCTCGGCGTCGCGGGACTCAATCCGCACGCCGGCGAAGGCGGCATCCTCGGCCAGGAAGACAGGCGGATCATCGCGCCGGTCATCGCGGAGTATGCCGGCAAGGGCCACGACGTCACCGGGCCGGTGCCCGGCGACACGGTTTTCATCAAGCTGCGCGCCCGGCAATTCGACGCGGTGGTTGCCATGTACCACGATCAGGGGCATATTCCGGTCAAGCTGCTGGGATTCGACGTCGATCCGGCGACCGGACGGTGGCAGACCGTCGGCGGCGTCAACGTGACGCTCGGCCTTCCGATCCTGCGCACGTCCGTCGACCACGGCACCGCCTTCGACATCGCCGGCCGGGGCGTCGCCAACGCGGACAGCCTGGTCGACGCCGCCGGATACGCGATGAAATTGCTGGAAGGACGCCGAAATCGGCATCCAGTATAGAGAGACACGAACAACATCTTTACATTCATAACCGAAGGAGTCCGTCATGAACAAACTCGTTCCAAACGTCGCAATCCTGGCTCTGGCCTGTCTCCCCGCCGTCGCCCTCGCCCACATCGGCCAGGGCGACCACGGTTTCATGGATGGCCTCGCCCATCCCTTCCTCGGCATGGATCACTTGCTGGCCATGCTGGCCGTCGGCGTCTGGGGCGCTCTGTATACCGCCCGCGCCTGGCTGGCTCCGGCCTGCTTCGTTGCTTTTCTGGCCGTCGGCGCCCTTCTCGGCCAGCACGGTTTCGTCCTGCCGCAGCTCGAACCGCTCGTCGCCGTCTCGGTGCTCGCCCTCGGCCTGATGCTGGCGCATCCGCTGAAACCTGGGCTTGCGGCCTCGCTCGCGCTCATCGGCGGCTTCGCGGTTTTCCACGGAATGGCGCACGGCGGCGAACTCTCGGTCGGCGCCAGCGTCCTCGCGGGCATCGTCCTCGGCTCGGCGGCGCTGCACGCGGCGGGCATCGGCCTCGCCTGTTTCCTCATGAAAAACCGCCCGCAAGCCCGCCGCCGTTTCGGCCAGCTGCTCGCCCTGCTCGGCGGGGGGCTTATTCTTTCAAGCGTCCTGGGTTGATATTCCTTTGCCGGCCATCGGATGATTGCCTTTAATTGCCCTGCGAGCGATCCTTCCTCGCCTAGCGCGTTTTTCATCGCGTCGGCAATGGAATTTCTCGCTCGCCGGATGCTGTGCGCAAGGTGAAAAAAACCCGCAAGAAGAGTTAAAACAGTTTTCCGGCGGCAGGTGGCAATCGCCTTGGCGGCGCGCGGTTTCGCCACGCCCTTGGGATACGCTTGCCCTCTCAAGTCCCGGCTTTGCCGGGGGCAACGAGCGTTTTAACGGATATATCGCGCCGCACAGCCTCACGAACATTTTCTATATCCTGCGCCATGCGTTTCCCGCAGCACAAAGGCGTGACCTGTTTCCTGGTCTGTGTATGCTTTTCGGCGCTGTCGAAGTCAATGAAGAAAAAATCATTGCCGCCATTCACAAGGAAAATTTCGCCGATTTCGAGGACTGCCTGCAAGCGGAATGCGCGGAATACGTCGGCGCGGATGTCACGACCGTAACGCCCGAGGAGTTTTTGAAGAATTACGTCGAATAGGCGACCCGAACGGTTTGGTGTGAACGTAGCGCCCCCAACCAGTCAAGGCCATAGACTGACTGAGCAAAGCGAAAATCCGGCAAAACGCGGAATCGAGGCAGATGTTTCCGTCTCGCTTCGATCCAGTCTACGAGCTTTTGACGGAAAGATGATTCAATTGTTGGAGTTCGCTTTGCTTACCCCAATCCATGATCCGTCACTGAATTTTCGCTGCTCCGATCCAGCCCACGCGCTGGACAAGCCTACCTCTTGAGAAGTAGCTCGCGGCAAAGCCACAGGGCGGAGAGAGTCGGGTGATTGTTTTTTCCAACCGTATCCGGACATCCGAACCGCCGAACTCCTTCCGTCATGCCTTCGGTGCGACACTTTCCTCAGGAGGGAGGCCTGGCTTGCGGCGCTGCGCGCCGGAAGGCACGTTCCTGGATTCCCGCGTTCGCGGGAATGACGACGGCGATGGAACGGCGAAGGCAATGGCGAACCGGATTCCCGCTTTTCAAGGGAATGACGGGGGCTTTCTTCGTTTTTCGCCGTGTTCGTCGTGATCATCGCTTTCCCGTTCTCCGCATTTTGGGTGGGAAGCCGGCCGATAAGCCGGGTTCTGTCGTGGGCAACCATTCCTCTAGGCGCGCCGTTACCGGCGCGCTCAAGCAGCCTACCCGGAAGCGGCGCGAGCCACGCCATGCGCTTCCCTATTTGGCCTTGCTTCGGATGGGGTTTGCCGTGCCGTCCGTGTCGCCACGTCCGCGGTGGGCTCTTACCCCACCGTTTCACCCTTGCCGTTCCGGGTTGCCCCGGACTTGGGCGGTCTCCTCTCTGTTGCACTTTCCGTCGCTTTCGCCTCGCGGCTTATGGCGCCCGGCCGTTAGCCGGCATCCTGCTCTGTGAAGCCCGGACTTTCCTCCCCGCGCCGAAAGACGCGCAGCGGTTGCCTGACCGACTTCCCGCCGGCATTATACGCCGGAGCGCCGCCGCGCCGGGATGTTTCGCGCTTTTTCATCGCGCGCGGGAAAGGACTTTGGGCCACGGAGTTCACGGAGGACACGGAGAAAATCTCGCGGGCAATCCGCGCGGGCGGGAATCCTGTGCCTACGCATCCCCGTCATTCCCGCGCAAGCGGGAATCCAGTTCGTTGTCTCCAGACCGAAGGGCTGCAATTCAAAAGATGCGGCGCTACACGCCGAAATGCATGCCCTGGATTCCCGCTTTCGCGGGAATGACGGGAATTTTCGGGTGAATGACGGGAATTGGCGGGCGAATGACGGGAATTGGCGGGAGGCTGATTAAAAACGCTCCAACGTTTTTTGCTTTTCGCCGTGCCTGCTGTGCCCGCCGTGGTTGATTGCTTTTGATCACGGAGGAAAACCTTCTGAAAATTTTCGCTTTTCTCCGTGTTCTCCGCGCTCTTCGTGGTCAAAGCCTTGCCTTTCGCCGGGGTCGATTACTCAAAGCCGGCGCGCCATGAAGCGGGCCAGCGCCGGGCCGATGAGCGTGGCGAGCAGCAGGCGCGCCGTCTGGAAAGCCATGACGAAGGGGAGGTCGACGCCCGACGTGGCGGCAATGATGGCGACGGAGTCCATGCCGCCCGGACTGGTGGCCAGATAGGCCGTTAGCGGATCGATGTCGACGACCCGCGTGAGCGCCGCCGCGATGCCGGCGCACGCCAGAACCAGGCAGGCGATCGAGACGAGTATCGAGGGCAGCGCCCTCGACGCCTGGCGCAGGGCCTGGCGCGTGAAGCGCAGGCCGATGCCCCAGCCCAGGGTGACGTAGGCGGGAGCCAGTATCCAGGGCGGCAGGGTGATCGTCAGAAGGCCGTTGGCTTGCAGGACACTGCCGACGACCAGCGGCGTGAGCAGGGGGCCGCCGGGGATTCTGAAAGAGTTCGCCAGCAGCGCGCTCGCGCCGGCGAGCAGCAGCGTGGCGGCCAGGTCGGTCCACGGGACGCCGGACAGCCAGTTCGAGAACACGCCGTGATCGGGATGAGCGCCGCCCATCCAGAAATGGGAGACGATCGTGGCCACGAGGCTGACGATGACCACGCGCATGTACTGCATCAGGGCCACCAGGCGCATGTCCGCGCCGTACTCGTCCGCCATCAGCGTCATGACCGAGGCGCCTCCGGGCGAGCAGCCCCAGACGGCCGTCGTCCCCGGAAGGATTTTTTTGCGCGCGAGAATCCATCCCATCCAGGCGCAGGCGAAGATGACCGTGAGAGTGACCGAAACGAAGATCAGCCAGCCTTCGCGCAGGGAAACCAGGATTTCCGGGGTGATGCCGCGAGCCACGAGACAGCCCACGATGCCTTGCGCCACGACGAAGGGCTTGCGCGTGACGCGCGGCGAGCCGTCGGCGATGGCGACCAGGATCGCGGCCAGCATGGCTCCGAGCAGCAGGGCGGCGGGGAGCCGGATGGCGTCGAACAGGCCGGAAAAGGCCAGGGACAGGACGGACAGGACGATCCAGTGAACGAAGCGCGGCCGGCCGTTCAGGGAAAAATACGCGCTACCGGGGGTGGGCATGATCGATTCGAGAGTGGCGACACGGCGCGCCTCGCCGGAACCTTTCGGCGAGGCGCGTCATGACAGGACGCGGACATTATACGGACTGGAACCCCCGAACGCCGCCGGGCGCGAAAAACACATCGCGGACGATCCGGAACCGGATCGGGCGGCGGCTATTTGCGGCGGGCCACGAAATCGCGCAGCGCGGCTTCCATCGTCGACGTGATTCCGCTGCGCAACTCCTCGCTGATGTTGAGCAAGGTGGCCTCGATCAGCGTCGGCAGCTCGTAGGCCATCTGCTCCTGGATGGCCTGGGTCATCTGCGCGGCGAGTTCTTCGAGGGAAGCGTCGGGCGGCGGCGGCGAATCCGCTTCCGGCGCGCCGGCGGCCGGCGTTTCGGGCGGCTCCTCGCCGACGGCGACGATCTCGGTCAGGACGGGGATGTCGTCCTCTTCCGTTTCGGCCGGAAACGCGCCGGCGCCGGGAATTTCGTCCCGCCGGTTGGCCAGGAAGCTGCGCCGCCTCGGCGGCGTCGCGGGATTTTCGGCCTTGCCGCCAGCGTTCATGAGGATTTCTCCGCAAGATCGAAGTATTGGATCGCGTAGCCGCGATCCTTGTAGAACCGGACGCGCTCGCGCGCCGCCTGCCGCTCGCCGTCGCTCCGGCCGACCACTTCGATGAGGCTGGCGAAACGCGAGAAAGTCGGCGGTATTTCGGAAGACAGATTGAGCAGGCGCTCGTTCCACGCCGCCGCCGTGGAATCCGCCGTGATGACGATCGGCGTTTCCGCCGCGAGCGGGGACGTATCGCGCACGTGCGGGACGAAACCGGTCGGCGGGGAAACCCACAATTGCCGGTCGAGCGCCCCCGCGAGTTCGGCCTCGGGCGCGTAGACCAGCACCGTCTTCCCCTGCCGGCAAGCCTTGCCGAGCAGGGCGGCGGCCGCGGCGACGCGGTCGGCGGCGTTGTGGTAGAAGAATATCCGGGTCAACGAAGTTTCCCGGCGAGCGCGAGCAGATAATGCGTCAGGAGCGGCACGGGCCGCCCCGTCGCGCCCTTGTCCGCCCCGGATTTCCAGGCCGTTCCGGCGATGTCCAGGTGCGCCCAGGCGAACTTTCCGGCGAAGCGCGACAGGAAGCAGGCGGCCGTGACGCTCCCCGCCGGCCGGCCGCCGACGTTGGCCATGTCGGCGAAATTGCTCTTGAGCTGTTCCTGGTAATCGTCCCACAGCGGCATCCGCCAGGCCCGGTCGAAGGCCGCGTCGCCGGCGGCGAGCAGCGCGCCCGCCAGTTCGTCGTCGTTGGCGAACAATCCGCTGGCGACGTGGCCGAGCGCGATGACGCAAGCGCCGGTCAGGGTGGCGACGTCGATGACCGCCTGCGGCTTGAGACGCTCGGCGTAGGTCAGCGCGTCGCACAGGACGAGGCGGCCCTCGGCGTCGGTGTTGAGGATTTCGACGGTTTGCCCGGACAGCGAGGTGACGATGTCGCCGGGCTTGCCGGCCGCGCCGCCGGGCAGGTTCTCCACGCACGGGGCGAGCGCGGCGAGGTTGATCGGCAGGCGCATCCGCGCGGCCGCGTCGAGGGTTCCGAGCACGCTGGCGGCGCCGCACATGTCGAACTTCATTTCGTCCATGCCCTCGCCGGGCTTGAGGGAGATGCCGCCGCTGTCGAAGGTGATCCCCTTGCCGATCAGGACGATGGGCTTGCCGTCCGGCGGGCCGCCCCGGTAGCGCGCGGCGATGAACTTCGGACTCTGCCGCGATCCCTTGGCGACGGAGAGCAGCGCGTTCATGCCGAGCGCCTCCATGTCGGCCTGTTCGAGAATATCGCAGTCGAGCCGGTGCTCGCCGGCGATCCGTTGCGCCGCCTCGGCCAGATGGGCCGGCGTACACACGTTGCCCGGCAGGTCGCCGAGCGTCCTCGCCAGGGCGACGCCCTCGCCGATCGCCAGGCCTTGCGCCAGCGCCTGCGCGGCGGCGGCTTCCCCGGTCTTTTCATCGACCGCGAAGGCCAGGCGCCCAAGCGGGCGCGCGTCCTCTTTCCTGCTCTTGAAGCGATCGAAGCGATACAGGGTTTCCCGCGCGGCCATCGCCGCCTGACGGATGCGCCAGGCGGCGCTGCGTTTTCTTACCGGAATGCGCGTCAGGAGCAGCGTGGCGTCCGTGGCGCCGCTGTTCCCGGCCGCCCGGACGGCGGCGCGGATCGCCGCGATGTAGGCTTTGTCGTGGAATTCCTTTTCCTTGCCGAGTCCGATCAGCAGCAGGCGTTCGCCGCCGAACGCCGGGACGTTGCGCAGCATGAGCGCGGTTCCGGCCTTGCCGTCCATGTCGCCGCTGGCGAGAACCCCGTCGAGGAAACGCCGGGCGCTCTCGCCGAATTCCCCGCCCGCGGCCAGGCCGCGCGATTCGAAAACGCCGGCGACGACGCAGGATTCGCGCCGTTTCGTCGCGTCCGGAAGTTTTATGCTAAATTCCACCCGCTTCTCCTGCTTGAGATCAAAGAAGCCGATTATCACTTTAGTTTTTCCATCAAGTCAAAAAATGATCTTTCAGCGCGCCATCCGGCGCGAATTCACCCAGTCGGCGGCTGGCGTGTTCATCGCCCTGTTCGCCATCCTGATGACGACCCAGCTCATCCGTCTGCTGGGAGAAGCCGCCGAGGGAGCGATCGCTCCGGAAGCCGTGGCCGCCCTGCTCGGATTCTCGGCGCTGAACTATATTCCGACGCTGCTGGCGCTCTCGTCCTTCATCGCCATCCTGCTGGCCCTGTCGCGCAGCTACCGGGATTCGGAGATGGTGGTGTGGTTTTCCTGCGGCGTGCCGCTCACCGCCTGGCTGCGCCCGGTGCTGGTCTTCATCATGCCCCTGGTGCTGGCGATCGCGGCGCTCTCGCTCTTCGTTTCGCCCTGGGCCTTGTCGAAAAGCGCCGAATACCGGGGCAATCTCGAAACGCGCCGGGACGCCGGCCAGGTGACGCCGGGCACCTTCCAGGAATCGTCATCGGGCGAACGGGTGGTTTTCGTGGAAGGCGTCTCCGAGGATGAGCGTTACGTCAGGAACGTGTTCGTCAGCGCGATGCAGAACCAGCGGCTCGGCGTGACGATGGCGGCGACCGGACACCAGGAATTCGCCGGGAACGGCGACCGCTTCATCGTGTTGCAGAACGGCCGGCGCTACGAAATGCAGCCGGGGTCCGTCGAATTCCGGATCATGGAGTACGCGCGCTACGCCGTGCGCGTCGAGACCAGGGAAGCGCGCGGCATCGAAAAAACGCCGAAAAACACGCCGACGCTGGATTTGATCGGCAACGATTCCCGCGCCAGCCAGGCCGAGCTGCTTTGGCGCATCGGAATGCCGGTGTCCGCCGTTATCCTGGCCATGCTGGCGATCCCGCTCTCGTTCGTCAACCCGCGCGCCGGCCGGTCGGCCAATTTCCTGCTGGCGCTGTTCGTCTACATGGTCTACAACAACATGATGACCATCGGCCAGGCGTGGGTCGCCAGCGGCCGGATTTCCTTCCTCGCCGGCCTGGCCGGAATCCACCTGCTCATGGCCTGCCTGCTGCCCCTGCTGTTCTTCAGACGCATCGCGGTGTTCTCCTTCACGCGGTTTTCCCGATGAAAATCTATCGCCGCTACCTGGCGCGGGAAGTGACCGCGGGCGTTCTGCTGGTGCTGGCGGCGTTCCTGGCCCTGTTCAGCTTCTTCGACATGATCACCGAGGTCAAGAACGTCGGCAACAACGCCTCGTACCAGCTTCACCACGCGATCATTTTCGTCCTTCTGCGCGTGCCCGGCCGGGTCTACGAACTGATGCCGGTCGCCGTCCTGATCGGCACCCTGTACGCGCTGTCGTCGCTGGCGCGGCATTCGGAAATCACGGTGCTGCGCGCCTCCGGGATGTCGACGAAGGATTTGCTCTCCGGCCTGCTGCTCGTCGCGGCGGCGTTCGCGCTGGCGACTTTCCTGGTGGGCGAGGCGGTCGCCCCGCCGGCGGAACGGATGGCCCAGCGGGTGAAACTGCAAAGCCGGGGAAAAGCCATGGCGCAGGAACTGCACAGCGGCCTGTGGGTCAGGGACGAGCGCAGCTTCATCAACGTGCGCACCGTGCTGCCGGACACCCGCCTGCTGGGCATCCGCATCTACGACTTCGACAAGGATTCCAGGCTGTACTCGGTGACCGAGGCGGAAGAAGGCGTCTACGTCCCTCCCGCGAGCTGGCGGCTTTCCGGCGTGGCGCGCACCTACATCGAGGACGACCGCGCCCGCCTGGTGAAGCTGCCGGACATGGAATGGCGCTCCGCGCTCAATCCGGACATTCTCTCGGTATTGATGGTCTCCCCCGAAAAAATGTCGCTGGCGCACCTCTCGGCCTATACGCGGCACCTGGCCGAAAACAGGCAGAAGACGCAACGCTACGACATCGCCATGTGGAAGAAAGTGATCTATCCGCTGGCCGCGCTGGTGATGGTGGCCCTGGCGCTGCCTTTCGGCTACACCCACAACCGGGTGAGCGGCGTCAGCCTGAAGATTTTTTCCGGAGTGATGATCGGCGTGCTGTTCCACATGCTGAACGGACTGTTTTCCAACCTGGGCGCCATCAACGGCTGGTCGCCCTTCCTCAGCGCGATCGCCCCCTCCGCCCTGTTCATGCTGGCGGCCATCGCCATGATCGGATGGTTCGAACGGCGATGAAAACGATCCCCGGCCACGGCGGGCGCGGCGAAAAACAGAAAGTGGCCACGGAGGGCGCGAGGAACACGGAGAAAAACCTGAAAGAGGAAAATTGATCACGGCGGGCGCGGCAAAAGGCGAAAAGCAAAAAGCGAGAGAAAAACCCGTCATTCCCGCGAAAGCGGAAATCCAGCGCGTAGACTCCGGCGCGAAGCGCCGCCGTTCCTGCCTCCCTCTTGAGGGAGTCAGGCAATCAAGGAAAAAGCAGGGAGACGAGCACGGCAGACCGGGCTGGAATATGGAGAAAAACCGGATGCCGGCCTTCGCGGCATGACGGATTCCTTCTTTCGCCTTTCGCTTTTTCGCCGCGCCCGCCGTGGCAAATCTTTTTGCCTTTCGCCGTATCCGCCGCGCCAGCCGTGGCTGACGCCTCCCGGAATCAGGCGAGCAAGCCGCCCGTCGGCGGGGCCAGGCGTTCGAGCAGGCCGGCGAGGGCGCGGGCGGCCGATCGCGCTCGTACCGCCTGGCGGTCTCCGGCGAAATGACAGGTCTCGGTCGTCGTTCCGCCGTCGCGGGCGGCCCAGGCGAAGCAGACCGTTCCCACCGGCTTTTCGGCCGATCCGCCGCCGGGGCCGGCGATGCCGGTGACGGCTACCGCCCAGTCGGCGCGGCTGTGGCGCAGCGCGCCTTCGGCCATGGCCACGGCGACGGGCTGGCTGACCGCGCCGTGCGCGGCGAGCGCCGCCTCCGGCACGCCGAGCGTTTCCTGCTTGGCGGCGTTGGAGTAGGTGACGAAGCCGCGTTCGAACCACGCCGAGCTGCCGGCGATGGCCGTCAGGCACTGGCTTATCCAGCCGCCGGTGCACGATTCGGCGGTCGCCAGCGTCAGACCGCCGGCGAGCAGGGCCGCGCCGACGCGCCCGGCCAGCGATTCCAGCGAGGATTGATCGGGGATATTCATCATAAAACTGACTCCGGTTTGAAAATCCGCCTCCAGGGTAGCCGCCTGGAAAGAGACGCAAACCCTTTCCAGATTCATTCACGGCGGCGGGCGCGAATGAGCGCCGCCAATTTTTTGCCGCGCCCGGACTCATCCAGAACGTCATTTCACTGCGAAATGAAATGACGCAGCGCGGCCAGCGTCAGGACGGCGTAGAAGCCCGCGACGAAATCGTCGGCCATGACGCCGAAACCGTTCTTGACCCGCTCGTCGAAAAAATTCGCCGGCGGAGGCTTGACGATGTCGAAAAAACGAAAGGCCAGGAACGCCGCCGCCTGCCACGGCCAACCCGGCGGACAGAAGAACAGGACCAGCCAGAACGGCACGATTTCGTCCCAGACGATGCTGCCGTGATCGATCACGCCGAGGTCCTCGCCGGTGCGCTGCACGGCGAGGATTCCGAGCGCGGAACAGACCAGCAGGAAGGCCAGGAGTTCGAAATCCGCCATCGCGCCGCGCAGCAACGGGTAGAGCGCCCACGCGAAGAGCGTGCCGGCGGTTCCCGGCGCGAACGGCGAGAGGCCGCTGCCGAAACCGCAGGCCACGAGGTGCGCGGGATGCGAAAAGAGAAAGCGCGGCGGCGGCGCCTTGCCGTTCTTGTCACTGGCCAAAGTGGTCGAATCCTTTCGCGCCGGCGGCGAGCGGCTCGCCCCGCTCGCCGATCAGACGGACTTCTCCACGGCCCGCGGCGGCGAACCGGCCGATGCGCCACAGGGGGAGATCGAGTTCGGCCGCGAGGGCGGAGAGTTCCCCGCGCTTTTCCGCCGCCGCCGAAAACGCCAGTTCGTAATCGTCCCCGCCGGCCAACTGGCATTCGCGCGCCAGACCGGCGTCGGCGTTCTCCGGCGGCGGCGGCAGCCGCGCGACGAAAATCTCGGCGTCGAGCGCCGAGCGTTCGGCGATGTGCCCGATGTCCGCCAGCAGGCCGTCCGAAACGTCGATCGCCGAGCGCGCCAGCTTGCGTTGCCGCAGCGCCATGCCCAGTTCGACGCGCGGAAACGGTTTTTGCAGCAGGCCGACGCACGACGCGGCGAGATCGTCCGGCAGCGCGATCCGGCCTTGCAGGTGCGCGAGGCCGAGCGCCGCCAGGCCGGGACGCCCCGATACCCAGACGTCGTCGCCGGCGCGCGCGCCGTCGCGGCGCAGCGCCTCGCCGGCGGGAACTTCGCCCAGCGCGGTGACGCACAGGTTGAGCGGCCCGCGCGCCATGTCGCCGCCGACGAGATCGACGCCGTAACGCCCGGCGCAAGCGAAAATCCCCCGGCTGAACGCGCCGATCCACGCCTCGCCGGCCTCCGGCAGGCTGCCCGCCAGCAAGGCCCAGCGCGGCCGCGCGCCCATCGCGGCCAGGTCGGACACATTGACGGCGAGCGTCTTCCAGCCCAGCTGGAACGGATCGG
The DNA here is from genome assembly GCA_031257115.1 of Accumulibacter sp. Taxonomy (GTDB): domain Bacteria; phylum Pseudomonadota; class Gammaproteobacteria; order Burkholderiales; family Rhodocyclaceae; genus Propionivibrio. The sequence goes on from JAIRPF010000089.1 coordinate 11,945, forward strand.
TATCGGCGAAAAAGTGCGTTCCCGCCACCAGCATGTCCGTGGTCGCCGCCAGTTCCATCCCCGGCGACGGCCTGAGCAGCGCGCAATCGTCACCCGGCCCGAGGACGGCCTGCGGCGTCGGGCGAACGAAATGACGGTCGATCAGTTCGAATTCGGAAGACATGGGATACGGTGAAAAACAAGAACTTTAACCATGAAGGGCGCGGAAAACACGAAGGGAAGCAAAAATCTTTTTAACCACGGCGGACACGGCGAAAAGCAAAACTTTAACCGGCCACCAATTGGCGTCAGGCATTCATGCCCGCCGCCGTGAACGAACCTGGAAGGGGTTCGCGCCCATCCCAGGTGGCTACCGGTCGAAACCCCGGCCTTCGCGCCGCCCTGAAGGGCGGGGTTTCAAACCGGAGTCCGTTTTATGATGAAAAGCGCGAAGAACGCGGAGAGAAACGAAAATTTTCAAAAGTTTTTCTCCATATCCTCCGTGAACTCCGCATCCAACTTTTGCTCTCGTTTTTCGCCGTGCCCGTCGTGGTCACCGCGGTTAAAAAGATTTTTCGCCTTTCGCCGCATCCGCCGTGGCGGAACACGCCGCATGGCGCGCAGCCGCCGGATGCGTTCGCCGGTGGCGGGGTGGGAGGAAAGCCAGTCCAGGTAGCCGCCGGCGGGGCCGTCTTCGTTCCGGCGCGTTTTGGCGCGGTGGGCCGTTTCCAGCTTTTCCAGCGCGCTGGCGAGCAGGGCGGGCGATTGGCCCTGGCGCTGGAGCGCGGCGGCGGCGTAATCGTCGGCTTCGCGCTCCATGTCGCGCGAATGGCCGGAGTCGAGCAGCGCCGCGGCAAGAGCGGCGGCGGCGGCGGAAACGTCGCCGAACCACGCGGCGCCGAACGCGGCGACGACCGAGGACTGGATAAACTGGCGGACGCCGTGGCGTCCGGCGAGATGGCCGAGTTCGTGCGCGAGGACGGCGAGAATTTCCGCGTCATCCATGTCCAGGCCGGCCAGCTCGTCGAGCAGCGCCACCTGTCCGCCGGGAAGCGCGAAGGCGTTGGGGCCGAGCCTGGGCGCGGCGCGGAAAAGGAGGATGACGCCCTCGCCGTAAGCCGCCAGCGCGGGATCGTTCGCCGCCAGCGCGCGGAATCCGCCGGTCAGCCTTTGCCGCCGCGCTTCCGGCAGGGCGGTCGGCTTGAACAAGTGTTTGTCCAGCCGTTCCAGCGCCTCTTTGGAAACGCCGCGCATGAGAGCGATGGGCACATGCGGGGCGATCATCCTCGCGCCCCACGGCAAACCCCAGAAATAGGCGGCGGCCAGCATCGCGCCGATGACGGCGAGCGAGCCGATCGTCCAGCGCCAGCGTTTTTGCAGGCGCACGGCAATGGAGTCGCGTTGGCCGAGCGCCGCGAGCAGGGCGTCGAGTTCCGCGCTCTGCCCGATTTCACAGAACGCGGCCTCGCCCGCGAAGCGCAAGGTGCGCGGGGCGCGACCCTGCGGTTCGGAAGCGCGGACATTCGCCGCCGGAACCGCGCGCGCGCCGTTTTCGCCCTCGATCAGCAAGCAACCGTCGCCCGCCGCGAGCCGCACCGGATGGCGGCGCGAGCCGCGACCGTCGAAATAAAAGGCGTCGAGTGACATGACAAGCCCTGAGTGTTTTTGAATCGAGCATCTATACATTTCCGTTGCGCTCCTGGCAAGCGGGAATCCGGTTCACCGCCGCCATTCCCATCACCGCCGCCTTCGCCGCTCCCATCCCCCTCGTCATTCCCGCGTTCGCGGGAATGACGAGGTAACGGAAATAGGCGGGCGGATGATGGGGATTCGTGGGCGGGTGGTTCAAAAACGCGCTGCCGCGTGGGTCGGAAAGAGTCGGGCGGTTGGAGTTCCGAAAGCGGTTGGGGAAACGATGAAGGCGTGAGGCGGTTGAGGATCGGGAAACGCGTATCGGGATACCAGACCGTCAAGTCGCTTCGTCATTTCCTTGACGAATGGGAATCCGGTTCGCCGTTGCCCCGCTCCTGCCCCCGTCCTTACCCCCGCCTCCAACCTTTCCATCCCCCTCGTCATTCCTCCTCCCGTCATTCCCGCGAAAGCGGGAATCCAGGGCGTACCTTCCGGCGCGTAGCGCCGCATCCTTTGAATTGATTGGCAGCCCTTCGGGCTGGAGGCAAGGCGCTGGATTCCCGCGTTCGCGGGAATGACGGGGTTTCTTGCTTTTCGTCCCTCCGTCCCTCCATCCCTCCGTCCCTCCGTCCCTCCGTCCCTCCGTCCCTCCGTCCCTCCGTCCCTCCGTCCCTCCGTCCCCCCCATCCCCCCCCCGCAAAAAAGCAAACGGCGAATCATCCTGCCGGGATGCGAGATTTGCTTTTCTCGCGGCGATCCGTGCGTTATCATTCGACGAGCCGCGCATTGGGCGCGCGTATTCATCTCGAAGGGAGAAAAACCATGAGAAACACGGCCAATACACTTGATTTTTCGGCAAACCCGATGCCCTCCCCGAAGGCGAACAGGGTGAGCGATGAATGCTTTTCGCGGCCTTTCCCGGGCGATGGAGCGGGCGTTTCGCGGGGCGCGCGCGGGCCTTCGGTTTCCTCTTTTTCCCTTCCTCCCTCCCGGCCCGCTCCGCGCGGCGCGCGCGCGGAACCGGGGCGGGCGTTCCTTTTCCGTTCCGGTTTTCCGTCGATTCCCCCGTTTCCGCGCCGCGTCCTGTTCGCGGCGTTTTTATTGGCGCTCGCGCCCGCCGCGCCCGTTCTGTCGGCCGGCCCCATGACTCAGGGCGGCGGTGACGGCGGCAACACGGCCACGGGGAGCGGCGGCCTGGGCGGTCTGGGCGGCGGCGGCGGCGGACTGGGGAGCGGCGGCGGCGGTGCCCAGGGCGGCGCGGGCGGCCTGGGCGGCGGCGGCGGCGCGGGCGCGGCGAATTGCAATGGCGGCGCGGGCGGACTGGGCGGCGGCGGCGGTTGCGCCGGCGATCAGGGAACGGGCGTGGGCGGCGCGGGCGGCGACCTCTCCCATCCCGGCGGCTATAACGGCACCCAGGGCTCTGGCGGTTTGGGTGGTCAGCCGGTCGTCCTGCCCGACGGCAGCGGCGCGACCGGCGGCAGCGGCGCTTACGGCGGCGGCGGGGGCAGCGGCTTCGACGGCACGAATGCCTACGGCGGCGGCGGCGGCGCGGGCGGCAACGCCGGTCCCCGGGGCGGCAACGGCGACGGCGGCGGCGGCGGCGGCGCGGCCCGTGTGCTGGTGGCCACGGATGACAATCACAGCATCAGCGCACATATAAACAGCGGCAGCAACGGCAGCCATGGCGCCGGCGGTGGCGGCGGCGGAGCCGGGGTGGTCATTGTCAGCGCCCCGGCCACGGGCTTTCATCTTGGCATGGCAAGCGGCGTAAGTATAACCGGCGGCGACGGCTTGGATGTCGCCGCCGGCGCTTCCGGCGGCGGCGGAGCCGGTCTGGCGGCCAACGCCTTGAGCCATATCACCCTGAGCGGCAGCCCTATATACGGCGGGAGTGGCGGGAACGTCACCGGCACAACGGGCGGCACGGGCGGCGGCGGCAGCGCGGTGTTTTTGAGCGTTGACGGCAGCACGTTTCAGAGCACCGGGGCGACCCTGCGCGGCGGGGAAGGCGGGAGCATCAACAACGCCAGCAATCCTTATGACGCCGGTCAGGGCGGGGACGGGGTACGGGCGAACAACAGTCAAATCACCTTGAACGGCGGCTTGATTCGAGGCGGGGACGGCGGCAAAACCGACGGCACGGGCGCGGGCGGGGCCGGCGGCAGCGGCCTCCATGTCTGGAGCACGGACGCCGCGACCCATAGCGAAATCACCGTCAACAGCGGGGCACAGGTGCGCGGCGGCACGGGCGGGAGCAGCTCAAACGGCGTGGCGGGCGCGGGCGGCGCGGGTGTGCTTCTCACTGGCGATTACGGCGTTCTCACCAACTTCGGGATAGTTTTCGGCGGCGTCGGCGGAAGCACCACCAGCGGCACGGCGGGCGCGAACGGCGCGGGCGTCCAGATCGACGGCAACCACAACCGGCTCATCAACGCCAATGTGGTTGTCAGCGCCGTCGGTGTCGGACCATCCGTCAGCATCACGGGCGACAGCAACATCGTGGAGCTGCGCGACGGCTACGATTTTCCCGGCAACGTCGCCGTGCTCTCCGGCACGGGGAACATCCTGCGGCTGGGCGGGACGGCCAATGGCAGCTTTAACGCCGACGACATCGGCAACGGGACGAGCGCGAAATACCGGGGCTTCGACGCCTTCGAGAAAAACGGCGCATCGACCTGGACGCTCACCGGCGCGGACACGAGCGGCAAACCCTGGACGGTTTCCGAGGGAACGCTGCAAATCGGCAACGGCGGGACGAGCGGAAGCGTGACGGGCAACATCCTCGACAACGCCACGCTGGTGTTCAACCGCTCCGACGCGCTGACCCACGGCGGCGCGATCACCGGCACGGGCAGCCTCGCCCAATCCGGCGCGGGAACGCTCACGCTCACCGGCGCCAACACCTACAGTGGCGCGACAACGGTTTCCGGCGGCATCCTCTCCATCGCCTCCGACGGCAACATCGGCGTCGGCACGAACACGCTCTCCGGCGGGACGCTGCTTTTGACGGGAACGAGTTACACCAAGGGCTGGACGCTCGTCGCGGGAAGCAACACCAACACCATTGACGACAACGGCGGAACGGTCAATTTCAGCGGCGTTCTTTCCGGCAACGGCGACTTCGAAAAAGCCGGCGCGGGCACGCTCACGCTCACGAACCCGAACAATACCTACGGCGGCGGGACGGCTGTCCTCGGGGGCACGCTCAAGGCAGGCGCGGCGGGCGCGCTTGCGGGCGGGTGGTTTTCGATCGGCAACAACGCCACGCTCGACCTCAACGGCTTCGATCTGACCATGACGTTCTTGATCGGAGGCGGAGCCACCTCCAAAATCGCCCTCGGCGGCGCGACGCTCACGGTCAATTCGAGCAGCGACATCGCCTACGACGGCACCATCACCGGCGATGGAAACTTCGTCAAGTCCGGCACGGGCCAACTGAGCCTCCTCTACACGAACACCTACACGGGCAGCACGACGGTAAACGGCGGAACGCTGACGGGAGGTATCCCCGACGGCACCGACCTCACCGTGGAACTCGGCGCGACCTACAACGCCGCCACTACCGCTGGCACGGCGCAGACCGTGAACACGCTGAACGGCGCGGGGAATGTCGCCCTCTACGACGACCTCACCGTGGGCAGCGGCACATTCTCCGGCAATATCAGCCAACTCGGCGGCGCGGGCGGCCTCACCAAGACCGGCCCCGGCACCCTCACCCTCACCGGAACGAACACCTACATCGGCGGCACCACCGTTTCCGGCGGCACGCTCATCGGCAACACGACGAGCCTGCAAGGCGGCATCGCCATCGCCAACACCGCCACCGTGGAATTCGCGCAAACGGCCAACAGCGCCTTCAGCGGCCTCCTCACCGGCGCGGGCAACCTCATCAAATCCGGCGCGGGCACATTGACGTTCACCACCGACAACAACTACACCGGCCTCACCGAAATCCAGGGCGGAACGCTCGCCCTCACCGGCGCCGGAAAGATTTCCGATAAACTCAAGCTCCACGAAGCCACGGCCCTCGAGACCAACGGCGCGGCCCTCGCCCTCGCCCAACTCGACGTTCTCGGCCACGCCACCTACGAGGGCGACCTGAACACGAACGGCGCCGCGATGGCCTTCTACCTCCCGGCAACGCTGCTGGATGGCGAAACGCTCCTCACCGTCACCGGCGGCGCCGACATCACCGGCGCCACGCTCGATATCAACGACTACATCAACGGCAACACCCACACGCTCATCGCCACGCAAAACGGCCTCACCGGCGACCTCGCCGGCGTCACCGCCGGCGGCGCCCCCCTCGCCACGCCGCACCCCTTGGCCGACGACTCCTTCCTCCTCGCCACGGTACGCAAAACCAACAGCGACAAAGACCTGGAAGTTACCGCGAGCCTCGTCTGGGAACTCACCGCCGACGCCCACGGCACCTTCAACGTCACGACGAGTTTCGACGTGGAAAGCGACCTTGCCGACAACACCCAGACCGGCGCCGGAACGACGCACGGCTGGGACGGCCAATCACTCACCAAGACCGGCGCGGGCACACTCAAGCTCTCCGGGAACAACACCTACACCGGCGGCACGACGGTTTTGGCCGGAACGCTGGAAGTAACCGGCACGCTCGGCGGCGGCGCTTACGCGGGCGCCATCGCCAACGCGGGCACGCTGATTTTTGACCAGACCGCCAACCAGACGCTCTCCGGCGACATCACCGGCGCGGGCGCTCTCGTGAAGGACGGCGCCGGAACGCTCACGCTCTCCGGCGCCAACACCTACACCGGCGGCACGACGGTTTCAGCCGGAACGCTCGCGGGCAATATCGCCGACAACACCGATCTGACGGTAGAAAGCGGCGCCACCTACGACGGCACGGGCGCGGCGCGGATCGTGGGCGCGCTCTCCGGCGCGGGCAACGTCATCAACACCCACGGCCTCACCGCGCAAAGCGGTACATTCAGCGGCGTCATCTCCGGCGCGGGCAGCCTCACCAAAACCAGCGCGGGAACGCTCACCCTCTCGGGCGTCAACACCTACACCGGCGCGACGGCCGTCAGCGCGGGAACGCTCATGGGCAACATCGCCGACAACACCGACCTCACGGTAGAGAACGGCGCGACCTAAGACGGCACGGGCGCGGCCAGAAGCGTCCATGCGCTCACCGGCGCGGGCCAAGTCATCAACACCGGCGGCCTCACCGTCCAAAGCGGAACATTCGACGGCGTGATCAGCGGCGCGGGCGACCTCATCAAATCCGGCGCCGGAACACTTACCCTCACCGGGAACAACACCTATACCGGCCTCACCGAAGTGCGGGAAGGCACGCTCATCCTCGACGGCGCCGGCGCCGCGTTCTCGAACACACTCGCCCTCTTCGGGAACACGACGTTCGGACTCGCCAACGGCGCGGCGGCGACCCTCGCCCGGCTCGACGTCCACGGCGGCGCGACCTACGCGGGCACCCTGAACATCGCGGGCGGCACGATGAACTTCTACGTCCCCGCCACGATGCGAGACGGCGACACGCTGCTCACCGTCACCGGCGACGCCGACATCACGGGGAGCCAGGTCAACGTCGGCGTCGAAGGCGCCACGAAAATCCTCCAGCCCGGCGACACCCTGACGCTCCTCGACGCCACGGGAAGCCTCGCGAGCGACCACGACGGCCAAACCGCGAAGAAAGGCGCGGGCATGGCCGGCCTGCTCGACTACGACTTCAACCTCACGACCGACGCCAACCGGCTCTACGCCACCGTCGCCCACGTGAGCGCGACGGCCGCGAGCACGGCCCTCTCCGAGGGCTTCCTCGGCGGCCTCTCGCTCCTCAATCAGACCGCCGACGCCGTCGCCGGCGAAGCCATGAGCCAGGCGATCGAATCCGGCCGTCGCGGACGCGGCACCTTCGCCACACTCACCGGAGGAAGCCTGCGCCACGACACCGGAAGCCGCTCGCGCACCAATCTCGACAGCGTCGCGCTCCTCGCCGGAATCGCCAACGCCTTCGATCTCGCGCCCGGACGCTTCACGCTCGGCGCCTTCATCGAAGTCGGCACCGGCGATTACGATACCCATAACCGCTTCGCCCGGGTAAAAGGCAGCGGCGATCTGAAGCACCACGGTCTCGGCGTTCTCGGAAGGCTGGATACCGCGAGCGGCGCCTACGCCGAGGGGAGCCTCCGGACCGGGAGAGTCGACAACGACTTCGGCGGCCACCTCACGCCGGGAAGCCAGACGAAGTACGACGCGAAATCCACCTACTACAGCGCCCACGTCGGCGGCGGGAAACTCTGGAACCTCGATGACACCGGAAGTCTCGATCTTTACGGCAAGCTCTTCTGGACGCGCCAGGAAGGCGACCGCGTGAGACCCGACACCGGCGACCCGATCCGCTACACGGTGAAGTTCAAGGACATCGACTCCACCCGCGCCCGGATCGGCGGCCGCTACACCCGGACGCTCGGCACGAACCTCAAGGGCCACGCCGGACTCGCCTACGAACACGAATTCGATGGAAAAGCGAAGGCGACAATGAACGACCACGAAATCCCCAACGCTCCGAAACTGAAAGGCGGCACCGGCATCGCCGAACTGGGCCTCACCCTCACCCCCACCCGCCCCGTCTCCATCGACCTGAGCCTGCAAGGCCACGCCGGAAAACGCGAAGGCGCCACCGGAAGTCTCAGGGTGAGGTATGAGTTCTGAGGGGGGGGGCCGGGGGAAAGGGGAAAGTTCTGGGGTCTGGGGTCTGATCCCCGGGTTCTGATCCTCGGGTTCCGAGTTCCGGGTTCTGAGTTCCGGGTTCTGAGTTCCGGGTTCTGAGTTCCGGGTTCTGAGTTCCGGGGGCCGGGTTCCGAGGGGTGACCTCCGAGAGGTGATTTCCCCCACCCCCAACCCCACCCCCTCTCCCGGAGGGAGAGGGAGGAGGGGAAGTTATTTGGCGGCGCATAGTGCCGGAGGGTACGCCCTGGATTCCCGCGTCCGCGGGAATGACGAGGTTTTTGGGAAAGTAGCCGCGCACTGGTTCCAACCCGCGCGAAGCGCCCCCGCGACCCCGCCTTTTTCCGGGAAAGGCGGGTTTTTACGCGCGGAAATCGAGGCGGTTTTGCGGGGACGGCTTTGGGGTGTCAGCGACGGCGTGTGAAAACCGATGGGCGGGCACGATCTCGCCGCCCCGCGACCCCGGCGAACGGAGCCGCCGCGCCCGTCCGGATACTACCTGGCCTTGGCGACCGCGAGAGTCCAGAGGCTGATCAACTGTTCGTATTCCTCGGCGGCGGCGGCTTGGTCGAGCGGGAAGACCTTGATCGATTTCATGTCGGGCAGGGAGGTCAGTTTCGAGACCAGGATGTCCGTGCGGGTCGGCCGGCGGAACGCCTTGACCAGCAGTTCCTGCTGCATTTCCTTGCTCAGGAGGATGTTGTAGAAGGTCCTGGCCGCCTCGGCGTTTTTCGCGTCCTTCACGATGAACATGCCTTCCGGCGCGAGGTAGCTGCCTTCGCTCGGATAGACCAGCTTGATTTCTTTCTGGCCGCCGGCGACGTATTCCTGCGCCGCGTATTCGAGGGTCAGGCCGACGGGATATTCGCCCATCGCCGTGCCCTTGTACGTCGCGCCGGAGGAGGCGGTCACGACCGCGTTGGCGGCGATCTTTTCCAGACCCTCGCGGCCGAATTGCTTGAGCAGGCCATAGACCAGCATGTACGCGGTTCCGCTCTTGGATGGGTCGGTGATGGCGAATTTTCCCTTCCATTCGGGCTTCATGAGGTCGGACCACGTTTTCGGCGCGGGCTGCCCCTTGAGCTGTTTCTCGTTGACCATCAGCACCATCAGATGGACGTTCGTTCCCACCCAGAGGTTGTCCGGGCCGCGAAATTCTTCTGGAATCGCCGCGAGGTCGGGCGATTTGTACGGTTCCATGTATTCCTTGTAGGCGCCGAGGGTGCCGAATCCGCCGCTCCACAGGATGTCGCCGCGCGGATTCTTGGACTCGGCCTGGATGCGCTTCATCAACGTGCCGGTTCCGCCCGTCACCTGCTGCACGTTGAGCGCCGGCGCTTTCTTCTTGGCCACGTTCACGGCGGCTTCGATGGTTTCCGTGTTGTTGGAGGAATAAAGCACGACGGTTTGAGCCTGCGCCCACGTTGCCGCCACGGAGAAGATCACGGTTGCCGCGACTTGCGGCAGGAGTTTCAGTTTCATGGAAAAACCTCGCTGGTTGAGAATCATCGGTTGGAAAAAAGGTTGATGCGAAACAGTTTGATCGAGACGACGATCGGCGCCAGGATCACGGTGATCATGACCGCGCCGTAGGCCGACGCCAGGCCGAGCCGCCCGCCGTCGATCTGGCGGAAAATGGCGATCGGCATGGTTTCCAGGCCGCCGGTATAGACGACGATCGTCGCCGCCAGTTCGGCGATGGTCGTGACCCACATCAGGATGGCCGCCGAGACGATCGACGCCTTCATCACCGGCAGCACCACCTTGAAGAAGGATAACAAAGGCGAGACGCCGAGGCTGATGGACGCTTCCTCGATCGAGTCCGGAATGTTGAACAGCGTCGACGAGGCGTTGCGCACGGCGAAAGGCAGGCGCCGCACCGCGTAGCACAGCACCATGATGGCGCTGGTGCCGGCCAGTACGAGCCAGCCGGTGTTGAAGGTCTGCACCAGGGCGATGCCCATGACGGTTCCGGAGATGGTCAGCGGCATGACCACGACGTAGTCGAGCGTCTGGGTGAGTCCGTTGCGTTTCTTGATGATGAGATAGCTCGCCAGCACGGCGAAAACGACGCCCGCCAGCGTCGCCAGCGACGCGAAGGTCAGCGAGTTGACGACGGGTTCGGACGCGCCGTTGATGATGCGCAGGAGGTTCGCGCAAGACCAGACGCCCCAGCGCATGACCGGGCCGCTGGTCTCCGTGAAGGCGGCGACGAAAACGACGATCAGCGGCAGAATGGAAAGAAAGATGATGAAGCCGACGCAGCCGGTGAAGACCGCGGCCGCGCCGGAGCGCACGCGTGCCGCCGGGGGGGCGCGCCCCGGCGTCATGGTATAGAGCTTGCGTTCGACGACCCTTTTCTGCAAGAACAGCACGATGCCGACGATGGAGATCGAAACCACGGACATCGCGCTTTGCAGGAGCGGCGAGCCGCCCATTTCGTTGACGAATTCGTTGTAGGTCATCACCGAGAGCAGCGGCACCCGGCTGCCGAGCAGCGTCGCGAGCACGAAATTGCCCACCACCAGGGAAAAGACCACCAGGGCGTTGACCGCCACCGCCGGCAGCATCAGGGGAACCAGCACGCGCCATTTCGTCACCAGCGGCGAGGTGCCCAGGCTCAGGCCCGCTTCCTCCAGTTGCCCGTCGAAACCGCGCAGCGCGGCGAGCACGCCCAGATAGATGTAGGTGTAATAAACCAGGGTCATTGAGAAGACCAGGCCGTTCCAGCCGTAGAACGACGGCAATTCGACGCCGATTCCCTCCATGAAATTGGTCAGCAGGCCGTTGTTGCCGAGGATCAGCAGCCAGGACTGGGCGACGATCACTTCGGGAATCACGATCGTCACCACCGGCAGGATGGCGACCAGATTCTTCAGCGGGAATTCGTAGCGCGCCACCATGTAGGCCAGCGGTACGCCGATCGCCGCCGACAGCGCCGTGACGCTGACGCCGAGCACGAGCGTGTTGCGCAACGCCTCCAGAAAGAGGCTGTTGTCGATGAGCTGCGCGAACCCCGCGAGCGACAGCGCCCCGGACTCGTCGCGCACGCTGTTGTTGAACAGGACGCCCAGCGGGTAGAGCACGAAAAAGCCCAGGATGACGAGCGAAATCACCGTCAGAACACGCCACGGCCACCAGTTGGACTTGAGAATGCCCATCGCGCCCTCCGCCGCCTATTCGCCGATGATCCGGCCATGCGCCGGAAACGACACCTGAACCGGATCGCCGGGATGGAAATCGGTGGTCCGGTTGACGGCGGAAAGATCGACGCGAATCTCCGGGCCTTCGCGCAGGCGGACGCGGTAACTCGTCTTGAAGCCCAGGTATTGCCGGCGCACCACGGAAGCGGGCACGGCGTTCTCCACGGCGGCGTCGGGCGCGGCCAGCGACAATTCTTCCGGACGCGCGACCAGGATCGCGTTTTCGCCGCCGCCGGCATACGCCCGGACGCCTTCGAGCAGCCGCCCGCACAGGCGGTAGCGCGCCTTCCCGCTTTCGGCGGCGGACGGGTCGGCGGGTTCGAGCGAAACCGGAATCGTATTGGCCGAGCCGACGAAATCGGCGACGTAGGCGCTGGCCGGCATCCCGTAAAGCTCCTCCGGCGTTCCGAGCTGGGCGATCCGGCCGCGATCCATGATGGCGATCCGGTCGGACATCGCCAGCGCCTCTTCCTGGTCGTGGGTGACGAAAACGGTCGTGATGCGGGCCTCCTGCACGAGGTCGAGGATCACGTCGCGCATCTGCGTGCGCATCTTGGCGTCCAGGTTGGAGAGCGGCTCGTCCATCAGCAGCACGCGCGGACGGATCACCAGCGCCCGCGCCAGCGCCACCCGTTGCCGCTGCCCGCCGCTCATCTGCGCCGGATAGCGTTCCGCCAGGCTGGAGAGGCCCACGCTCCCGATCGCCCGGTCGACGCGCCGCCCGATTTCGGGTTTCGCCACGCCGCGCGCGCGCAAACCGTAGGCCACGTTGTCGAAGACGGTCTTGTCCGGAAACAGCGCGTAGTCCTGGAACACCATGCCGATGTCGCGGCGGTGCGTCGGAACGCGGGTCATGTCGTCGTCGTCGAACAGGAGGCGTCCGGCGTCCATTTCATAAAACCCGGCGATGCAGCGCAGCAAGGTCGTCTTTCCGCAACCGCTGGGGCCAAGCAGGGTATAGAACGCCCCATCGGGAATTCGCAGGGATAAATCCTCCAGCACCTTGTTGCCGCTGAATTCTTTTTTTATGCCTTCGATGCGGATTGAAGCCACTCGATCTCCCTCAATGCAGTGCGCGATTCATAGTGATAAGCAAAACTGACGCCAATGTCCATGTCTCCGACCTGGCATCGGACTATGATACAACGCGTCGCGCCCGAACGGTTCTCGCCATGCCCATCCGGAGGTTCAAACGAACGCGCGAAACGGAGCGCGGCCGTCCCGTCCGCAAAAAAGCGGACGAAGCGAACGAGACGCCCGCGCTCCATCTGTTCGCCGAATTCAAGAGAAGGCGACACCACCGGCGCGAGGCGCCGCAAGCCAAGCCTCCCTCCTGAGGGAGGTGTCGCGCCGAAGGCGGACGGGGAGCGGTGGGATTACCAAGCGCCGATGAACAGGAAACCATCATTTCCTTGATGAGCGTGAATCCAATGCCCAAAAATTCCCGTCATTCCCGCGAAAGCGGGAATCCAGTTCCCTGTTTTCAGCCCGAAGGGCCGCCAATTCAAAGAATGCGGCGCTGCGCGCCGGAAGGTACACGCTGGATTCCCGCGTTCGCGGGAATGACGACACCAATGGAATCGGCGAGGGGTGCGGCGAAGGTCACGGTGAACTGGATTCCAGACTGTCAAGGGAACGACGAAGATCAAGGTTTTTCCGTGATCTCCGTGTTTCCCGTGATTAAAGATTTTCGCCCTTCGCCGTGGCCGCCGTGGTTAAAGTTTTTCGTTCTCGTTTTTCGTCGTGCCCGTCGTGGGTGGCCTCATTTTTCAGTGGCGGGATTTCTGGTTTTTCTTGAGCGCGTGCAGTTGCAACTGCGTGATGGCCTGCGCCAGTTCGGCTTCGGCGCTGGCGTAGTTGACGCTTACCGAGCGGTCGCGCAGCGCGGCCTCGGCCTGCTGTCTGGCCTTGATCGCCTTGGCTTCGTCGAGGTCCTTGGCCCGGATCGCCGTGTCGGCAAGCAGCGTGATCAGCGTCGGCTGGACTTCGAGAATCCCGCCGGAAACATAGACCAGTTCGAATTCATCGCGGTCGGCGAGTTTCACGCGCACGGTGCCCGGCTGGACGCGGGTCAGGAGCGGCGCGTGGCGCGGGAAAATTCCGAGTTCCCCCATTTCGCCGGGGAACACGGCGAATTCGGCCTCGCCGGAAAAAATCTGCTCCTCGGCGCTGACGACATCGACATTGATTCTGAGCGGCATGTTTTTCCCTTGGCCTAGAGCGTCTTGGCTTTTTCGAGCGCTTCCTCGATGCCGCCGACCATGTAGAAGGCCGGCTCGGGGATGTTGTCGCATTCGCCATCGACGATCATCCTGAATCCCTTGATCGTATCCTTGAGCGGCACGTATTTGCCCGGCGTGTTGGTGAAGACCTCGGCCACGTGGAAGGGTTGCGACAGGAAGCGCTGGATCTTGCGCGCGCGGTAGACGATCAGCTTGTCGTCGGGCGAGAGTTCGTCCATGCCCAGGATGGCGATGATGTCGCGCAGTTCCTTGTAGCGTTGCAGGGTCATCTGAACCTGGCGCGCCACTTTGTAGTGTTCCTCGCCGATGACGTGCGGGTCGAGCTGGCGCGAGGTCGAATCGAGCGGGTCGACCGCCGGGTAGATGCCCAGCGCGGCGATGTCGCGCGAGAGCACGACGGTGGAATCCAGGTGCAGGAAGGTGGTCGCCGGCGACGGGTCGGTGAGGTCGTCGGCGGGCACGTATACGGCCTGGATCGAAGTGATCGAGCCGACCTTGGTGGAGGTGATGCGTTCCTGGAGCCGCCCCATTTCCTCGGCCAGCGTCGGCTGGTAGCCCACGGCGGACGGCATCCGGCCGAGCAGCGCGGAGACTTCGACGCCGGCGAGCGTGTAGCGGTAGATGTTGTCGACGAAGAACAGGATGTCGCGGCCGTCGTCGCGGAAGCGCTCGGCCATCGTGAGACCGGTGAGCGCGACGCGCAGGCGGTTGCCGGGCGGCTCGTTCATTTGGCCAAAGACCATCGCCACCTTGTCGAGCACGTTCGACTCTTTCATCTCGTGATAGAAGTCGTTCCCCTCGCGGGTGCGCTCGCCGACGCCGGCGAACACCGACAGGCCCGAATGCTGCTTGGCGATGTTGTTGATGAGTTCCATCATGTTCACGGTCTTGCCGACGCCCGCGCCGCCGAAGAGGCCAACCTTGCCGCCCTTGGCGAACGGGCAGATGAGGTCGATGACCTTGATGCCGGTTTCCAGGAGTTCGACCGAGGGCGAGAGTTCGTCGAATTTCGGCGCGCTCTGGTGGATCGAGCGGCGTTCCTCGGTGGCGATCGGCCCGGCTTCGTCGATCGGCCGCCCGAGCACGTTCACGATCCGTCCGATCGTCGCCTCGCCCACCGGCACCGAAATCTGCCCGCCGGTGCTGTTTACCTTCATGCCGCGGCGCAGCCCGTCGGAAGAACCCATGGCGATCGTCCGGACGACGCCGTCGCCGAGCTGCTGCTGCACCTCGAACATCAAGTCCGCCTCGCAGCCGGCGTGCTCCTCGGATTTGTCGAGCAGCAGCGCGTCATAGACCCTGGGCATGTCGTCGCGCGAGAACTGGATATCGACCACGGCGCCGATGCACTGAACAATAACTCCTTGACTCATCGTCGTTCCTTTTTCAGTCGTGAAGTCAATCGTGAAAAATGAAACATGAAAAGTGAAACGTGAAAACCGCGCTGATCCCTTTCGGTTTTTCGTTCATCAAATTTCCACTTTTCACTTTTCACGTTTCATTTTTCACGTTTTGCCTTTCACAGATTCCAAAATCAAACCGCCGCCGCGCCACTGACGATTTCCGTCAGCTCGGTGGTGATCGCCGCCTGGCGCGCCTTGTTGTAGGCCAGACGAAGCTCGCCGATGACGCTCTTGGCGTTGTCCGATGCCGACTTCATGGCCACCATGCGCGCGCTCTGCTCGGAGGCCATGTTCTCGGCGACCGCCTGGAACAGGACGATCTCCACGTAGCGCAGCAGCAGGTCGTCGATGACCGCCTTGGCGCCCGGCTCGTAGATGTAATCCCAGCGGTTGTGGGTGCTGCTGCCCGCGAGGTCGCCCGACAACGGCAGCAGCTGCTCGATCACCGGCTCTTGTTTCATGGTGTTGACGAAGCGCGTATAAGCGATGTACAGAACGTCGATGTCACCATCCATGAAAGCGTCGATCTGGACCTTGGCGGGGCCGATGAGTTTCTCCAGCCGCGGCTCGTCGCCCATGCCGGCGAGGTGCGAAACGACTTCCGCGCCAGCGCGCGTCATGAACCCTAGGCCCTTGTTGCCGATGGCGGTGACTTTCAGCTTTTTGCCCTGCGCGTCCCATTCCTTCATCCGGCCCAAGGCCAGGCGCAGGACGTTGGTGTTCAGTCCTCCGCACAGCCCTTTGTCCGAAGTGACGACGATCAGGCCGACCGTGTCGATCTCCGCGCGCTCTTCCAGGAACGGATGGCTGTAATCGGTCAGCGCGTGCGACAGGTTGCCGGCCACGCGCCGGATCTTCTCGCTGTAAGGACGGGCCGCGCGCATCCGGTCCTGCGCCTTGCGCATCTTGGAGGCGGCGACCATCTCCATCGCCTTGGTGATCTTGCGCGTGCTCTCCACGCTCTTGATCTTGTTGCGAATCTCCTTGCCGCTCGACATGCCGTCTTCTCCCCGGCGCTTCAGGCCAGCGTCGCCTTGAACGCTTCGATCGCTCCGGAGAGCGCCTGCTCGGAATCCGCGTCGAGTTCCTTGGTCGTCTCGATCCTGTCGACGAGATCGGCGTATTTCTCCTTGAGGAAAGCGTGCAGCTGGCGCTCGACCTCCAGCGCCTTTTTCACTTCGACGTCGTCGAAATAGCCCTTGTTGACCGCCAGCAGCGTGATCGACATCTCCGCCACGGACATCGGCGAATACTGCGGCTGCTTCATCAGTTCCGTCACCAGCCGCCCGCGATCGAGCTGTTTGCGCGTGACCTCGTCGAGGTCGGAGGCGAACTGCGCGAAGGCCGCCAGCTCGCGGTACTGGGCCAGCGCCAAGCGCACGCCGCCGCCGAGCTTCTTGATGATCTTGGTCTGCGCCGCGCCGCCGACGCGCGACACCGAAATGCCGGCGTCGATAGCCGGCCGCACGCCGGAGTTGAACAGGTCGGTATCGAGGAATATCTGCCCGTCGGTGATCGAAATGACGTTGGTCGGCACGAAGGCGGAAACGTCCCCGGCCTGCGTCTCGATGATCGGCAGCGCGGTGAGCGTCCCGGTCCTGCCCTTGACTTCGCCGTGGGTGAAACGCTCCACGTAGGCTTCGTTGACGCGGGCGGCGCGTTCGAGCAGGCGCGAGTGCAGGTAGAACACGTCGCCCGGATAGGCCTCGCGCCCCGGCGGGCGGCGCAGCAGGAGCGATACCTGACGATAGGCCCAGGCCTGCTTGGTCAGGTCGTCGTAAATGATCAGCGCGTCTTGCCCGCGGTCGCGGAAATACTCGCCCATCGTACACCCGGCGTAGGGCGCGATGTATTGCAGCGCGGCGGATTCGGCCGCCGTCGCCGCGACGACGATGGAGTATTCCATCGCGCCGTATTCTTCGAGCTTGCGCACGACGTTGACCACGGTCGAGGCCTTCTGGCCGATCGCCACGTAGATGCAGATGAGATCCTTGCCCTTCTGGTTGATGATCGTGTCGACAGCCACGGCGGTCTTGCCGGTCTGGCGGTCGCCGATGATCAGTTCGCGCTGGCCGCGCCCGATCGGCACCATCGAGTCGACCGATTTCAGACCCGTCTGCACCGGCTGGGAGACCGATTTGCGCCAGATCACGCCCGGCGCCACTTTCTCGATCTTGTCGGTCAGCTTGGCGCCGATCGGCCCCTTGCCGTCGATCGGCTGGCCCAGCGAATCGACCACGCGGCCGAGCAATTCCGGGCCGACCGGTACTTCCAGAATGCGCCCGGTCGTCTTGACCGTGTCGCCTTCGCTGATGTGTTCGTACCCGCCGAGCACCACCGCGCCGACGGAATCGCGTTCGAGGTTCAGGGCCATGCCGAAGGAGCCGCCCGGAAATTCGAGCATTTCGCCCTGCATGACGTCGGCCAGTCCATGCACGCGGCAAATGCCGTCGGTCATGGAGACGACCGTGCCCTGCATCCGGGTTTCGGCGCCCATGTCCAGGTTCCGAATCTTGTTCTTGATCAGTTCGCTGATCTCGGAAGGATTCAACTGCATCGATTTCTCCTAATTCTTGAGCGCCACGGCCATGGCGTCGAGCTTGCCGCGCACGGAAGCGTCGAGCACCCGGTCGCCGACCGCCGCCACCACGCCGCCGATCAGCGCGGGATCCACCTCGACCCGCGCCCGCAGGCGACTGTGAAAGTGCGCTTCGAGCTGCTTCAACAAATCGGCCAACTGGCGCTCGTCGAGCGGAAAGGCGCTGGTGATCGCGGCTTCCCGGACGCCTTCGTCCTCGTCCTTGAGCGTCTCGAAAAGCGCGCCAATCTCCGCGAGCCGGTCGAAGCGGCCGTTTTCGGCGAGCAGGCCAACGAAAGAGGACAATTCACGGTTTTCCGGCTCGCCCGACAGCGCGATGAACAGGTCGGCGACCTGCCGGGCGGAAAATTTCGGGCTGCCGATGACCTTGCCCATTTCGGGATCCGCGGCGATCGCCGCGAGACGCCGCAGCCGTCCGGACCATTCGGAGAGCGATCCGCTCTCCCTGGCCAGGCGGAAAACCGCTTGCGCATAAGGCCGGGCGATGGTGACGGATTCGGACATGGATCACAGTTCCTGCTTGATGGCGGCCAGCATGTCGGCATGCGCCCCGGCGTCCACTTCGCGGCGGAGGATTTTTTCCGCGCCGGCCACGGCCAGGTCGGCGACGCGATCGCGCAAGGCGTCGCGCATCCGCGCCTCCTCCTGCTCGATCTCCGCATGGGCGGCGGCGATGACCCTTTCGGCTTCGAGCCGCGCGTCGGCCTTGGCTTTCTCGATGATCTGCTCGGCGCGCCTTTCCGCCTGGGCGATCACCCCGGCGGCCTTTTCCTTGCCTTCACGCACCGCTTCCGCGGCATGTTGGGCGGAGAGGGCGAGGCTCTGCCGTCCGCGCTCGGCGTCCGCGAGGCCCTCGGAAATCTTGGCGGCGCGTTCGTCGAGCGCCCTGACGATCGGCGGCCAGACGAACTTCGCGGTAAACAGCGCCAGAATGATGAACACAGTGATCTGTGCCAGTAAGGTCGCGTTCAGATACACGTCGGATACCTCTTCCGCAGGATGGACGGAATTCCCTCGAGCGTCACTTGAGGAAGGTCGAAATGGCGAACCACACCGAAATCCCCGTCCCGATGATGAACGCCGCGTCGATCAGGCCGGCAAGAATGAACATGTTGACCTGCAAGTCCTTCATCAATTCGGGTTGGCGGGCCGCCGACTCCAGATATTTGCCGCCCATCAGGCTGATTCCGATGCACGCGGCGATACCAACCAAGCTGATGATCATGCCACACGCGATGGCAACGCTTCCAAATTGTTCCATGAATCCACTCCTCCAAGTTTAATGACACCAACGAAGCAACAAACGAAAAGACAACCGCCAACCGCCGCCGGCTAATGGCCCTGATGGGCCTGTCCGAGATAGACCAGCGTCAACATCATGAAGATGAAAGCCTGCAAGACCACGATCAGGATATGAAAAATCGCCCACAGCGTACCCAGTACCAGATGGCCGAGCCAGAGCAGCGAGCCGCCGACCGGGGACAGTGTCGGGAAAGCCAGGCCCATCAGCGCGATCAGCAGGAAGATCAGTTCTCCGGCGTACATGTTGCCGAACAGCCGCATCCCGTGGGAAATCGTTTTCGACGAAAACTCGACGATCTGCATGACCAGGTTCGGGATGTAGAGCAGCGGATGATTGCCGAACGGTGCCGTGATCAACTCGTGCGCCCAGCCGCCGACGCCCTTGATCCGGATGTTGTAGAAAAAGCACAGAAGGAGCACGCCAATCGACAAACCGAGCGTACCGTTCAAATCGGCGGTCGGCACCACGCGCAGATAGGCGTGCGGATCGCCGGAGAGTTTTTGCCACAGGAGCGGCAGCAGGTCGACCGGCAGAAAATCCATCGCGTTCATCAGGAAAACCCAGATGAACACCGTCAGCGCCAGCGGGCCGATGAAACGGCGCGACTCTTCGTTGTGGATGATCGTCTTCACCTGATTGCCGACCATCTCGACCAGGATCTCCAGCGCCGCCTGCGCCCGGCCGGGCACGCCGGCGGTCGCCTTTCGGGCGATCAGCCACATGAGGAACAGCGCCGAGGCGCCGAGCACGGCGCCGAAAAAGAGCGTGTCGTAATTGATGATCGAAAAATCGATCATCGTGCTCTGCGGATGCCCGGAAGAGTTCAGGTTGCCCAGATGATGAAGGACATATTCGCCCGCGTCCGGCGCGACCGTAACCGTTTCGTGAGCTGTCGCCATGTCTAGTTCTTTTTCCAGAAAGCCAAAAACATCGCCTGTGTGGCAAACGCCAATCCGATCAGCAGGGAAGGCCAATGCAGATCGGCGTATTCCCTGGCAATGAAAAACAGTAACCCCACAATAATCACCAACTTGACCAATTCCCCCAGCAGGAAACCGGCCACGAAACTCGCGTGGCGACGACCGCCTGCGGAATTGAGGCACAACGCGAAAAGCAGATTGGGAAGAATGCACGCCACACCACCTAGCGCCGCCGATATCCCCCCCCGCGCACCCACGATCAACCCGCCCAACACCACCGCCAACATCGCCACCGCCGTTTGCAGAAGAATCGCTCTGAACATCTCCGTGACCCTTCGCCCAGCGCCAAGTCAACACGTATTATATAACCAATGGCGCGAAACGGTTGACTTGCGCGAATTCGATAATTCTACCGGGAACGATGGCGTCGCGCGATGCGGGAAAACCGAAACACCGGCCGATTTCATCCCGGCCATGATTTGACCGCGGCGAAAGGCGAACCGCGATCCCGCAGGGGGGGGCACAACGCGGCGCAAAGCGCCAATCGTCCTCTCGGCGCGAAATACCCTGGACAAGCCTCCCTCTTGAGGGGGGTGGCCTGCGGCGAAGCCGCAGGCCGGAAGGAGTCGGGCGCTTGAATTTCCAGCGCAAATATTTGATGAACGAACCGGGTTCCCGCTTCCGCGGGAATGACGGTTCCCTGTTTATCCGCGTCTGGAAACCCAATCGCCCAATTCCCTCAGTCACGTTTTTGGCGTGACACATCCTTCAAGAGGGGGCTTTTCGTGTGGCGCTTTGCGCCGGTAATGTTGGCCTTCTTTCCGAGGAGGGTAGCCCGCGCAATAGCGCGGTTTTGAATCAACCGCCCGTGAATTCCCGTAACTGCCTGCAAATTTCCGTCATTCCCGCGCAGGCGGGAATCCCGCTTGTTGCACCCGGCCCGAAGGGCTGCGAATTCAAAAGATGCGGTGCTGCCGCCGAAAGGTACGCCCTGGATTCCGCTTTCGCGGGAATGACGAGGAAATGAAATCACGGAGAATTTTTTCTTCCAGGTATTTTGTGCGAACAGGAAACGCGCACCTGGCATTTGCCGCAGCCGTAGCGCGGCCTGTGCTTTTCGCGGGTTTCATCCAGGAACTCCGAGCGCAGGGAATGGCTTTTCCCGGTGTCGAGGGATATCGCCTTTACCGGGCAGTTCCGGACGCAAAGGCCGCAGCGGGTGCAGTATTCGTACACATCGGAATAAGCGCGGCCCGTCGGGGCGAATTCCGCGGCGGTCACGAGGCTGATGAACCGTCCCGCCACGCCCTTTGCCGTAATCAGCCCCTTCGAGACTCCGAAAGTCCCCAGTCCGCAGACATAGGCGACGTGGCGCTCCGACCAGTTGCTCGTATAAAAATCCTGGCGCGTCTTGTCGGTAATCGCCGCGGTCCCGGTTCTGAAGCGCGGGTCCAGCGGCGGCGCCAGCGCCGCGAAGCCCGCGTCTTCGAGAACGTCCGCCAGATAGCGCGACAGTTCGTTTTGAAAAACCTGCCCTTCGATTCTCGCGTGCAGCCATTCGTCGCTGGGCCGGATCATGTCTTTTCTGTTCGATCGCTTGATCTGCGCCGTAAATGGCAGAAACACCGAAATCACGGTTTTCGCGCCGGGCAGCCATTCTCGCGGCGGAATGAAGTGGCCGCCGATCGCTTCGGGCCGTCCGAGCAGGGAAAAATACCCGTCGTCCGGCGCGGCGTAGCCGGCGAGCGGGGCCTCGAAAAACCGCATCCCCGCCAGATCGGGTCGCAGGGCGATCTCCGCCCGCAATCGGTTGCCGGGCGCGGATTCGACGTAAGCGCCGAGCAGCGCCTCGAACCGCGGTTTGTCCATGTTTCCGCGCTTCAGCGCAGCCAGCCTTTTTTGTAGAAGAACCAGAACGGCACCGCCACCGACACCATCATCAGCAGCAGCGAGAAGGGATAGCCGTATTCCCATTGGAGTTCCGGAAACCATCCCTGGAAGTTCATGCCGTAGATGCTGGCGATCAGCGTCGGCGGCAGCATGGCGACCGAGGCCACCGAGAAAATCTTGATGATCTTGTTCTGGTTGATGTTGATGAAGCCCACCGTGGCGTCCATCAGGAAGTTGATTTTTCCGAACAGGAAGGACGTGTGCCCGTCGAGCGATTCGATGTCGCGCAGGATTTGCCGCGCGTCGTCGATCTGGCCGGATGAGAGCGATTTGCCACGGATCAGGAAGGAGACGGCGCGGCGCGTGTCGTGCACGTTGCGCCGGATGCGGCCGTTCAGGTCCTCCTCGCGGGCGATGTCGGCCAGGATCTTGGCCGCTTCGTCGTCGGTGATCTTGGTGCCCAGCACGTGCCGGCTCACTTCTTCCAGCGCGGCGTAGACGTCTTCAAGCGCGTCGGCGGAATATTCGGCGTCGGCGGCGTAGAGGTCGAGCAGCACATCCTTGCCGTCGGTCACGTAACCCGGCTGGGTGCGCGCGCGCAGACGCTGCAAACGGAAGATCGGCAACTCCTCGGGGCGCACCGAGAACAGCACGTCGCGGTGCAGGATCAGCGCCACCGCCACGTTGCGCGAATCGTCCTTGGTGGCGAGCAGGAAATCCGAGTGCAGGTGTACCTCGCCGTTGTCCTCGACGTAAAAACGCGCGGAAGCCTCCAGGTCGGTCAGATTGCTCGGATTGGGCAATTGCACGTCATAGTAGCGCCCGACCCAGGCGCGGATTTCCGGCGTCGGCGCGACCAGGTCGATCCAGATCGGCTTGAGGCACCTCAGATCGTAGGGCGTCGCCACGCGAATCTGGCTCAGGCGTCCGTTGCGCAGCTCGAAGGCGGTCACCGACGTCTTTTCGTTGCGCAGGTGGCTGTCGCACAGCAAATCCTCCCGCACTTCGTCCGAGAGGATTTCAAGGATCGCCTCGCCGCGCTCTTCGCGCACCTCGTGCCAGACGGCCAGGCGCTCCTCGGGTTCGAGCGCCTCGACGACACCCGAGATCTCTTCCAGTGACAGCCTTTCGAGCAAGGCGCGCAGTTCGGCCTCGCACTCGGCGTCTTCGAACGAATTGCCGCGCGGCATATCCTGCGAATCGTCGACGCGGCTTTGCCTGGCGAGCAATTCGCGCACCGCCGCGAGATCCAGGCTGTTCTTTTCTTCGCTCATCGGGAATACCCCCGTGGATAAGGGCCGTCGAACCGAAGCGCCGTGCGCGACGGATCGGTTTTTACCGGCGGCGATTCTAGCAGACTCACGCCGGCGAGGCGCGCCGGGCGCGGCAAGAAGCAAGGAAAGAATCCGTCATTCCCTTGGCAAGCGGAAATCCGGTTCGCCGTTGCCTTCGCCAATTCCGTCGCCGTCGTCATTCCCGCGAACACGGGAATGACGGAAATTTGTGGGCGGCTGATTCAAAAACGCGCTGCCGCGCGGGCCGGAAGGAGTCGGGCGATTGTTTTTTCCAACCGCTTTCGGAAATCCGAACCGCCGAACTCCTTCCGTCACGCCTTCGGCGCGACACCTCTCTCAAGAGGGAGGCTTGGTTTGCGGCGCTTCGCGCCGGAAGATACGTTCCTGGATTCCCGCGTTCGCGGGAATGACGGGGCTTTCTTTGCTTTTCGCCGTGCGCGTCGTATTCGTCGTGGTTACTGCTTTTCGCCCTTTTTTCCGCCGCGATCGTCGTGGTCAAGGGATTTTTCGAGATTCCCGGACGTCACAGCTCGGCCACTTGCCGGGCGAAGGCGTCGACCCGCGCCCAGTCGGTGAATTCGACGACCGTGGCCGGGTCCGTCGGCCCCTTGGTCATCCACAGGATGAAACGGATCGCCAGACGGTCGAGCGGGCGGTAGCTCGGATAATCGAGCCGTCCGGCGAAAACGTCGAGCAGGCGCGGTTTCCAGCGCGTCCGGCGCAGGAACTTGCGCAGGTAGGGATTGGTTTCCGGGCGGTTCTTTCCGGGTTTCCGGGCGACGACGTTGACCGTGAAAAAGGCGCTCGGCCGGCTTTCGAGCGCGTCCAGGCGGGCCTCGATGAAATCGAATACCGAGCGGCGGTGCCTTCCGTAGCGGATGCTGGCGCCGATGACGACCTTGTCGTAAGCCGCCGGGTCGACGCCGCCGGCATCCTCGACGCGCGACAGGACGACGCCGTGGCCCGCGGCTTCGATCACGCGCGCGATCCGTTCGCAGATCGCGCGCGTGTGGCCGTCGACGGTGGAGTAGAGGATGAGAATGGCGGCCATGTCCGGCGGCGCGCGGTCAAAACTCGAATTCTCCGCCGACCCGGAGGACGACGACCCTGGCGTCGCCCGAATCCTCGACTGCTTTCCTGAAAAGTTCGGGGTCCTGCGCCACGATGGGCCACGTGTCGTAGTGCATGGGGATGACGATTTTGGGCTTTATCATCCCGACGGCCCGCGCGGCGTCCCTCGGCCCCATGGTGAAGCGGTCGCCGATGGGCAGCAGCGCCACGTCGATCCGCTCGTATTCCAGGAGTCCCATGTCGGCGATCAGCCCGGTGTCTCCGGCGTGGTAAATCTTCTTGCCTTCGATCGTGATGAGGAAACCGCAGGCGAGTCCTCCGGCGATCCCGCTGCCGTGCGCGGCCGCCGTGAATTTGACCCCGCCGAAATCCGACGCGACAAAGCCGCCGATCTGGCCAACCTCGACGGACGCGCTCTTGGGGAAGCGGCCCGCCGTTTCGACCGTCGCGTAAACGGTGGAACCGCAGCGCGCCGCGATCTCCACCGCGTCGCCGATGTGGTCGTCGTGCCCGTGAGTCACCAGCACGTGAGTGGCGTCGATCTCGCCAGGCTTCGCCGCCGCGCCGGGATTGCCCGACAGGAACGGATCGACGATCAGCGAGTATTTGCCCGCCGAGACGAGGAAGCAGGAATGGCCGAGGAATTTGAGCTTCAAACCGGAT
This sequence comes from Accumulibacter sp., assembly GCA_031257115.1. GTDB lineage: Bacteria > Pseudomonadota > Gammaproteobacteria > Burkholderiales > Rhodocyclaceae > Propionivibrio. The sequence goes on from JAIRPF010000089.1 coordinate 36,866, forward strand.
TCTCCTTTCGATGTTTCGATCGTTCCCGAAGCGCGCGCGCCGCCCTCGCCGGCACACGAGAATACCAAAATCCTTGGCTGCGGAGAACACGGAGAAAATCAAAAGCGAAAATCATTGGTCACGACGAATACAACGGCACGACGGGCACGATGAGAAGCAAAAACCATTTTCAAGAGTTCTCTCCGTAGCCGGGGCGTTTTCGGTTCAACCCCATACGTCATGGAAGGCGAAAAGGCGAACGCCCGCCGCCGCGCCGCGAGGATCGGCCTCCCTCTGAGGGAGGTGTCGCGCCGAAGGCATGACGGAGGGAGTCAGGCGGTCGAATCCCCAAACGCGGATAAATAGACCGTCATTCCCGCGAAAGCGGGAATCCAGTTCGTGGCCTCCAGCCCGAAGGGCCGCGAACTCAAAGGATGCGGCGCTGCGCGCCGGAAGGTAGGCGCTGGATTCCCGCTTTCGCGGGAATGACGGCGACGATGGAAGCAGCGAAGGCGACGGCGAGCGGGAATGACGGCATCGATACCCCGCTCGCAGGCGCGGCGGGTCTGAATTTCCGCTTGTCAATGGAATGGCGAGAATTTTCGCGGCTTTTCTCTTCGCCGTGGCCGTTGTGCGCGTCGTGGCCGACTTTATTTTGCGACACGGCGAGCACGGTAGAAGGCGAAAGAAAAAACCCGCCGTATCGGCGCAATTCCGCTCTGCCGCGGTTTCGCCGTGCCAAGGATTTTCGTCTAAAGGCTCGCGCTCCGGTCGGCGGTGGAAAATCCGGCGAGCGTCGCGGAGAAGTCCTTGCCGAGCGCCATGACCTTGAACAGTTCCCCCATTTCGGCGGGGGAAAGCAGTTTCTGGACGGCGCGGGCTTGCGGCAGGTAGCGCGCGGCGTCTTCGCAGGGCGTGCGGGCGAGGATATCCGTGACGCCGTTGTCGAGCAGGAACGCCGCCTGGGGCGCGTAGCCGAGGAGATCGAGGCCGGCGTCGTATCCGGATTCGACGATCGCGGTGAAATCGACGTGGGCGGTGATGTCCTGCAATCCGGGCAGGAAAAAAGGATTGCCGTGCGCGCGGTGGCGGTAGTGGCACATCAGCGTGCCGCCCGATCGCTGCGGGTGGTAGAACTCGTGGCGCGGGAAGCCGTAATCGATGAGCAGCAGCGCGCCGCGCGTCAGGATGCCGCCCCACGCCGCCGTCCATTCGGCGGCGGCCAGGCCGATCTCGCTGACGTAATCCGCGGGCAAGGGATACTCGGCCGCGATTCTTCGCGCGCGTTCGAGGAGGCGTCCCCGCGCCGGGCGGTCTTCCCACGCGAACGCCTCTTCCCGCCAGGCGACGCCGCGCTCGAAAATCGTCCCGGACGCTTCCTCGCCGCGCCAGCGGACGAGATGCGCGGGCAGGGCATCGAGCAGTTCGTTGGCCAGCACCAGGCCCTCGAAGTGTTCGGGCAGGCGGTCGAGCCAGTCGACGCGGCCGAGCAGATGCGGCGCGCGTTCGGCGAGCGTTTCGCGCTGGCGCGCGCGCAGTTCGCCGGACAGGTCGAGGATATGGTAGCTGTCGGGAAGAGTGCCGAGCCGTTCCAGTTCGAGCAGCAGATCGGCGGCCAGCCGGCCCGATCCCGCGCCGGCCTCGACGATGCGCGGCGCGCTCGCGGCCATGATTTGCCGCGCCGGCGCGGCGAGGGTCTGCGCGAAGATCGGCGTCAGTTCGGGGGCGGTGACGAAATCGCCGGCCGCGCCGAATTTCCGGGCGCCGCCAGAGTAATACCCCAATCCGGGCGTATACAGCGCCATCTCCATGAAACGGTCGAAACCGATCCAGCCGCCGGCGGCGGAAATTTCGTCGCGGATGCGGGAAGAGAGCGCCGCGCTGGCGCGTTGCGCGTCGGCATCGGGCCACGGCAGGCGGCGGGAGTCGGCCTGGTTCACGGGGCCTGGCTCACGGCGACCGTTCCGCGCGCCGGATGTCGAAGCGCGCCAGTTCGCTGAAAGCGAACTCCAGACGGGACCAGTCGGCCACGGGCAATCGCCGCCAGTGGCCGGTCAGGGCGCGCATGACGCCCGCGTGGGTCACGACGATGGCGTCGTTTTCGAGCGAGGCGGCAAAATCGAGCGCGCGCGCGTACAACGCGGCGACGGATTCGCCGCCGGGAGGCGCGAAGCCGGACACGTCGGCGGCCCAGGCGTCGATTTCCCGGCGGTCGATGTCGTCCCAGCGCCGCCCTTCCCAAGCGCCAAAGTCGATTTCATCGAGCCTCGGATCGACATTGACGGGGGTTTGCGGAAACAACGCCACCGCCAGCCGCAGGGCGCGCCGCGCCGGACTGGAATGAACCGCGACGCCTGCGGGAAGTCTTGGGCGAAGCGCGCGCGCGGCGGCTTCCGGGTCGCGGCAATCGACGTCGAGACGGCCGTAGCAGGTTCCGGGCGCGATGATCGGCGGCGGATGGCGGATCAGGAAAACCTGCACAGCAGGCCGCCGTAGAACGCCACTTCGGCCAACTGCTGCACGGCGCCCAGGCAATCGCCGGTGTAGCCGCCGATGCGCCGCTTGAACAGGCGATAGAGCCAGAACGTCGCCCCGGCGGCGAAAAGCAGGGCGAGGATCGATTGCAGCGGCGAGAACAGCAGCAGCAGCAATACCGGCGGCAGGGTCATGACCGTGGCGAAGACGAGATCGCTCTTGCCGAGCTTGTCGGTAAACGGCGCGGCCTTGCCGTCCGGGCGCGCGTAATCGAGCAGATGGAAAACGCCGGTCGCGCACAGGCGGGATACGGCGTGCCCGGCGACCAGCGCCACGATCACCAGATCGATTTCGATCAGCGTGAAAAACCGCGCCGCCAGCAGCAGGACGAGGGCGATCGCGCCGAAATTGCCGACGCGCGAATCGCGCATGACGTCCAGCGTCTTTTCCCGCTCGCAAGCGCCGCCGAAGCCGTCGGCCATGTCGCTCCATCCGTCCTCGTGCATCGCGCCGGTGACGAGGACGGCCACGATCATGGCGGTCAGCACGGCGAGCGTCTTCGGCCAGAAAAAGAGGGTGATGCCGAACGCGAAGGCCGCGATCACGCCCACGATCAGTCCGACCGTGGAAAAATACCGCATCGCCCCGGCCAGCGCGTCCGCGTTCCCGCTGGGAGCCATGGGGCCGGGCAGGCGGGTGAAGAAACGAATTGCCTCGGAGAAGGTTTCCCATTGCGAGTGTGTGGTCATGATCGTTTCTCAGCAAATGTTTTTACTGACGCCGGCCGAATCGAAACTGGCCATTTCATTGAGAAAGGCCAGCGCTGAACAGACCAGCGGATAGGCGAGCGCCGCGCCGCTGCCTTCGCCCAGGCGCAGGCCCAGATCGAGCAGGGCTTCGCCGCCGAGGGCGCGGATTTGCGCCCGGTGGCCGGGTTCGGCCGAGCAATGGCAGAAGACGCAGTAATCGCGGATCGCCGGCGCGATGCGCGCGGCGGCCAGCAGCGCCGACGTGGCGATGAAGCCGTCGATGAGCAGCGTCATGCGACATTCCGCGCCCGCCAGCAGGGCGCCGGTCATCATGGCGATCTCGAAACCGCCGAATTCCGCCAGCGCGTCGAGCGCGCCGGCGTCCGCCGGCAGCCTGGCGCGGGCGGCGGCGCGCGCGAGCAGTCCGCGCTTGCGTTCGAGGCCCGCGTCGTCGAGGCCAGTGCCGCGCCCGACGCAATCGGAGAGCGGCGCGCCGGTGAATACGTGCGTCAACAGCGCCGCCGACGCCGTGTTGCCGATGCCCATTTCGCCGACCGCCAGCGCGTTGCAGCCTTCCGCCGCCAGTTCGCGCGCGATCCTCGCCCCGGTTTCGACGGCGGTTTCGCATTGCTCGCGGGTCATCGCCGCTTCGTCGAGGTAGTTGCGGGTACCGGCCGGCGCGACCTTGGCGTCGACCAGGCCGGGCCGCTTGCCGAAATCGTGCGCCACGCCGGCGTCGACGATCTTCACCGCCAGCCCGTTCTGCCGCGCGAACACGTTGGCGCCCGCGCCGCCCGCCAGATAGTTTTCGACCATCTGCCAGGTGACGTCCTGCGGATAAGCCGACAGACCCGCCCTGGCGGCGCCGTGGTCGGCCGCGAAGATCAGCAGCGTGGGCCGGCAAAAACGCGGCGACAGGGTGCGCTGGATGCGCCCGACGCGCCACGCGACCCGCTCCAGCGCGCCCAGCGATCCGCGCGGCTTGGTCTTGTTGTCGATCGTTTCCTGCAACGCCTGGTCGAGCGCCGCATCGATGGGGGGAATCGTGAAATTCATGGAGTCGAATGAAAAAGATGAGGACGCGGAGCGCCGGAGGAATCCGATTATACCTGCGCGCGCCGTGCTAAGCTCAGCCGCATGAGAGAACTGATTTTTGGCGGCGCCCGTTCGGGCAAGAGCGCGCTGGCCGAGCGGCGGGCCGCGGAAAGCGGCCTGCGCGTGATCTACGTGGCGACCGCGCAGGCGCTCGACGACGAGATGCGGCGGCGCATCGCGCACCACCGGGCGCGGCGGCCGTCGTCGTGGGGACTCGTCGAATCGCCGCTGGGTCTCGCGGCGGCCCTGCGGCGGCACGCGGCGGCGGACGCCTGCCTGCTCGTCGATTGCCTGACGCTGTGGCTGTCGAATCTCCTTTTCGCCGGCGAAGCGGCGCGGCAGGCCGAGGCCGGTCAGGCGATCGATTGCCCGCTGCTGCGCGGCGAAACACAGGATCTGGTCGACGCCCTGCCGCGATTGCCGGGCCGGATCGTCCTGGTCTCCAACGAAGTCGGCTGGGGCATCGTGCCGATGGCCCCCGTCTCGCGCCTGTTCGCCGACGAACAGGGACGCCTCAACCAGCGCGTGGCCGCCGTCTGCGAGCGCGTCACGCTGGTCGCCGGGGGACTGCCGCTGACGCTCAAGCCGCGAGCCGGCGAGCCTTGAGAAAAAACGCCGGTCTTGACTTCGACCGGCGTTCTCCGAAAGGCGCGGAGCGCGCGCCCGGGATGGTTTTTATTTGTATTCGGCGATGAACCCGTGCGCGGGATCCGCGGGGTCATAGGCGGGGCCGTAGTAATAAGTCCCGCAGAAAATCCGCCCCGATGCCGTGATGTTGTGCAAATAAGTTTCATGCACCTTTACATTCGGATCCTGATAATCGATGGAAGTATATCCCTTGCCTTCTTCTTTACCCGTTTTCACGAACATGTGTTCCTCGTCACCAGCATTGGGGGAGTATTCGGTGGTGTAGCCCCCAATGAACTCCCCGGCGCTATTGACACCGAGAACATAGGTGTCGTAGGCGCCCGGATAATCGATGGGGATGTATCCTTTATCCTTTTCCTTTCCCTCTTTCACGAATCCATGCTGCCTGTTGCCGGTTTCGTAATATCCGAAAATCCGGAAAACCGGGCCGGAAGCGGCGATATTGATGATTCTGGTTTGCTCCGCCCCTGGGTAAGCGACGTCGATGTATTCCCCGCCGTCTTTCACGAAGGCATATTCCACAGGCTGTCCTGAAAGGTTGGCGAATTGAGGCGGGGTGTAACTTCCGTAAACCCGGCCGGAAGCGTCAACGCCGGAAATTTCGGCGCTCACCCCCTGATAAACAATGGAGACACAAGCCGCGCCCACACCGTTTTTCTCGAATCCTCTCACAAGCCCGACATCCCCGGTAATTTTGTAATTTCCGAAAATCTTGCCGGAAGCGTCGATGCCTATGATTTCAGTCTCTATCGCGCCCAGTTCCGGACAATCGACGGTAACAAGGCTGTCAAAGCTCTCCCCGACCTGCACGAACCCATGCCAAGCGCCTCCGGCAGTCTCGTAATCTCCGAAAATCCGGCCTGAAGCATCAAAGCCTCTGACATAAGTAGAGACCGCTCCCGAATAATTGACGGAAGTATAGCCGGCATCGTCCTCGCCGACTTTCACGAACCCATACCTCTTGTCATCGCCGGAATTCAAGTACCACCCGGAAACTCGGCGGGATTCGTCAACATTCTCAACGTAAGTAAAGTACGCGCCCGGATAGTCGATTCTCGTGAAAACGAGCGATCCGCCGGGTTCGCCGCCATTTCCATCGCTTCCGCCCCCTCCGGTATCACTACCGCCGCCATCGCCACCGCCGCCGCAACCGGCCAGCGCGGCCGCGAGAACAATGGCCGACAGAACACTCCATAACCGTTTCATAATCAATTCCTTTCCGATAAAAACACTCAATCACGAGGAGCATGAAAAGCGCGGGGAAAGCCCGTAAAAATTTCTTCGGGCTTTCCCCGTTTGTTCCGCAATCCTGCTCCGAACGGAATTTGATTATAAATAGCCTCTCTAACATATCAGCGAGAACTTTTTCACATATTGTCACATACCTTTCAGCGCCGGCAGCCGCTCCGCCAATAATTCGAGCTTCAGATGCCGTTCGACGGCATCGGCCAGGCGGTCGATGTCGTTTTCGCGCCGTTCGTCCGGGTTGAAATCGGCGATGGGTTTGTGTCCGGCCCATGCGAGCAGCGCGGCGAGCGCCTCCGTCCGGTCGAAGAGGCCGTGGCAATACGCGGCGAGGATTTGGGCGTCTTCCGAAATCGCGCCTTCGCCGATGCCGTCCAACGGCGTACTGGATTCCCGTTTTCGCGGAAATGACGAAAAAAATGAAAACTCCATCATTTGAATCGAAAACGCTCCAGGAATGTGGGTTCGCGGACTTCCAAATGCTCGTTACCGCGCTTCGGGCATCGATCGAAGTGGGTTACTGGTGAGCACGACACGCGGCCTGTAGTGGCGCGCATGCCAGCGGGCAAGGAACAGCAGACACGGAGTTTGGCGTTCGTGCTTTGCGACAGCCAACAAAAAAGCCCGCTGGGCGGGCTTTTCGGTGGGCGGCGGGCGGGTCGTCTAGCAAGTTCTTAGCTCGTCACGGTTGCGCGCCCGCTGATGCCATTGAACTTGCGCCACTGGTACAGCTCGATCTGGACGTTGTTGATGTTCCACCCCTTCGCCTCCGCGACCGGCTGCAAGTCCTTCGGCTTCATGTTGCCGTGCTGGTCTAGGTACTCCCACACCTCCAAGCACTTGCCGGGGCCGGGACGCTTCACCCCGTTCTGCTCGACACGCTCCACCTTCGGGGCTGCTTCCTTCTTAGGCTTGCCTGTGGTCACCACAGCGTCGGCGGGCGCAGCTTCGGCAGCGGGTGCCGGTGCTTCCATCGCCTTCCAGCCGAAGCGCACACCATCCGCAGATTTATGTACGGTGATTTCCACCAGTTCGGCGGGCACCCCTGCGGCAACACCAGCGCGGCGGGCGTTCTCGCGTTTCGTGTAGGTCTTGGCTTCCATGTCGTTGCTCCTGTGCGGGTTGAAGTACGCACATTGCAGGACAGGTCTCCGGGAAGCGGCAAGCGATATTTGGGCATGCCATCTCGATGAAGCTGGCGGCGCTCTAGCCTATTGCAAACATGGTTGCGCTAGGTTCGCACGTACAGCCCATGCTCAACGCCCCCCTCAGTATCGAAGCAGTGCTTGATCACATCATAGAAACTGTTATCACCATACTCATGGAGGCGGAACAGCGCGTAGGCGACCAAGTCCGCGAGTTGGATCAACCGAGACGCCTTAGAGTCCAAGAACACGGGAACCTCAGCGTAGTTGCTGGTTTTGCCCCACGTATGCCCTGTGTATTTGAACTCGCGTGCAAGCGTTTGAATGCGCTGTTCTGTTGAGGACTCATCAAACAACATGATCCCCCGCTGGCTGTCCTGGTGCTTATGATGGAGCCGCTTCAAGAACAGATCGAATCGGCTAGTTAGCTGCTCAAAAGCGTGCGTGACAGGGTCTTGCCCGGCAATCGCATCTTTTTTGATCACAGCGCCAAACAGACGAACCCCTTTGGGGTAGTGATCAGCAACGCCGAATTGGAGCGCATCTTTAATGGCGGTCAGACGATCAGGAAGGGGGTGCGCTTTCCAGCCATCACGTCCTGCGCGCATTGGGGAGCCATGCAGCTCAATTGCATGAGGATTGGCAGGGGAGAACCTCAATGCTACTTCATTGAGTTTTTGTTCGATCCAGTGGGTCTTGCGCTCAAACACAGCAACCCCTGCCAGCACAAAATACTTCTGTGCTGGATCTGTTACTGACCCTGACTCATCAACGTAGAACAGATGCATCCATTGCCCCTAAACGAAAACAGGCCGCACAACGGCGGCCTGTGGAATTAGGTAAGCCAGGAGGGAAAGAATCCCAACGCACCGCAAAAAGGTCAGCGCATCCCGACTTGCTTTGAATTGTACACCTGCCTGCGTGTGCGAGCAAGCGAGTAGCTGCTAGATGGCGGTGGGTCAGGGATTCGAACCCTGGAAGGACTTACATCCTTGCTAGTTTTCAAGACTAGTGCATTCAACCGCTCTGCCAACCCACCTAATTCTGTGACGCGCTAAGAATCTGCTAAACGGCGCAAAAGCCAGCGCTAGGAGAATCTTTGCAACACGTTGTTTTTACTGCAATTTGCGTCGTTCGCGTGCCGTCTGAACGCAAGTTTTCAAGACCGGTGCAATCGACCACTCTGCCACGCTTCCCCGCGAACCGTCGCGCGGGGCCAGCCGCGCGGCGGCGCGGATGATACCACGTTACATATGGTTACTTCTTTCCCTTGCATCTCGCGGGGGGGTTCTGTAGTCTTACGCCCCGCAATGGCTTTATTTTGAGGAGGACTCGATGCAAACACAATTTCGGATGACGGGCCAGGCGGCACGGGTGGGTACGCTGCAACAGAACAGGGTGCTGCGGAATACGTACCTGCTGCTGGCGGTCTCCATGCTGCCCACCGTGGCGGGCGCCGTTCTGGGCGTCAACATGGGATTCTCGCTTTTCGCGGGCAGCCCGATGGTTTCTTTCCTGCTGTTCCTGGGGATCGCGTTCGGTTTCATGTGGGGCATCCGGCGCGCCAGGAATTCCGGGCTGGGCGTCGCGCTCCTGCTGGGATTCACGTTCTTCATGGGCCTGATGCTTTCGGGCATCCTGCGGGCGGCGCTCGGCTTTTCCAACGGCCCGGCGCTGATCGCCACGGCCGCCGGCGGGACCGGCGCGATCTTCTTCACGCTGGCCGGAATCGCCACCGTGACGAAGCGGGATTTCAGCTTCATGGGCAAATTCCTGTTCATCGGGCTGGTGGTGATCCTGCTGGCCATGCTGGCCAACCTGTTCTTCCAGATTCCCGCGCTGGCGCTGACGGTTTCGGCGATGGCGGTGCTGATTTTCTCGGGCTACATACTGTTCGACATCAGCCGGATCGTGAACGGCGGCGAAACCAACTACATCATGGCGACGCTGGCGGTCTATCTGGATATCTACAACCTTTTCGTGCATCTCCTGAATCTGCTGATGATCCTTTCCGGTCGAAGGGACTGATTCGCGGAAGATCCGCGACACCGACGCGACGGGCAGCCAGTCTGCCCGTTTTTTTTCGGCCTCACGCGGCCTCATTTGGCCTCATTTCTTCCCTGACGGACGCGACCGCCAGTCCCGGAATCGCCGCCGGGGCGTTTCTTTGGCGGCAAGCGTGGACTGGCGGCGGTGCGCGTTCCTGTTTTGTGACTTCCCGAAAAGCCGCGCCCTAGCGTTGGACGCGCGCCGATCCGCCCTGGGCGAAGGCGCGCACTTCGGAGAGCGAGGCCATCGTCACGTCGCCCGGAAAGGACGTCAGCAGCGCGCCGTGCGCCCAGCCGAGTTTCAGCGCCTCTTCCGGCTTCTCGCCGGCCAGCAGGCCGTAGAAAAAACCGGAGGCAAAACCGTCGCCGCCGCCGATCCGGTCGTATACGTCCAGTTCCGCCGTCGGCGCGATGCAGGTCTCGCCATTGACCCAGGCCACCGCGCTCCAGCCGTGGCGGTTGGTCGAGCGGACTTCGCGCAGGGTCGTCGCCACGATCTTGATCTGCGGATGCTTTTTGATGACATTGTCGATCATGCCGAAAAAGGCGCCCGGATCGAGCTTGGATTTCGCCGCCACTTCCGGCCCCGGAATGCCCAGTCCCTTCTGCAAATCTTCCTCGTTGCCGACCAGCACGTCGACGTGCCTGAGTATCCGGTCGAGCACCGCCACGGCCCGCGCCTCGCCGCCGGCCACGTTCCAGAGCTTGGCCCGGTAGTTCAGATCGAGGGAGACGACGGCGCCGGCCGCCTTGGCGGCTTGCATCCCCTCGACGATCACGTCCGGCGTCGTCCCGGAAAGCGCCGCGAAAATCCCGCCGCTGTGAAACCAGCGCACGCCGCCGGAAAAAATCTCCCGCCAGTCGAAATCCCCCGCCTTGAGCAAGCCCGCGGCCTCGTTCGCCCGGTTGTAGAAAACGACGGGCGGGCGCACGCCGAAGCCGCGATCGCTGTACACGGTCGCCATGTTGGGGCCATTGACGCCGTTGTGTCCGAAACGCTTGTAGAAAGGCTTGACGCCCATCGCGCGGACGGCGCGGTCGATCAGTTCGCCGACGGGATAGTCGACGATGGCCGTCACGATGCCCGTCTTCATGCCGAAGCCGTCCGCCAGATTCGCCGCGCAATTGAATTCCCCGCCGCTCACGTGGATGCGGCATTCCTGAGCCTTGCGGAACGGCACCACGCCGGGATCGAGGCGATGCACGAGCGCCCCGAGCGAAACGAAATCCAGTGCGCCTTTGGAAGGAATGGATAATCCTGTATTCATGTTTTCTCTGTCCGATAGAAAATAGACTACCGGCCGCGACATGCGCGCGGGCGCGGCGAAAAACCAGCGCTCAGCCCGTGCGCGCCAGCGCATGGAGTTTGTTACTCAACAAGGATCATGTCAATAGGATTGCTGCGCCATGAGCACCGCGGTAATGATGAGCCTCCCTCTTGAGGGAGGTGGTTCGCGCGTAGCGCGAGACGGTGGGATTTGGGCGGTTGTTTTTTCTGGCCGTATTCGATAATTCCGCCGCCAAACTCCCTCCGTCACGCCTTCGGCGCTGCGCGCCAGCATGACGAGTTCTTTCGCTTCTCTTCGTGCGCTCCGTGGCCAATTTTGTCAATCGCCATCCTCGACGCGCGCGATGCGGATGCCGAGTTCTTCGATTTCCTGGCAGAAGGCGGGCGGGGCCATCCAGTCGGTGACGATCATGTCGATGCGGTTGAGCGGGCAGGTCAGGAAGCTCGATACGCAATTCATCTTGGTGTGATCGGCGACGATGATGACCTTGCCGCTCGAATTTTCGATCATCGCCTTGTTGACCGCCGTTTCCTGGTGCACGGCCGTCGTGCAGCCCTTTTTGATGTTGACGCCGTTGATGCCGAGGAAGGTGACGCTGGAAAAGATGTTGCGCAGCCCGGCGACGGTCATTTCGCCGACCAGCGATTTCGACGGCGCGCGGTAGTCGCCGCCGAGCAGGATCAGTTCCTGTTCCGGATCGATGTCCAGGGCGAGGCAGGCGGCGTTGTTGGTGACGATGCGCGCTTTTTTGCCGCGCAGATGACGGATGACTTCCAGCGTCGTCGAACCGGCGTTGACGAAGACGGTTTCGTTCTCGCCGATGAGCGACGCGGCGTGGCGTCCGATCAGGCTCTTTTCCCGCTTGGACAGATGATCCTTGCGGTCGAACAGCTCTTCCAGACGCAGGCCGGAGGCCAGCACGGCCCCGCCGCGCGTGCGTTCGAGCAGGTTTTCCCCGGCCAGCGCGTCGAGATCGCGCCGGATGGTGATTTTCGAGACGCCGAACTCGGCCGCCAGTTCGTCGGCCGAGACGGATTGGCGGCGGTAGAGCATTTCCAGGATTTTTCTGTGCCGGTAGTTGCCGATTTTCATTGCCGCGTTCCCGTCCGCGCCGCCGGATGTTTGCTCGCTCATTTGATTTTCTCCCGGAATTCTGGCGCCGACAGCGCCTGGTAAAGCGCCCGCGCCCGCCGGCACTGGCGTTCATAGACCGGCCGGTTCGCGGGGTCCGGCCGGTAGGCGACCGAGGCGCGCGAGTCCTGGGCGCGCGCGAAGGCCCGCGCGTGGGACGCATCGATGCCGCAGGCCGCCGCGCCGGCGATCCACGCGCCGAACGAGGTCGCCTCGGCGTTGCCGAAACGGATCACCGCGCGGTCGAAAACGTCGCTCTGGATCTGGTTGAACAGCTCCGAGCGGGTCAGGCCGCCGGATACGCTGACGGAGGCGACGCGGCCGCACAAGGCTTCGACGAGTTCCAGGCTTTCCTTCATTTCGATGGCGATGCCTTCGAGGATCGCGCGCGCCATTTCGCCGCGCGTGCTGCCCAGCGTCAGGTCGTAGAAAACGCCCTTCGCCGCCGGGTCCCAGTACGGCGCGCCGCAGCCCCGGAAGTGGGGCAGAAGGATGAGGCCGTTGGCCCCCGGCGGCGCGGCGGCGGCTTCCGCGTTCAGGCGGGAGAACGCCCGCTCGTCCGCGTTTTCGCCGTCCAGGCCCAGTTCGGAAAACCAGCGGTAGATCATCCCCGAAGTCAATACCGCCGCTTCGACGATGTAGGCGTCCGGCACGGCGGAAACATTGCAGGCGGTGCGCATCCGATCGTCGAGCGCGGGCCGGTCGCTGTGCCCGATCAGGTAGGAGCCGGTGCCGGTATTGGCCACCGCGCGCTCTCCGGAAAACAGGCCGAGACCCAGCGCCGCGCACTGCTGGTCGCCGCCCGCGCTGACCACCGGCAGCCCCCGTGGCAGGCCGGTTTCGTCCGCCAAGCCAGGAAGCAGCCCCCCGACGACCGATCCGGGCGCGGTGAGTTCGCAGAGCATTTCGGGCGGCACTCCGAAGAGCCGCAGCAGTTCCGCGTCCCATTGCCGGGATTCGAGATTCAGGAGATTGGTGCGGCTGGCAAAGCTGTGGTCGGTGATCCAGCGGCCGGTCAGCAGATGGAGCGCCCAGTCCTGGATGCCGATCATCCTGCGCGTCCGCTTCCAGATGTCGGGCCGCTCGCGCCTGAACCAGGCCATCTTGATGGCCGAGAACACCGGCGAAATTTTCAGCCCGGACGCGCGGTAGACCCGCGTCTCGCAGCCGCCCATCGCCCGCGCGAGATCGGCGGTGCGCCGATCCTGCCACATGATCGCGGGATGCAGCGGATTTCCGTCGCCGTCGACGGGAATGACCGAGGAACGCTGCGCGGTCACGGAAACGCACGCCGGATCGAGATGAGCGGCGGCGGCGGCCCGCGCGCAGCTTTTCAGCGCGCCGGGCAAAAGCCTTTGCCACGACGAAGCGTCCTGCTCGACCCGGCCGTCGCTGAAATGGCCGGGCGCGTTCTCCCGCGCTTCCATGTGGATCAGGCGTCCGTCGGCGTCGTACAGCGCGCCGCGCAGGCTCGTCGTTCCGATATCGACGGTGACGATCCCTTTCATTCCGCGACTCCGGGCGAAACCCTTTCCGGCGCGAGGATCGCGGGCGCGCGGGGAAAATCCGCGACGCCGCCCCGATTTTCCCGGTTTTCCTTGCGTTCCGCGTGCAGGCGGTTTTTCAGGCTCATCCGTTCGACTTCCATATTTTGCCGCAGTTTTGCCGCAATTTTTTACCATGATTCGATCGTTTTGATCGATATATGGTTTTATAGTATACATTATGATATTGAGGCGGACGCCAAAAAGTTCGCTTGCCGATCGACGAATTCCACGGGGTCATCGCATGAAAATCGAAAAACACTCCCTTGGCACACTGGACAAGTGCTACGCCTGCAACAGCCTCGAAGTGGGCGGGCGGACGCGAATCCTGCTGGCTTCCGAGGCGAACGACCGGTGCCTGGCCTGGAAGGCGCCCGCCTATGACACGGCCCATACGGTCTGGGACGGCCCCGGCGGCACCATGTCGATCGTGCCGATCCCCGGCACGGACGGCGAATTCCTCGCCGTGCAAAAGTTCTACCGCTTCTGGGACTGGGAAGAAGCCAAGGTCGTCCATGTCCGCCCGACCGGGGAAGACGGCTACGAAGTCACCGACATCCTGCACCTGCCCTACATCCACCGCTTCGACCTGCTGACCGTCGGCGGCAGGCACTACTTCATCGCCGGCACCCTCACCACCCGCAAGGCCACCCGCGACGACTGGTCGAGTCCCGGCAAGATATGGATCGGCGAATACCAGGGCGTCGGTCCGCTCTCCGTCTCCGTGCTGAAGGACGGCATCACGCAAAACCACGGCTACAGCCGTCTGGAGCGGGAAGGCGTGATGCGCGGACTGATCACCGGACGCGAAGGCGCGTTCGAAGTCACGCCGCCGCGAACGCCAGAGAGCGATTGGCGGGTACGCCAATTCATGGACTGGCCGATCAGCGACATCGCCGCGCTCGACATCGACGGCGACGGCGAACTCGAATTCGCCACGATCGAACCGTTCCATGGCGAGTATTTCCGTATCTACAAAAAGATCGGCGGGCGTTACGAAAGGATTTTCGAACATCCCGAAGTGACCGAGTTCTACCACGTCGTGGTCGGCGCGAAGTTGGCGGGCGAGCCGGTATTCATCGGCGGCTGCCGGCGCGGCAGACAGCAGCTCTTCTACGTGCGGGCCAGACAGACCGATCCGCTGATTCTCGAAGCCGTGCTGATCGAAGAAGGCGTCGGGCCGAGCAACGTCCATGTCCTGCACGAGAAAGACCGTGACATCCTCGTCGCCGCCAATCGGGAAACGGCCGAGGCCGCGGTGTATTTCGTGACGCCTTGATGCGTTTGAAACGATCATTTTGATATTGAAATCGATCATTTGATTCGATACAATTCATGCCATTGTTTCAAATAGATTCTTTCCTCCGGCGAGGCGATTGGAGAACGGCATGGCAAAAGTGGACGAAATAACGCGCGAATCGTGGGTACTGGGCACCTTTCCGCAATGGGGCACGTGGCTGAACGAGGAAATCGAGCGCGAAGTGGTCAAGCCCGGCACCTTCGCCATGTGGTGGCTGGCCTGCACGGGAATCTGGGTAAAGACCGAGGGCAACGCCAACCTCTGCATCGATCTGTGGTGCGGCACCGGCAAGCGGTCGATGAAAAAGCCGCTGATGGACCCGCATCACCAGATGGCGCGCATGAGCGGCTGTGTCGCGCTGCAACCCAACCTGCGCCTCTCGCCGTTCGTCATCGATCCCTTCGCCATCCGGGAGATCGACGCGGTCGTCTCCACGCACACGCACAACGACCACGTCGACATCAACGTCGCCGCGGCGGTGCTGAAGAATTGCAGCGCCAGGGTGCCGTTCATCGGCCCGAAATCCTGCGCCGAGCTGTGGAAAAAGTGGGGCGTGCCGAAGGAGCGCATCATCGAGGTGAAACCCGGCGATTTGGTCGGAATCGGCGACACCGAGCTGCTGGCGCTCGAATCCTTCGACCGCACGATGGCGCTCACCCTGCCTCCGGAGCAAAGCGCCAGGGACAAAATGCCGGCCGCCCTCGACGAGATCGCGGTCAATTACCTCGTCAAGACGCCGGGCGGCAACCTCTATCACAGCGGCGATTCGCACTATTCGAACGGCTACGCCAGGCACGGCAACGAACACCGGATCGACGTCGCGCTCGGTTCCTACGGCGAAAATCCGCGCGGCATCACCGACAAGATGACCTCGTCGGACATCCTGCGCATGGCCGAGGCGCTGAACACCAAGGTCATCATCCCCTTCCACCACGACATCTGGACGAACTTCATGGCCGACCCGATGGAGATCGTCGCGCTGTGGAAGATGAGGAAACATCGCCTGAAATACCGGTTCAAGCCCTACATCTGGCAAGTCGGCGGCAAGTTCGTCTATCCCGGCGACGAGAACGGCATCGAATACCACTACCCGCGCGGCTTCGACGACGTGTTCACCAAGGAAACCGACCTGCCCTTCCCGTATTTCCTGTAGACGCGGCGCTTCCCTCTCGCCGACCGTCTCCCGGTTCCCGCCGCCTTCCACCACGGGGAAAGACAAGGATCATCGACCGCGACGGGCGCGGCGAGCGCGACAAGCGCGATGGCCGTGGCAAACGCGATGGCCGTGGCAAACGCGACGAAGAACGGAAGCGAAAAATACCCGTCATTCCCGCGCAAGCGGGAATCCAGCGCGTACCCTCCGGCGCGCCGCGCCGCATCCTTTGAATTCGCGGTATTTCGGGTTGGAGGCAAGAGGCTGGCCCCACGCCTGTCAAGGCAATAGCGAAAATCAGGATTTTTCTCCGTGTTTCTCCGTGGACAAAAAGATTTTCGCCTTTCGTCGTGGCCGTCGTGCCGTTTTTCGCCCTCAATCCCTGCTAACATTCTCATGTCCTTTCTTTTTTCACGGGGAGTTTTCGATGTCTCAGGAAAAATACCGGCTGGTGACGCGCAGTGATTTCGACGGCCTTGTGTGCGCCGTGCTGTTGAACGAACTGGAACTGATCGACGACATCAAGTTCGTTCATCCCAAGGACATGCAGGACGGCAAGGTGCCCATCACCGCCCGCGACATCACCACCAACCTGCCCTACGTGCCGGTGGCGCATCTCGTCTTCGACCACCATTTCTCGGAAACCCTGCGCAACCCCGGCGAGCATACGAACTACATCGTCTCGCCCGACGCGCCCTCCGCCGCGCGGGTGGTCTACGACTACTACGGCGGCCGCCAGCGTTTTTCCGCCGAGTTCGACGACATGATGGCGGCGGTCGACCAGGGCGACAGCGCGCAGTTCAACCGCGAGGAAATCCTCGATCCCACCGGCTGGGTGCTGCTCAATTACCTGATGGACGCCCGTACCGGGCTGGGGCGATTCCGGGAATTCCGCATCAGCAACTACGCGCTGATGATGGATCTGATCAAGTATTGCCGCCATCATTCCATCGACGAAATCCTGGAACTGCCCGACGTGCGCGAGCGGGTCGAGCTGTATTTCGAACACGCGGCGAAGGCGAAGGAGCAAATCAAGCGCTGCACGACGGTTTATGGAAACCTGGCCGTGCTGGACCTGCGCGCGGAAGAAACCATTTTCGCCACCAACCGCTTCACGATCTACGCGCTCTTCCCGGAAACCAACATTTCCATCCACGTGCTCTGGGGCCTGCGCCAGCAGAACACCGTCTTCGCCGTCGGCAAGTCCATCCTCGACCGCTCCAGCAAGACCAACATCGGCGAACTGATGCTGCAATACGGCGGCGGCGGGCACCATGCCGCCGGAACCTGCCAGATCGACAACGACAGGGCGGAAGACGTGCTGAAGGCGCTGATCCGGAAAATCAACGCGGACGGCTGAACCGCGCAAAAAATGGAAATCGGCCGCGGCGAACGCGGCGGCAAGCCCGAAAGGCGCGGGACGGCCAAACCCGCCCCCGCCGCCGGTTCGCGCCCGCGGCTCGACAAGGACGCCCAAGTCACCCTAGACCTTCTGGAAAACGCTCACGACCCGGATGGCGATACCCTGACCGTCATCATCCTTACCGCGCCCCGCCACGGAAAACTTGTCGCCAACCCCGACGGCACTTATACCTATATCCCCGACGAAGGCTACCTTGGCGAAGACAGTTTCACCTACAAGGTTAACGACGGCAAGCTCGATTCCAACATCGCTACTGTTACCCTTGTGGTCGCTCTGGCTGAAGAAAGCGCGGAAAACAATGGAACAGAACACCCCGGCAAGAGCGCGACGATCACGATTCAATCAAAGTTGGCCTACGCTTCGGCCATACCAAAGAACGATCCTTACATCCTTCTGAATAAGGGGAAAAGCGAGACAAAACCCGAAACACCGAGGAT
>JAIRPF010000113.1 GCA_031257115.1 Accumulibacter sp.
CTTTTCAATCGCCGCGCTGTCGGCGGCCGCCGCTTCGCGCGCTTCATCGCGGGTGAGCGCGATGAAGCGTTCGCGGAGTCGCGCGCGGGTTTCCAAAATCAGCAGCCCTCTCTCTTGAACGAGGCGGGCGCTTCCTGGCGAAGTCTGGAGGTTTCCCGTCGCGCCCGCCTGTCCGTTGTGGTCAACCGTTTTTCCCTCGCGTCCGCCGTCAGTGTTTGCCGGCGGACAGGATTTCGACCGGGATTTTGCCGATTTTCTGGCACCATTCCCGCGGGCCGGTGGTGTGCAGCGACGTGCCCGTCGAATCCACGGCGACGGTGACCGGCATGTCTTGCAGCTCGAATTCGTAGATGGCTTCCATGCCCAAATCCTCGAAGGCCGCGACTCTGGACGCCTTGATCGCCTTGGCCACCAGGTAGGCGGCACCGCCGACGGCCATCAGGTACGCCGATTTGTTGTCCTTGATCGCCTCGATGGCGGCCGGGCCGCGTTCCGACTTGCCGACCATCGAGATGAGTCCGGTTTTCTCCAGCATCATGCGCGTGAACTTGTCCATGCGCGTGGCCGTCGTCGGGCCGGCCGGGCCGACCGCTTCGTCGCCGACCGGGTCGACCGGGCCGACGTAGTAGATCACGCGGTTGGTGAAGTCCACCGGCAGCTTCTCGCCCCTGGACAGCAGGTCCTGGATGCGCTTGTGCGCGGCGTCGCGGCCGGTCAGCATCTTGCCGTTGAGAAGCAGTTTCTGGCCGGCTTTCCAGGAAGCGACTTCCTCCCTGGTCAGGGTGTCCAGGTTGACGCGCGTGGCCGATTGGGTGTCCGGCGTCCAGGTGACGGCCGGCCAGTCTTCCAGCCTCGGCGGCGTGAGCTTGGCCGGGCCGCTGCCGTCGAGGTGGAAATGGATGTGGCGCGTGGCCGCGCAGTTCGGAATCATGGCGATCGGCAGATTGGCCGCGTGCGTCGGATGGTCGAGCACCTTGACGTCGAGCGCCGTGGTCAGCCCGCCAAGCCCCTGCGCGCCGATGCCCAGCGCGTTGATCTTCTCATGAAGTTCGAGGCGCAGTTCCTCGGCCCGCGTGCTTGCGCCGCGCGCCTTGAGCGCCTGGATGTCGATCGGCGCCATCAGCGATTCCTTGGCCATCAGCATGGCCTTTTCCGGCGTGCCGCCGATGCCGATGCCGATGATGCCCGGCGGACACCAGCCGGCGCCCATCTGCGGAACGGTGCGCAGCACCCAGTCGACGACGTCGTCGGAGGGATTCAGCATGGCGAACTTGGCCTTGGCCTCCGAACCGCCGCCCTTGGCCGCGCAAATGACCTCGACGCCGTCGCCCGGAACGATCTCGTAATACACGATGGCGGGGGTATTGTCGCGCGTGTTCTTGCGCTTGCCGGCCGGGTCGGCGAGCACGGACGCGCGCAGCGGATTGGCCGGTTCGGTATAGGCGCGCCGGACGCCTTCGTTGATCATTTCCCGCACGCTCATCGTGGCGCCGGTCCATTGCACGTTCATGCCGACCTTCAGGAAAACCGTGCCGATGCCCGTATCCTGGCAAATCGGACGATGGCCCTCGGCGGACAGGCGCGAATTGGTCAGTATCTGGGCAATCGCGTCGCGGGCGGCGGGCGATTCCTCGCGCTCGTAAGCCTCGCCGAGCGCCTGGATGAAATCGAGCGGATGATAGTAGCTGATGTACTGAAACGCATCGGCAACGCTCTGGATCAGGTCTTCCTGTTTGATGGTCGTCATTTCGGACTCTCGCTTGGAATGTTGCGGTGGATGAAGGAAAAAATCCGGGCGGAAAAACGAATACGAAAACGGATACGGACACGAAAACGGACGCCTCGCCTCGGCGGAGGACGGAACGCCGGACGCGGGTCGATGGGCGGGATTCTACCAGCAAGAATGGTGGCTCATGGGGTCTTGCCGTGACCAGCGCGCTTTTGGATCGAACGCCCGCAAATTCCCGTCATTTCCTTGATAAACGGGAATCCGGTTCGCCATCGCCTTCGCCGCTTCCATCCCACCCCGTCATTCCCGCGAACGCGGGAATCCAGTGCCTTGCCTCCAGCCCGAAGAGCCGCGAATCCAATAATGGAGCGCGGGCGTCCCGCCCGCTTCGTTTGCTTTTCAGCGGGCGGAACACCCGCGCACCCATATCAAAGCCTCCCTCCTGAGGGAGGTGTCACGCGGCAAGGCCGCCTGACGGAAGAAGTCAGGCGGTCGAATTTCCAAACGCGGATGAACAGACACGCCAACGGAAACCCCCATCATCCGCCCGCATATTCCCGTTACCCCGTCATTCCCGCGCAAGCGGGAATCCAGGGCGTACTCTCCGGCGCAAGGCGCCGCATCCTTTGATTGGCGGCCCTTCGGGCCGGAGACACGGCACTGGATTCCCGCTTTCGCGGGAATGACGAGGGGAATGGAAGGGGTGGAGGCGGGGGCAGGGTCGGGGGCAGGAGCGGGAGCGGGGCAACGGCGAACCGGATTCCGGCTTGTCAAGGAAATGACGGGGTTTCGGGTGATCCGGTTCCTGTCTCGATCCTTCGACCGCCCGGCTCTTTCCGCCCCGCCCTCGGCGGGCCACCGCCCTCGAGAGGGAGGATCTGGAATGGCGCTTCGCGCGAGTTGGAATTGCCGCGCAAGCCACCTTTCCCAAAAACCCCGTCATTCCCGCGAACGCGGGAATCCAGGGCGTACCCTCCGGCGCATCGCGCCGCATCCTTTGATTGGCGGCCCTTCGGGCCGGAGACAAGGCACTGGATTCCCGCGTTCGCGGGAATGACGAGGGAGATGGAAGGGGCGGAGGCGG
>JAIRPF010000122.1 GCA_031257115.1 Accumulibacter sp.
GATCAATCACGGCATGAGCAGGTGGTGAGCAAGGATGCTAATCGGCTATGCGCGTGTCTCTACGCAGGACCAGAATCTGGAGCTACAGCGCGAAGCCTTGTCCAAGGCCGGATGCAAGAAGGTTTTCGAGGACAAGGTGAGCGGTACACGGACTGACCGGCCAGGCTTGGCCAAGACGCTCGAAATGCTGCGCGAAGGCGATACCCTAGTCGTCTGGAAACTCGACCGGTTGGGCCGATCGGTCAAGCAACTGGTTGATTTGGTTGGCGAGTTGCACAAGCAAGGCGTCCAGTTCAGGATCCTCTCCGACTCCATCGACACCGGCACACCGTCCGGGCGCTTCTTCTTCCGCGTCATGGCCAGCCTGGCTGAGATGGAGCGCGAGCTGACTGTCGAGCGCACCCGCGCCGGGCTGGAAGTTGCCAGGCAGCTTGGCCGCAAGGGCGGTCGCAAGCCGAAGATGACCGACAGCAAGATCGAGTCGGCCAAGAAGCTGCTGGCCAACGGTGTGCCGCCTAAGGACGTGGCCAAGAACCTCGGCGTGTCCGTTCCTACGCTGTACCGCTGGGTGCCAGCCTCCGCGCACGCTTAGCGTGCTTTATTTTTCCGTTTTCTGAGACGACCCCTTCCCGCTTGCGCGGGAATGACGAGGGGATGGAGTGACGGGGTGATGTGGTGACGGGAATGACAGGGACTTTTTTCGTTTTTCGTCGCATCCGTCATGGTCAACATTTTTGTTCGCGCTTGGCAATTCCACCGCCCAACTCCTTGCGGCACTTCGCGCCGGAATGGGACCTTCTCCGCCACGCCTTCGGCGCGGCACTTCCACCGGGGGGAGAGACTTTTCGCGCGACACTGCCTTCACCCGGCGCGGAATCCCCAACAGCCGCCAAACCCATTGGAACGCGGCCGTCCCGCCCGCTTCGTTCGCCTTTTTTGCGGGCAGAACGCCCGCGCTCCATTCAAAACCTCCCTCTTGAGGGAGGTGTCACGCCGAAGGCATGATGGAAGAAGTTCGGTGGTCGAATCATCAAACGCGGATAGACAGGAAGAATCGTCATTCCCGCTTTCACGGGGATGACAGGGCGTCGTGTCCGTCGTGGTTACTGCTTTTCGCTCCTGTCTTTCACCGTGCCCGCCGTGCCTGACCGCTTTTCGAGATCATCCCGCGAGCGCCGCGTCCAGCGCGGCGGCCACGGCGCGGCCGAGGTGCGCGATTTCTTCGTCGTCGACGATGTACGGCGGCATCAGGTAGACGGTGTTGCCGATCGGGCGGGTCAGGGTCTCGCGTTCGAGCGCGGCGCGGTAGAAGCGGCGCTGGAAATTCGGGTCGGCGGTGGCGACGTCGAAGGCGGCGATCATGCCGCGGCTTCGCGGATGACGGACGTTCGGGTGGGCGGAGAGCGGCGCGAGCGCGTCCGCCAGTTTTTGCGCGCGGCTCCGGTTTTGTTCGATCACCCGGTCTTCCGCGAAGATGTCGAGCACGGCCAGCGCCGCGCGGCAGGCCAGCGCGTTGCCGGTGTAGGAGTGCGAATGCAGGAAGCCGCGCGCCGTGGCGTCGTCGTAGAACGCCTCGAATACGGCGTCGGTCGTGAGCACGACCGACAGCGGCAGATAACCGCCGGAAATGCCCTTCGACAGGCACAGGAAATCGGGTTTGATGTCCGCCTGCTCGTGCGCGAAAAACGTGCCGGAGCGGCCGCAGCCGACGGCGATTTCGTCGCAGATCAGGTGGACTTCGTAGCGGTCGCACAGCGCGCGCGCGAGGCGCAGGTATTCGGGATCGTACATGGCCATGCCGCTAGCGCACTGGATCAGCGGTTCGACGATGAAGGCGGCGATGCTTTCGTGGTGTTCGTCCAGGTGGCGTTCGAGCGCGCGCGCGGCGCGGCGGGCGATGTCGGCGGGCGTCTCGCCGTCCCTGGCGTCGCGGGCGTCGGGCGTCGGCACGGTGGCGGCGGCGCGCACCAGCGGCGCGTAAGCGTCCCTGAAAATCGCCACGTCGGTGACGGCCAGCGCGCCGACCGTCTCGCCGTGGTAGCCGCCTTCGAGGCAGAGGAAGTTCCGTTTCCGTTCGCGCCCGCGATTGCGCCAGCCATGGAAGGACATCTTCAGCGCGATCTCGGTGGCCGAGGCGCCGTCGGAAGCGTAGAAGCAATGGCCCAGCGCGTGGCCGGTCAGGGCCGACAGGCGTTCCGAGAGTTCGACGACCGGCCGCTGCGTGAAACCGGCGAGGATCACGTGTTCGAGTTCGCCGAGCTGCGCGGCGAGCGCGGCGTTGATGCGCGGGTTGGCGTGGCCGAACAGGTTGACCCACCAGGAGCTGATGCCGTCCAGATAGCGCCGGCCGTCGAAATCGTAAAGCCAGGCGCCTTGTCCGCGGGCGATCGGAATCATCGGCAGGCCGCCGCCGGCATGTTGTTTCATCTGGGTGCACGGGTGCCAGACGGCGGCGAGGCTGCGCCGGAGCAGATCGGGGTTGTTCATTTTTTAGGGTGAAAAGTGAAACGCAAGACGTGAAAAGTGAAACGTGAAACATGAAACGTGGGAAACCCGTCGAACGCCAAATCGTCCGATTTCCTTTCCATCGCGGGGGAGAGGCGGGGAGTGGGCACGTTTCACTTTTCACTTTTCATGTTTCACGGCCTTCAATGCAACGTCTGCGACGGCGCGTTGCCGAGGTCGGGCATTTCGGCGTGTACCGTTTCGCCCTCGGCGTTGGCGTAGAGCGGCGCGCCGCAGTCGTCGCAGAATTCGAACGGGAATTGCTGGCTGTGCACGATCACTTCCTTGACGCCCGTTTCGCGCAGGAGGCTTTCGACTTCGCCGATGACGTCGGTCGTCTCGTCCTCGCTGCCCAGGAGCGGCCAGACGATGCCGTGGTAGATCGCGTCGCCGTTGCGCGGGCCGAAACCGATGCGGTATTCCTCCAGGCGCTTGTCGTGAAAACCGCCGATGACCGCGCGCAGCGATTCGGCCGGCTTGCCGAGCGTGGTTTGCAGGAAGGCCACCGACGCGCGCAGCGAGTACGGGCGCGAGGCCACGTCGGCCAAGCGGCAGGCGGCATGGTAGGCGTCGGCGAGCAGGGGCTGGAAGGCACAGCCGGCGAGCAGGGGTTCCAGCGACGGGCCGCCCTGTCTGGCCCATTCCTTCAGGGCCGATTCGCGCGTGACGCCGTCGGACTCGTTCCAGCGGAAGATCGGCATGCCGCGCGGCACGGCGACGGCGCCGATCAGATAGCGCGTGTCGGAGAGGAACTGGTTGGTTTCCGGCATCGCCGAAACGTCCAGCTTCAGCGGCTTGTCGCCCAGGGCCGCGCCGCCCAGGTCGCGCATCAGTTGCCAGGTATCGACGAAACTGCGCGGCAACTGGTCGGGGCTGTAGAGGTAGTCGACCAGGGCGAGCCGCGCCGCCGCCGAAAAGACGTGCGCGCCGAGCTGCACCTTGAGCGTTTGCAGGGTCTTGGCCGCGACCGTTCCGGCCGGGATCGAGAAGCGCGACCACGCCAGCAGCGGCGCGTTGAACAGCAGGACGTCGTGATCCTGTCCCTGATGGGTCAGCACGCAGGATTCGGCGCGCGCCTCGATGGCGTCGGCGAGGCAGTCGTGCGCGGCCGCGTGCGAATCGAACAGGCGGTCGAGCGCGGCGTTCAGGTCGTCTTCCGCGCCGTTCTGGAGGATGCGGTCGATGAGGCCGGCGAGCTGGCGTTCCCAGAAATCCTCTTCCAGCCGTCCGCCGGATTCGGCCAGTCCGGCGGCCAGACGCCCCAGTTCGGTGGCGTCCGAGGACATGCGTTTGCGCGAGGAGAGGCGATTGCGTTTCATGGCGGGTTTTTCGGCGGATTGGATAGTCCGCTATTGTAACAAGCGGAGGCGGATGTCTGGTTTCCCGGCGGCCTGGGCCGTCCCGGCGGAAGGGGACGAAAGGCGGACGCGGTCCGCCGGACGTCCGCGTCCACGAACCGCGCTCCGCTGGCCCGCGCTTTCGACCGGCGGGCTTTTTCTACTTCTTGAAAAAATTGGGCGCCGCGCCCATGGGCCAGAACGGGCGGCCAAAGAATTTGTTGAGGAAAGTGGCGCAACAGGCGTAGATGGAAACGGCCGAGGTGGCTACTTCCGCGTAAGCCGCCATGCCGTGCGCCCAATGCACACCGCCGCCGATGCTGTCCACGGTCAGGCCCAGGAGCAGGAGATCGATGAACACCATGTCGATGAACAGGGTCAGGTTGGTGGCGGTGGCGGCGATGGTGCCGGCCACGGCGAAAAGGAAATAAATCAGAAAGGCGTAGCCGATCTGGCGTCCGTCCACGGCGGCCTTGAGTTCCGGGCCGAAAGCGCCGGAAGCGATGATCCAGCTCATGGCCACGCCCAGCCAGAAAAAGCCGAACGCGCCGAATACGGTGGCGCCAAAGAGGTTCTTGTGATTGAAGTCATAGGCCGAGGCGTACAGTTGCGCCATCGCCCCCAGGAAAATGGCCCAGGGAATGACGAAGGCCGTGCCGGTGGTCACGCCCAGCTTCTGCGAAGAGGCCACCGCCGTGACCACCGCCAGGCCCAGCAGGCCCACGGCGGAAGGATCGGCCACCTCGATCTGGACTTTGCGTTCGATTGAATCGCTCAATTTGGGTTCCTCCATGTAATAAAAATTCACTATAAGAACTCCGTGAAAGTATCACATCGCCTCGCGGCGGACACGCCCGGTTTTCCGCAACGACGGCCCGGCCGCGCCGCCGCGCGGATGTCGATCCGCCGATTCAACTGTTCCCGGTGGAAAACGGAATGGCCGTGGCGAACGGTTCAGGAATCTTCGCGCTGCCGCAGGATCGGCAGGAACCGTTCCATCTCGTCGGGGCGCATCACGCCCGTCCTGACGGCGGTTTGCGCCGGCATGGCGGCAAAGATGCCCCTGGCCTCGACGCAGAGGGTATTTTCCGGGCCGTGGATTTCGCCGCGCGCCGTGATTCGCCGCCCGGCGATTTCCTCGACGGCGCCGATCACGGTCAGCGCCTGTCCCACCTGGACCGGCTTTCTGAATTCCACGGTCATCGATTGAGTCACCGCCATCTTGCCTTGCAGATAGATGATCGACCAGCACATGATTTCGTCGAGCATCGTCGAAAGGATGCCGCCGTGCGCCGTCCGGCTCCAGCCGGCCATGACCGGGGGCACGGTGACGAAGGAATAGACCCGTCGCCCGTCGGTGTGGAAATCCATGTGCAATCCGGCGGGATTGTTGGCGCCGCAGGCGAAGCAGGGCATTCCTTCCATGTTGGCGATCGGCTTCAGGCCGGTCCGGTCGACGGGCATTCGATTTCTCCTGTTCACGGGGTTCGCGGGGCGCGCGGGACAAGCCTCGCGGCGGTCCGGCGGGGCCTCGAATCATACCAATTCCGGGCGTGTTTTGCGGCGGAAGCGTCCGCCGGCGCGCGCCGCCGGATCGTCGCGCGACAGGGGCGAAAAAATATATCGCGGGAAGTTGTCACCGGGGAAATAGCCACCTAGAATTGGCGACTAACCTTCATCCACCATAAATTTTCCGATTCCATGTCAGGGGAAGCCCCAATAGTGAAAACGGACGTGCCGATCGACGCCGTGGGACGCGCCGACAAGGCCATGTACTTCGCCAAGGAATGCGGCCGCAACCGGGCGTGCTGCTACGAACAATTGCTGGCGCGGGGCGCCCTCGCCGATCCCGGACAGCGATCGGCGGAAATCGCCGGCGATCCCGACGTCGATGCGCTTTTTGGCTGATTCCATTTCCGGATTGCCCGCGTCCTTGCCGGTTTCGCCTCGCCGCGTGACTCGCGCCGTTCGCGGCCCGTCTCGCGGCGCGATCGGTTTGGAAACGGGATGAAGCATTCTTCCGGAACGGGCCAGCCCCTCCCGTCTTCCCCGGCGGCGTTTCCCGTTCCGCGAGAAACGCTCTCCAGGGTGCGGATCGTCCTCTCCCGTCCCAGCCATCCGGGAAACATCGGCGCCGCCGCGCGCGCCATGAAGACCATGAGCCTCTCGCGCCTGTATCTGGTCCGCCCCGGAAAATTCCCCGATCCCGAGGCCAGCGCGCGGGCGGCGGGCGCCGACGACGTGCTCGGAGAGGCGGTCGTTTGCGCGACCCTCGACGAAGCGCTGGCGGGAACCGTGTTCGCGGCGGCGCTGACCGCCCGGCATCGCAACCTGGGGCCGGAACGCTTGCAGGCGCGGGAAGCCGCGCCGCTGATCCTGGAAAAGGCCGGCGCGGGCGACGTGGCGCTGGTCTTCGGCAACGAAACCTCCGGCCTGTCGAACGAAGAAATCCAGCGTTGCCAGCGCGCCGTTTTCATCCCGGCCGACCCAGGGTATGCCTCGCTCAATCTCGGCGCCGCCGTGCAGGTGCTGTGTTACGAATTGAGACTGGCGGCCTGCGGTGGACGGCCGCCGGAAACGGCGCGGACCGCGCCTTTCGCCTCCCCGCCGGCCGGCAACGACGACATCGAGCGTTTCTACGCGCATCTGGAACGGGTCATGATCCGCACGGGATTTCTCGACCCAGGGCAGCCAAAACGGCTGATGCCGAAAATACGCCGCCTTTATGGACGCGCCGCGCTCGAACGCGACGAAATCAACATCCTGCGCGGAATCCTCGATGCGGTTGAAAAAGCGGCGCGCTGAGGCGGCCCTGATTCTTCCGCCGCGCCCGCCGTGGTCAGCCCTCCCGATCGATTCCCGGTCTCAATCGAAATAGGCGCGCGCGGCGCTGAAGCGTTGGGCGAAATAGCGCGCGCTCATCCGGTCGATGCGCACGCGGCCGCGGGTCGACGGCGCGTGGATGAAACGGTCGTCGCCGATGTAGATGCCGACGTGGGAGAAAGGCGCGTTGCGCGTGTCGAAAAACACCAGGTCGCCCGGCCGCAGGTCCTCGCGGGCGACCGGGCGGCCCCGCCGGGCGATGTCCGCCGCGCTGCCGCCGATCGTCATGCCGGCGGCCTGCCTGAAAACGTAGGCCACCATGCCGCTGCAATCGAGGCCGGCTTCGGGATTCTTGCCGCCGAAGCGATAGCCGGTGTCGAGCAGTCCCAGGGCGTACAGGGCGACCTCCCGACCCTGCGCGGAAACGTATGGCCGCGCCGGGGACGCCGGCGCGCGTTCCGGCGTCGCGGGGATGATGCCGCAGGCGGCGAGAAGGCAGGCCAGGCAGCACGCGGCGAGGATCGGCGGTTTCCGCATGTGGGCCAGTATAGCCATGTTTCGCCGCGCGCCGGAATCGCGGTTTCGTTCAGCGTTCGAAACGGTAGAACAGATTGGGTTCGGAAATGAGGTAGATCGTGCCATCGCGCCCCACCGCGACGCCCTCGGCCTGCGGCACGTTGGCCGCGAGACCGTGGAAACCGCGCCAGAGCGGCATGAGGCCGAGCAGTTCGCCGTCCGCGCCGTATTCGGCCAGCAGGCGGGATTCGTCGCTCAACAGCAGCAGGTGTCCGGTCCGGTCGTCGCGGCTCAGCGAGGAGAGGTCGCGCAGAAAATGCCGGAAGGGCTGCCGGGGCTGCCATTCGCGGATGAGAAGGTTCATTTTTCCGCCGTCCATCAGGGGCGTCAGGCCGTCGATCTCGAAAACGCGGGGATTTTTCTCCTTGGCGACGAACAGGCGATGCCGCCGCTCGTCCCAGGTGATCCCTTCGAGGCCGAGATTGCCGTTTTGCAGGATGTCGAGGCCAAGACAGGGAGCATCCTTCACGTCCACGCGCGCCGTGTCCGCCTCGATCGCCACGCGATGGATCCGCTGCTTGCGCTCGTCGATGATGGCGAACAGCGCGCCGTCGATGTGGGTGATGCCTTCCAGGTCGTCGATGCCGTCGACCGGCAGGGCGCGCACCACCTCGCCGTCGCGCGTCAGTTCCACGATCCGGGGCGGGCGGTTGGTCGTGGTGAAAAGGGTATCGGTCCGCCAGTTGTAAGTCAGCGCCGAGGCGTTGGCGGCCAGGCCCTCGATGGGGCGGGCTTCCAGCGTCACGCGGTATTCGGCGAGCCGCAGGCTGCCCGGCGCGTCGGCGGGAATGCCGCGCCAGTACCAGAGGAGCGGCGCGAGCCGGTAATACCCGGCCACGCCCGCCGCCGGCAGAAACACGAAAAGCGCCAGCAGCCAGGCGAAACGCCGCTTCGTCATGGCGCCAGTCCCCGGCCGCCGCGTTCTCCGGCTTTGCGTCGTGTGGTTTTCATCGCTTGTTCTCCACGCGCTTCCGAAAAAGAGGAAAATTCCGCCGTCGGACGATGGTTTCGGTCGATGGAACGGGCGGCGGTTGCGAATTGCAATGGCCGGGATTATCCCGGTTTTTCAGCGAAGAAACCGGTTTCCGAACGGTAATGAACGACAATTTTTGCGAGGAATGGACATGAAAGTACTGGTTACGGGAGGCGGCGGATTTTTGGGGTATCGGCTGGCGCGGGCGCTGCTGGAAAAAGGCGCGCTGCCGGATGCCGGAGACAAATCGACGCCGATTTCGCAAATCACCCTGTTCGACGTGGCGTTTCCGGGCGACGTCGACGCGCGTTTCAAGTGCGTCAAGGGCGATCTCACCGACAAGGCCCTCGTCGAGGCCACGCTGGGCGGCGATACCGACGCGGTATTCCACCTCGCTTCCGTGGTCAGCGGCGGCGCCGAGGCCGATTTCGACCTCGGAATGCGCGTCAACCTCGACGGCACGCGCGGCCTGCTCGACGCCTGCCGCAAACAGGCGCGGCCGCCGCGCCTGATATTCACCAGCTCCGTGGCCGTGTTCGGCGGCGAGCTGCCGGAAGTCATTGACGACGGCGTCACGCCCAATCCCCAGGGTTCCTACGGCGCGCAGAAAGTCTGCTGCGAATACCTCGTCGGCGACTATTCGCGCAAGGGCTACATCGACGGCCGTTCGGTGCGCCTGCCCACCATTTCCGTGCGGCCCGGCAAGCCCAACCTCGCTGCCTCCTCGTTCGCCAGCGGCATCATCCGCGAGCCGCTCAACGGCGTCGCCGCGATCTGCCCGGTCGGGCGTGACGCCCGCCTCTGGCTGCTGCCGCCGCCCAAGGCCATCGAGGCGCTGATCCACGCCTATGAATTGCCGTCCTCCGCGTGGGGCACGAAGCGCGTGATCAACCTGCCGGGCCGCACCGTGGCGGTCGGCGAGATGATCGACACCCTGCGCCGGATCGCCGGCGACAGGGTGGCCGACCTCATCCGCATCCAGATCGACCCGCTCATCGAGGCGCTGGTGACTTCCTGGCCGGCGTGCTTCAAGACCGACCGCGCGCTGAAACTCGGTTTTGCCGCCGGCCAGGACGCCGAATCGATCATCCGCGCCTACATCGAGGATCAGAAGATACGGGTCTGACCGTATACCGCCGCGCCCAGGGCGGTTCGGAAAAGCGCGTCGCGGGCGGATATTGTCCGCCCGCCGTGTTTTCGCCGTGGGGTTCGGATGGACGTCCGGAACGGAGCGCGGGCATAACGCCCGCTTCATTCGCTTTTTTTGCGGGCGGGACGCCGCGCTCCAATCAAACCGAGGAAAGCGGCTCGCGCGGCAGCGCGTTTCTGAATCAAGCCCCCGCGAATTCCCGTCATTCCCTTGATAAGCAAGAATCCAGCGCATGGGCCGGGGGGAGCAAGGCGCCCCGACATTTCGGCAGGATGGTTTGCCGCTTGCGTTGGGGTTCGCCACGCTCACCCAGCCTATGCGGGACGAAAAGAACGAAACTGGATTCCCGCGTTCGCGGGAATGACGAGAATGGCTTTCGCGGAAATGACGGGGATGCGCAGGCACCGGATTCCCGTTTGCCGAGGCAATGACGGCCTGCTCCGCGCGAGCGGCAATCCCTGTCGCCGTTGCCTTCGCCAATCCCCTCATCCTCGTCATTCCCGCGAAAGCGGGAATCCAGGAACGTGCCCTCCGGCGCGAAGCGCCGCCCCTCCTGAGGAATGTGTCGCGCCAAAGGCGTGACGGGAGGAGTTCGGCTATTGGGTTTTCAGACGCGGATGAACAGGAAACCACCGCCCCTCAATCGCCGAAATCCAGTCCGTTCACCAACCATCCTCGCCTGAAACTCAACCGCCCAACTCCTTCCGACTCGCGGCTAAGCCGCGAGCCACCTCCCTTAAGATGGAGGTTTTGATTTGCAGCCCTTCGGGCTGAAAAGAACGAAACTGGATTCCCGCGTTCGCGGGAATGACGAGGGGAAGGGAAGCGGGTGTCCCGCCCGCGCGCCATGTTCCAGCCTGGCCTGCCGCGCTTCTCCCGGCGGCGGTCTTTGGCGGGCATTCGGCGGATATGGGGGAAACTGTGTTACAATGTAAAAAAACAAAAGATTACGCACGTCGGGGACGTGTCAAGGATCCCTTGGTTTTGGATTGGTTTCGCTTCTCGTGTCGCGCGCAATCGGACGAGCGCCGAACTTTTATGGAGACGGATATGGAACAGGGATGTAACTCGGCGCGGGCGCCGGTTCGGAAAAGCGCGCCCGTGTCCGCCTACATCATCGCGGTGCTTGCGTTTTGGACCTTGTGCGTGGGCGTGTCGTTTTGGATCAACATCGACAGGACGCACCGGTATGTCGAAGAGGCGGCGAGGCTCCGGGCGCGCACGGCCTTCGAGAAGGACATCGCTTATCGCCGCTGGAATTCCCATCTCGGCGGCGTCTATGCGAAAGTCACCGAAATCACGCCGCCCAATCCCTATCTCGCGTGGAATCTGGATCGGGACATCAAAGGCCCCAAGGGCGAGACCCTGACCATGGTCAATCCGGCGTATATGACGCGGATCGTGCATGAACTCGGACAGCCTTCCTCGGGCATCATCGGGCATATCACCAGCAAGAAGCCCATCCGTCCGGGAAACAAGGCGGATCCTTGGGAATCAAAGGCGCTCACCCTGCTCGAAGGCGACCAGGGCTTGAAGGAATTCTCCGAGTTGCAGATGATGGATGGCAAGCCGTACCTGCGTCTCATCGGCCCCTTGGTCACGGAAGAGAGCTGCCTGGCCTGCCATGCGTCCCAGGGATACAAGGTCGGCGAGCAGCGGGGCGGCATCAGCGTATCCGTGCCCATGACGCCTTTTCTGACCCAGGCGCATTCCACGGTGGTTTTCCTGGGCGCCTCGCATCTGGGACTCTGGCTTTTCGGCGTGGTGTGTTCTTGCGTGGGTGGACGGCGTCTCACCACTTATCTGCGCGAGCGGGATCAGGCCGAGGGGCAGTTGCGCGATCTGACGCAGGAACTCGAAGAACGGGTAGAACGGCGCACACAGGACGTAGTGAGGCGCCAGCAGGAATTGCAGGCTTTCATGGACAACACGGTCGCCGGCGTCTACCTGAAGGGCGTCAACCGCGAATACGTTCTGGTCAACAAACGCTTTGCCGGGCTGATCCAGCGTTCGCCGGAAGAAATGCTCGGCCAGGACGACACCTCGCTGCTGCTTCCGGAGTTGAGGAGCCGTTTCGGCGAATGCGAGCGGGAAGCCATGGACAAGGGCCTGCCCGTCTTCATGAAGGATTTCGCCTTCGGGCAGGAAGGCCGGATTTTCGACGGACGCATTTTCCCGCTCGTCGACGCCGAATCGGGCGTGAACGGCGTGGGCGGCATGCTGCTGGACGTCACCGAGCGCAATCGCATGGAGGAAGACTTGCGCCAGGCCAAGGAAGCCGCCGAGAGCGCCAACAGGGCGAAGAGCGAGTTCCTCGCCAATATCAGCCACGAGATCCGCACGCCCCTGAACGGGGTGATCGGCATGTCCGACCTGCTGCTGCGCACCCAGCTCGACCCCGAACAGGCGTCCATGGCCGCGACCATCAAGACGAGCAGCTACAGCCTGCTGGCCGTCCTGAACGACGTGCTGGACTTCTCCAAGATCGAGGCGGGCAAGATGTCCATCGATCCGGTTCCCTTCAGCCTCCGGGACACCGTGTTCAACGTCATGAAGGGGCTGGCGCCGGTGGCCTACAAGAAGTACCTGGAAATGATCGTGCATATCGATCCCCAGGCCGCGGATCATCTGGAGGGCGACGGGCAGCGTATCCGGCAGATTCTGGTGAACTTGGTCAACAACGCCATCAAGTTCACGGAAAAGGGAGAGATCACGCTGAACGTCAGCCAGCTCGAACAGAGGGGAGATACCGTCGAACTGCGCTTTTCCGTCAGCGATACGGGCATCGGCATCCCGGTGGACAAGCAGAAGAGCATCTTCCTCGCCTTCGAGCAGGCGGATACCTCGACGACCCGCAAGTACGGAGGCACGGGCCTGGGCCTGGCCATCTCGCGCAGGCTCGTCTCGCTGATGCACTCCGAATTACGCGTGGAAAGCCAGCCGGGCTACGGCAGCACGTTCTGGTTCGATCTCGTCCTGCCCTGCCTGGCCGGAGCGGTGCCCAAGCCCCTGGCGTCCGCCGAGGCGCTCAAGGGCAGAACCGTGCTGCTGGTCGATGACAACGACACGAATCGGCGCGTGCTCATGGAGCAGCTCAACGGCTGGGGCATGAAGCCCAGAGAGAGTTCCAGCGTGGACGAAGCCCTGCGCTGCCTGCTTATCGCGGCCAACACCGCGGCCGCTTTCTCCCTGGTGCTGACGGACTTGCAGATGCCCGACAAGAATGGCGTCGACCTGATCCGTGCCATGCGCGAGAACGACGATCTGAAGCAGATTCCGGTCGTCATGCTCTCTTCGGGAGAATTGCCCGAAGGCACGCCGCAGGGAATGGTCAAGCACCTGCTCACCAAGCCGGTCCGCCCCGAGGATCTGATGCGCGCCATCGCCTCCGCGGTCGGCATATGGGAGAGCGCGGGCATGAAGGAGCTGCGGGCGGAAGCGGAGAAAGACATCAACAAGAAAGCGGCGCAAGGCCTCCATGTGCTGCTGGTGGAAGACATGGTCATGAACCAGATGGTGGCCACGCGCATGCTTCAGGGATTCGGGCATACGGTGCGCACCGCCGAGAACGGCAAGGAGGCGCTGGAGATGCTGGAAGAGAAGCAGTTCGACCTGGTGTTCATGGACGTCCAGATGCCGGTCATGGACGGCATCGAAGCCGTGGGACGCCTGCGCGAATACGAAAAATCCCATCCGGAAAGAAAGCGCGTTCCCGTGGTGGCCATGACGGCGCGCGCGTTGCAGGGCGACCGGGAAAAATGCCTGCAAGCGGGCATGGACGCCTATGTCTCGAAACCCCTGCTGATCGACGATCTGGCCGCCGTGCTGGACGAAATGATGGAGAAGTTCGGCATCAGGGGTCATGCGCCCGTCAAAGAGACCGCCGGGCAGGATGGAAATTCCGGGCTTCCGCGGGCGGAGGCTTTCGATCGCGAGCTGATGAACCAGGTATTCGGCGGAGATACCGAATTCATCAAGAAAAGCATAGAGATATACCTGCGCGACGCGCCGGGCCTGCTGGCCGAGGTCGAGGGCGCCCTGGAACGGGATGACAACGACGCCTTGACGGTCAACGCGCACTCCCTGAAAGGAATCACCAGCTACTACACCAAATCCGATGTCTATCGGGAATGTTCCGAACTGGAACGAATGGGCCGTTCCGCCTCTCTACCGGGCGAAAAGGAAAAGGCGCTGGCGCTTGCCGCGGAACTCAAGGCGCGTCTCAGGATTCTGACGGACGCCATGCGGGACTGTCTGCGCTGACCGCGCGTCCCGGACGAAGAAAGAACAGAGGCGTATATGCGAATACTGATCGCTGAAGACCAGGAAATGGCGAGGTTCATTCTCGCCAAGCACCTGCGCGGCTGGGGGTACGAAGTCGTCGAAACCTCCAACGGCATGGATGCGTTGAAGTACATCATGGACAATTCCCGGAGCGTGGACATGCTGATCACGGACTGGGGGATGCCCGGCATGGACGGCCTGGAGCTTGCCCGCCAGGTCCGGGAACTCAGCGACGGCAGGCAATACATCTACGTGATCCTGCTCACTTCCCGGGGTGAATTGCACGATATGCTGAAAGGTTTTTCCGAGGGCAAGGTGGACGACTACATCGCCAAGCCTTTCGAGGCGATGGAACTTCAGATGCGCGTCCAGGTGGGTTCCCGGCTTATTTTGTCGGAGCGCACCCAGCGGCGGCACAGCACCGACCTGGAAGCCATCGTGCGCCAACAGACGGAAGCCATTCGGGAGACGCAGGGCGAAATCATCGGCCGTCTTTTCAACGCGCTGGAATCGCGCGACCAGGAAACGAGCAGCCACGTGCGCCGCATCGGCATCCTGAGCGCCCATCTCGGAGAACTGCTGGGCCTGACGCCCGACAGGGTAGACATCCTCAGGGCGGCCAGCCCGCTGCACGACATCGGCAAGATCGGCATTCCGGACAGCGTGCTGCAAAAGCCCGGCCCGCTCAGCGCCGATGAATTCTCCATCATCAAGCAGCACGCGGG